>JAPLJK010000012.1:0-60439 GCA_026388625.1 Deltaproteobacteria bacterium | reverse complement strand
AATTCGTTGCAGAAAATAGCATAACTGTAGCATTTGTTGGATGTTTCGAGCCTTATCCGCAGTTAGTATTCGTGTAAATCAGTGTTGTTCACTTTGCTTATCTTCACATACTAAGACTTCTACCGTCGGCCCTTTCTCAACATTCTGGCGAGGGACATCATGAAATGCCGGAAATGCCAATTCGAGAATCCATCGGGCATGAAATTCTGCGGGGAATGCGGAACCGAGCTTACACTGGCCTGCCCTTGTTGCTGCCAATCCCCCACAGTTCAAATTTTGTGGAGAGTCCGGCCATTGGACATATTCAATCCTTCTGAACGATGTCTTGCAGAATGCTGTTTATAATGTAAAAATACGATGCAAAATGACAGTATAGAAGTCACAAAGCATGAACCCCGAGCGAACTGATTATATTCCCCGCCTCCTGAAGTGCCCCAATCGCTCCTTTTTCTTGTTTGGACCCCGCGGAGTCGGTAAGAGCACCATGCTTCGGAAGGTTCTCCCGGAGGCCCTGCGCCTGGACCTGCTTGACGCCTCCCTGTATCTGGAACTTTCCCGCGATCCCCATCGACTCGAGGCCATCATCGGCCACCGTCCGAGGGGGGCTTGAATTGTGCTCGATGAAGTGCACCGCCTTATGGAGTCCAGGCGTTGGCGTTTTGCGCTTTGTGGTTCATCTGCCCGCAAATTGCGTCGGGTACCTGCCCGACCTCAAGCTATCCACCCAGGAAATCAGAGAACAAGCCATAAATGTAACAATTATGTCAATATCACTATTTTGGGCCTGCCTTCCATGAATTTGAACTAATATTTCAAGACTTGACCCCAGATGCCGTTCCGACCTTTTCAGTGAAAGCGCCGTCGAGGATGTTTCCTCGGCTCACGATGGCCCAGTCAAAAATATCAGTGTCGCTGAACTGAACGCGGCTTCCCTTGTGGAGGTCGTTCCTCAAAACAGGGGAGTTCTCAAGAGATCCTTCCAAAGCACGGCCTCTCCAGATGTCAAGCGCAACCCACATCCACTCGTACTGACCGTCTCGACCAACAAACCCAACTTTCACAGCATGGACACTCTTGTCCATCTCGCGACAGTTACGAAAGCTTTTCTTAAAAACAAGCAAATTGTGACGTGCCTTGTTGTGGGCACTCAGAAACTGGTCTCTTAGAGACTCCTGCTCTTCAGGAACTCGTTTATCGCCGGTCGAAACCTTAGAGCCTCCGTTCTGAGGAAAATAGGACCGGAAAGCTGTCAAAGCCCCTACAGCGCAATTCCCAGCATGGGGATCCTGTCCTCGCACAAAAGGTATGATTCTGATGCTTCCCCCCGCGAAATGACCTTCGTCGTCCGGCGCCTGCATTTTCAAATTTAGCATGAATGACGTAGCAGGTATGGCCACAGGGGCATTGCCTTTCAAACTACTGTCCGGAATGTCCACAAGGGCGGCAGCGACCATGAGCATGAATTTTTTCGCTGAGAAAGCCATCTCATTCGGAATTCCCTCCAGTTCCAGATCAGGTAAGCCGAGCTTCTGCATCCCGTGAGTGTGAATCCAGACGGCTTTCCCCTCTTCGAGAATTTGGATGTTGACCTGTGATTCCAAGAGGTTTTTTTCGGGATTCCGCACATGATTTTTCCATTCTTCCGTTCCCCATAGAATATGAGACGCGGCATCCTGAACCACACCGCCTATCAAGGCTCGCACAGCCTCAACAAACTTTGTCATGAATATCAGACCATTTGCAATGGGAGACTCTGCGTGAGAAAGCCTTATGCGAACTATCATTTCGGCTTTCATAAGATTTTCTCTGTCTTCATCAGTCAGACCCCTCGAATTCTGAGGGATTAGGTCTTCAGGATAGCAAAACAGATCCGTGGCTTCAACTTTGGCAATATAGTCAATTGTCAAATCATTTTTCTCGATTAACGGTTCCAGGAACTTGAACGCTCGGTCCTTGTCAACCTTCCGTCCATACTGTTTAGCCAGGCTTTCCCTGACATGATCCCATCTGGGAATTTCGGAGCTTTGAGTATAAATCCAGCATTCGAGTGCGGCTTTGCGGGTTTCCGGACACTCAGTTTTGCGGACTTCAACTCTTGTAGTCTCGTTCCACTCCCCGAGGGCCAAGGAACCCTTGCCCGAGGTAGATGTAGCCTTATGTGGGCTCATGAAGTTTCTGGCCCGGTGGGTAAGTGCCTTTAGGCGCTCTTTGCCTGCACCGCCCAGAAGTTTATGTATGGGATTTTTTGACCCGAACAGTGATCCGAATCCCGCAGCCGAACCTTGATGCAAAATTTTTCGAGTCTTCTTTACCGTTGGATTGCGGGGATCGAGGTCCGGATATGCTTCCATTAAGTTGCGAGCTTCGTCGGCCTGTCCCAATCCAATGAGAGCCTGGGCCGTCTGAGCCACATCCTCATCCCAAACGCCGGCCCCCACCGAATCCATGACTGATCTTCCGAGTTCGAGAGCCTCTCCAAATTTCCCCCCGGCCAATAAGACCTTCGTAAGGCAACGCCGTACTTCAAGGTCTTCCGGTGTCTCACCATGAGCCTGCACCAGGAACTCCTCGGCTTTCTTCGCGTCTCCAAGACCGGCATATCCCATTCCAAGAGCCTTGTTACTGGATTCCAGAGCCCCGTGGTGGCGCACGAGAGATTCGAGCGCATAGACAACCTGGCGGCCGACATCTCCCCCGTTCAAAATCCTGCTGGAAAATGCAAGTATCTTGTGACGAGCCTCCTCCGGTACTGAATCACTTTCCGCAGGGGCCCACTTTTTAGGAACACGAGCATGGCAATGCGGACAGTTGAGAAAATCTTCGGATATGGTTAAGAATCTCTCTTCAGAGAGAGTTTGGAGAAATCCGCATTCGGGGCATCTCACTTGAATCATGACGAAACTCCTAAGGCCAAACCAATCAAGGTTACCTAACCGCAGCACGTTACGTGCCAGAGGCGAGAGACAACTTTCATAAAACTAAATAAATGTCAAGAAGAACAAATATATTATGTCCATATCGGTTTCGTTGGCAAACCTTCTGGGAAACCGCCCAAAGCATTGGGCTGTGTTATGTATGTCTGATTCTTGTTCCGCGACGCGCGCGATAGCTGCGGAAGGAAAGGCGAAATAATAACAATGTGCGGCATTTGCGGAATAATTGATTTTGCGGGCCGACCGTCCATGCAGACAGTGCGGGAAATGACCCTCAGCATGAGTCACAGAGGTCCGGATGCCGAGGGAATATGCTCGTTTGATCGCTGTGTTCTAGGGCACCGAAGACTGTCCATACTAGACCTTTCCGACTCTGCTGGACAGCCCATGCTCTCTCAGGACGGTTCCACCGCGCTTGTTTTCAATGGGGAGATCTACAACTTTCGGGAATTACGGGAGCGGCTGGAAGGAAAAGGCTGTGAGTTCAAGACCCGCTCCGACACTGAGATTCTTCTGCAACTCTATCTTGAGAAGCAGGAAGCCATGCTTGGCGAGATCAACGGCATGTTCAGCTTTGCAATTTGGGACGAAGCCCGCAGAAGGTTGTTTCTGGCAAGAGACCGACTAGGCAAGAAGCCCCTGTACTATTTTCGGCACGGCAGCCGATTGAGCTTTTCCTCTGAACTTTTCTCGTTACTGAAAGATGTTATGGTGATGCGCAACCTCTCCGAGCAGGCGCTGTTCGAGTACCTAATCTACGATTTTATCCCTGCGCCTCACACCATTTTTCGGGATGTATACAAGCTACCCGCAGCTCATACGGCTATGTTTGACGAAAGCGGCTTGATCGTCCGGAGGTACTGGCAACATTCAGCAACAGAGAACACTCGAGATTATTCTGAAACCAAGGCTAATCTTGAGAAATTGCTGGAAGACTCGGTCAGGATGCGTCTTGTTTCCGATGTCCCGTTGGGCGCATTCCTCAGTGGCGGGATCGACTCAACGCTCGTAACTTCCTTCATGTGCAAGGAGACTAGTAACAAGGTCAACACATTCAGCATATCTTTTCCGAAAACCAGCCATGATGAGTCGCGGTGGTCAGGAATGGCTGCGAATTTTCTCGGCACGGACCACCGGGATTTTCCATCGGAATATGATGTGGAAGAGGTTTTCGGTAAGCTCGTACGCCATTTTGGGGAACCTTTCGGGGACTCCTCAGCGGTCCCGACATGGAGGTTGTGTCAACTGACCCGGCAGAAAGTCACCGTTGCGCTCTCCGGAGACGGAGGAGACGAGCTTTTCGGCGGTTATGAACGATATCTGGCCCGTCGCTTTCAATTGGCATACGATCTCATCCCCCACGCGGTCAGAGAAAGAATTATTGAGCCTTTGGTCGGTTTCTTGCCTGAGACCACGGATTATTATGGAACGAGTTTTATCAAGAAGCTCAAACTGTTCCTTCGTGCCTCATCTCGAATAAGACAGAATTCTCTTGCGTTGGTTCCGGGAACATTCTCAGCCGGCGAGGTCTCTCGTCTCACGGGAATTGATTACCGGCTTGAGCAAGACCCTGTAATCATGACTGCCAGAGAATGGTTAGGCCTTGACCCAGTCACTCACATGATGTTCACCGACATGCAAACGTATCTCGCCGAGGACATTCTGACGAAGGTTGACAGAATGAGCATGGCACATGGGCTGGAAGTGAGATGCCCTCTCCTGGACTATAGATTGGTGGATCTGGCATGCAGGATGCCCCTCAGTTTCAAAATCAGAGGCATGACCACAAAGAGAATCCTGCGGGATGTTGCAGACGGCCGGATCCCAAAGCCTATAATTAAGCGTTCCAAGTATGGATTCCAGATTCCTCTCGGTGCCCGTTTCAAGAGTAATCTCAAGAAGTGGGCTGAGGAGCGATTATTCGATTTTTCACACAGTTTTTTTCAAAGGGATTTTGTGGCTGAGCTTTGGGCGGAACACCAGCGAGGTCGCGCGGATCACGCTCACAAGATTTGGCTCATCCTGTGCTTCAACGAGTGGTATACCCAGTTTGGGGTTTAACGCCCATTCCAAAGGCCATAAAGCCATGGCGGGACGTGCCAATCATTGGAAAGACCCAGAACATCCTTGGTCGTAGGCATGACATCGACTGTAACCTCGTCTACTCTCAAACGGCATGTCGGAGCACCCTCTGTGGCATCTTCTCGGAACCCCAGGGCTCACGAGGATTCCGTCTTCGAGGCAATCTCAACTATGACGTCCACATCCCGAGTAGGCCGTACTCCAGGTGCTCCAGGGTCCGTTATCAGGAGATCCGTGATATAGCGCTCCACCCAAGTAAACGACCTTGTTATTCAGCACCCCGAGACTTCGGGCTACATGTGTCGCCATCCTTAGGTTTTGACACATCCAAATTATCTTGCAAACATGGGCTGGTGTGGGTAAAATTGAACTTCTGTCCCTGCCGAATCAAAAACCTTGTCCAATCGCCTTTGCAGAGCAACCTCTATGGGTCGATAGCCGGCTCAGACAGCGGGATGGCAGAATGTTTTAAGTCATCGGAGGGTGGGCGTAATGAACCTTCACGAGTACCAATCCAAACAAATGTTAGCCGACCGCGGGGTGGCCATTCCTAAGGGTTCGGTATGCTTCGACCCTCTCGAAGCCCTTATTGCTGCAAGAGGGTTGGACACCGACAGAATTGTCCTCAAAGCTCAAGTTCATTCTGGAGGACGAGGCAAGGCGGGCGGGGTGGCAGTCCTTTCTATGGATGACGACATCCGTGGAGTCGCAAGAAGGATTTTGGAGTCAAGACTCGTGACAAACCAGACTGGTCCTGAAGGGAAGCCGGTAAGTGCGCTGTTGGTGGAAGAAGTCTTGCCCATTGATCGGGAGATTTACCTGGGGGTTATTCTGGACCGGGATACCGGCAAAGTAACCATTATGGCAAGTCCGGAAGGAGGAGTGGAGATCGAGAAACTGGCTCGGGAATCCCCGGAGAAGATATTTACGGTGAGTGTTCACCCATTGAGCGGGCTTACGCCTTACCAGTCAAGAGGTTTGGCTTATAGAATTTCCGATAACAAGATTATTGCCGGACAGCTTACAAGAATAATCTCTGTCCTATACGATGTTTTTGTCGGGTATGATTGCACTTTGGCCGAAATCAACCCTCTCGTAATTTCCCGAGACCGTGTCTTGGCCTTGGATGCCAAGATAAACCTTGACGATCATGCTCTTTTCCGCCATCCGGAGATGGAAACTCTCCGTGACAGGTCTCAGGAAGATTCCCTGGAACTTTCCGCTCGAAAAGACGGGCTTAGCTACATCAAGCTCGTTGGTGACATCGGATGCATTGTGAACGGTGCGGGCTTGGCGATGGCGACACTGGACCTCATTGCGCTCCACGGGGGTGCTCCGGCCAACTTTCTGGACGTGGGAGGCGGTGCTAGTGAGAATGTAGTAGCGGATGCAATGAGCATACTACTTGACGACCAGAGAGTGAAGGTAGTTTTCATAAATATTTTTGGTGGGATACTTCGATGTGATGTCTTAGCCAGAGGCGTCATCAGGGCCATTAATCAGCGGGGCATGCCTCTGCTGGTCATAGCCCGAGTTGAAGGCACAAATATCGAGGAAGGACGAAGTTTGTTCGAGAACTCCGGGCTGCCTATTGAGATGATTCCTTCTCTGGACGAAGCAGCCCGATTGGTCGTACAAAGAACACAGTCTTGTTAAAGGTAAGATATTACAGAATGCTGGAAGGAAACCGGCTAGTTTCCAGCCCGGGGACAGGCTTTGCGCATCCTGTAATTAGTCGGTTTTCGCGTATTAAGGAGCGCAGTTCCAAGCACGCGTATATTCACGGAGAATTTTCATGGCAATTCTTGTCAATAGAGACTCGCGAGTAATCTGCCAGGGAATTACCGGGCGAAACGGCACATTTCATTCTTTGGCGTGCCGAGACTACGGAACAAACATGGTCGGCGGTGTCACTCCCGGGAAAGAGGGAGCGACAGTAGACGGCATTCCTGTTTTCAATACAGTCTGGAAGGCAGTCAAGGAGACAGGAGCGAACGTTTCTCTCATAGTCATTCCGGCCGCACATGCCAAAGATCCCATTCTCGAGGCCGTAGACGCGGGGATCGAAGTGATCGTATGCATAACAGAGGGTATCCCACCTCTTGACACGGCTGCGGCCCTTCACGTGGTGCGCCGTGAGACCAGACGACTCATAGGACCGAACACACCGGGCATAATTTCCCCAGGTGAACAATGTAAGGTTGGGATCATGCCGGGTTATATCCACATGCCGGGTCCTGTGGGTGTTATCTCTCGTTCCGGGACTTTAACCTACGAGGTGGTTGATCAACTAACCAAGAATGGTGTGGGACAGAGTACGTGCATGGGGCTTGGCGGGGATCCCGTGGTCGGCATGAGTTTTATAGATTGCCTTAAGCTCTTCAAAGATGATCCCGGCACAGAGGCGGTAGTTCTGATCGGGGAGATCGGTGGTTCCGCTGAGGAACAGGCGGCTGAATATATTATGAACGACTTCAAAAAACCTGTGGCTGCGTATGTGGCGGGTCGACTCGCCCCACTGGGCAAACGCATGGGTCACGCCGGCGCAATAATCTCGGGTGGGTCGGGCACGGCCCAGAGCAAGATCCGAGCTTTGCAGGATGCTGGAGTGAGAGTTGTTGAAAACATAACCCAGGTAGGATCGGTCATGAAAGAACTGATCCGATGATGCTATCCCGGCCTTGGCCTTTGGCATGGACTGGTGAAGAGGGACTGGTTGAGAAGCTGACGTGCAGGTTCGAGCATCAATAGGCACGCGATGTGGAGCCGACTGTCAGCTTGGCTATTATAGCGTTTGTACATTTGTGTCCGAATGACACAGCGTCGTTCACAAGCAAATCCCTCGAACCTCCTTTGTCAAAGGAGGACAGGGGGTTTTGGAAAGAGAATGCGATATCTTTGGAACTTGCTGTGAATTCTTTAGACTTGGGAGAAGTACATGGCTGCTATGCAGGAGAAGTTCGAGGAACTAAGTAAAAGACTGGCCGAGTCCGATCAGGGAGGCGGTCCGGACAAAATTGCAAAACAGCATGATTCGGGAAAGATGACCGCCCGGGAACGTGTCCTGGAACTTCTTGACGACGGTTCCTTCGATGAAGTGGACAAATTTGTCACCCACCGATGCACCGATTTCGGGATGGCTGAAAACCAGATTCCCGGAGAAGGGGTAGTCTGTGGTTTTGGCAGGATCAACGGCCGTGGGGTTTATGTTTTTGCGCAGGATTTTACCGTGTTCGGAGGCAGCCTTTCCTATACCCACGCACAGAAAATCTGCAAGGTTATGGACCTCGCGTACCGCAACGGGTTCCCGCTTATCGGTATCAACGACTCTGGCGGCGCACGAATCCAAGAAGGTGTGGAAAGCCTGGGTGGGTACGGAGAGGTCTTTTATAGGAACGTGAGAGCTTCGGGCGTTATTCCTCAGATTTCAGTTGTCATGGGACCGTGCGCGGGCGGGGCAGTTTACTCGCCGGCAGTGACCGATTTCATCTTCATGACCGAAAAGACCAGTTATATGTTTATCACCGGCCCTCAGGTCATCAAGCAAGTGACCAGCGAAGAAATAGATCCGGAAAGCTTGGGCGGGGCCAAAGTCCACGGGAAAGTTTCCGGAGTGTGTCATTTCCATTTTCCCACGGAGAAGCGGACGCTTGAAAAGGTGCAGGAACTTCTTTCATTTCTCCCTGACAGCAACCGTGTGAAAGCCCCGGTGATTCCTTGTAACGATCCTCCGGACAGGGTCATCCCGGAACTGGACTCATTGATTCCTGACAACTCTCGCAGGCCCTATGACATGAAGAAACTGATTGTCCCAGTCATGGATAATGGACATTTCTTCGAGGTACACGCGCACTATGCCCGCAACTTGATCACGGGGTTCGGCCGGCTTAACGGTAAGACGGTGGGAGTGGTAGCCAACCAGCCGAACTGGATGGCCGGTTGTCTTGATACGGAAGCATCTGTCAAATGCGCTCGCTTCGTGCGATTCTGCGACGCTTTCAACATTCCGTTGTGGACTTTGCTGGACGTCCCCGGTTACCTTCCCGGCACCCAGCAGGAACATGGCGGCATCATAAAGCATGGCGCAAAGATTTTGTACGCCTATGCAGAAGCCACTGTTCCCAAGGTTACCCTGATCACGAGGAAAGCGTATGGCGGGGCTTACGTCGTCATGTCCAGCAAACATTTGAGGGCTGATATTAATCTCGCGTATCCTTCTGCTGAGATTGCGGTCATGGGACCGGAGGGAGCCATTCAGATACTGTTCAGGAAAGAAATAAACTCAGCGCAAGACCCTGCGGCAAGACGCACTGAATTGATCGATGACTATGTGGAAAAATTCGCAAGCCCATACCGGGCAGCCCAGTTGGGATTTGTGGACCAGGTCATATTTCCCCGTGACACTAGGGCCGTGTTAATTCGAGCCTTTGCCCAATTAGAAAACAAGGCAGAGGAAAAACCAATACGGAAGCATGGGAATATTCCGCTGTAGTCGAGTAGAATGCTTCGTGGAGTATTCTCAGATAGCCTTCAGTCGAGAGGATTAGAACATGGATAAGCGCATCAGGGTGATCGTGGCAAAGCCGGGCTTAGACGGCCACGACAGGGGCGCCAAAGTGGTGGCCCGGGCTTTAAGGGACGCCGGCATGGAAGTTATTTACACTGGATTGCGGCAAACTCCTGAGGCGATCTTTCAGACGTCTCTTCAGGAAGACGCCGATGTGGTATGCCTCAGCTCGCTGTCAGGCGCGCATGACTATCTTTTCCCCAAGGTTGCACGGATTTTCAAGGAAAACGGCGTGAATGACGTCTTGATTCTTGGTGGAGGGATTGTGCCCGAAGAAGACATACCTGCACTCAAGGAAAGCGGAATAGAGGAAGTATTTGGGCCGGGCGCCCGCACTGACGACATCGCTGAATATATTAGGACTCACCTGAAGAAGAGGTAGCCTGCTCAGATACTATCCGTACGCCTCCGATATATGCACCCGACTTGCGTGTGCGGTCGGCCGTCCGCATCTGAAGCTTCGTTGCCCGTAAGTGGTTTCAAGAAGCCCTGAACCTTCCACTCACCGAAGCTCCTTAACAACTGCTGAATCAAAGTACTTGGCCACGTCACGTCAGTGGCTGCTCTACCTTCTCCAAATGTTGCCTCGAATTTGACCTTGATTTTTATCGGAATCCTTACTAAGAACCCTTTCGTATAATTATAGCTCATTAAGAGCAGTTGAAAAAAGGAGTTAAAGGATGACTTTGAAACAAGTTCAGCAAACTGCAAAAACCCTTGGAATAAAGAATATTTCTCGCCACAGAAAAGAGAGTCTGATACGGACTATTCAGGAAACTGAGGGGAATGCCCCTTGCTTCAAGGGTATCGACGATTGTCGTGAATTCATTTGCTTGTGGCGGCAGGAATGTCAGGCTTGATGCCCCGACCACAAGAAACAACCTGATAGTTGGCCAATGATACTCTGTTGGCCGGCTATCAGACCCTGGAATCCGGGTAACTCTTAATACGGATTGGCTTTGAGGCGAAAAGTCTTGCCGGCATGTATCCTCCACTTCGGACTTCAACGGATGACTTTCGCTTCGGACACATGTTGACAAGCGCAAAAAGTCTCGGTTGATTCAAGATTTGAACGCGAATCGGTATAGCTTGCGGCCTCAGGATGCTCAGTTGAAAATGACCGGAATTCCTGGTAACGTGCCCTGAGCGGCTATGGCCGAAATCATCAAGAGGTTAATTGCAACGAGATGGGGTTATTATGCCTAAAGTTACAATTCAGACGCTGAGAGACAAGCGGGCACGGAAAGAGCCAATGACTTTCCTGACCGCCTATGATTATCCTTTTGCCATACTGGAACAAAAAGCCGGCATCGATGTGATCCTCGTGGGCGATTCTATGGGCATGGTGGTTTTTGGGTACGATTCTACTTTACCTATGACAATGGACCTGATGATTCCCCACGTGAAAGCCGTTCGGTTGGGGGCTCCGGACGTTTACCTGGTTGGAGACATGCCGTACATGAGTTACCAGGTGTCTATCTCGGAGGCCATCCGAAACGGTGGACGGTTCATGGCCGAGGGAGGCTGCGACGCAGTGAAACTAGAAGGCGGCAGCGAGATGGCTGATACAATCAGGGCAATGGCTAACGCCACCATACCTGTTATGGGTCACATGGGCCTGACACCCCAGGCGGTCGCGCAACTGGGCGGATACAAGGCCCAGGGGCGGGACCTCGAGACAGCCAAGAGGTTGATAGATGATGCGCTTATTCTCGAAGACGCGGGAGCTTCCAGCCTCCTCCTCGAGGCGGTTCCAGCGGAAGTGGCTGAAATAATAACCCGGCGGTCCTCTGTACCCATATTCGGCATCGGAGCGGGTCCTCATTGTGATGGGCAGGTTCTTGTGATTCACGATATGATAGGTATGTTCGATCGGCATACTGCGAAGTTTGTAAAGAAATATCGCGATATTGGAGCCCAGATCCTGGAAGCGCTGGTAGACTTTAAGAAAGACGTAGCATCTGGAGGATTCCCGGCGAAAGAGCACTGTTATCCGATGCCGGAAGATGTGGCTGCCGAACTGGGAAAGCTTTACAGTAAATGAAAACCGTACATACATGCCATGAGGCCCTGTTTCAGATCGGTATTGACACACGGCCTTCTGTAAACGATGGGATTAGAGAATGAGAATTGCCGTTGTCGGAGCTGGTGCGCTGGGATCAGTTGTTGGAGTGCTACTGCTGGAAGCAGGGTTGGACACAGTTTTTGTCGAACGGGACCATGACAAAGTGCGTCTCATTCGGGAAAACGGCCTATGGCTGGAAGGGGTATCGGGTGAGCGCATTGTTCGTCCTGCGATATATCAAGATCTGTCAGAGGCGGGCCTAATTGATCTAGCCCTGGTGTTAGTGAAATCCTATGACACCCGCTCGGCTATTTCCACGCTGGAACAGATTCTCCCGGGATCCGGCCTCGTGTTGACGCTTCAGAACGGAATAGGCAATTACGAAACGTTGGATGAGGCCTTCCCAGGTCGCGTATTGCTGGGCACTACGACCATGGGAGCCATGTACTTGGCACCGGGCCGCTATCGTCATACAGGCTTCGGCTCTACCCACTTTGGGGAAGCCGATGGAACAATTAGGGAAAGGACTCGGGCAATCGGGTCAGTTCTGGAGAAGATGAATAGCGGCCCGGTTCATGTGGTCGACAATGCCGTGGGATGCGTCTGGTCAAAACTCATTATCAACGCGGCTATTAATGCGCCTTGCACGTTACTGGCGATTCGTAACGGCAGGCTGCCTGAAACTGACTCCGGGAAGGAGTTGATTTACAAAATCGTGTCTGAGTGCTTAATGATCGTAAGAGCCAAAGGGATAGGATTGATTTTCGAGGACCCGGCAGATCAGGTGATCGGGGTTTGCAGAGGCACTTCGGAAAACATCAACTCCATGTTACAAGACATATTGGCTGGACGGCCAACAGAGATCGATTTTATAAACGGTGCTCTCGCCAGAGAGGCTGAAGAACTGGGCTTTGCCGCGCCGGTCAACAAAACCTTGGCGCTACTCATTAAGGCGCGAGAAACCAAGGAACAGGAAAGAGTTCCCACTCCAGCTTAGAACGCTACATTGTTCGTGGCGTTGCTCCGGCCCCCAGAATGCAGAGCAATTTCCTCCACAAGGTTGCAGCTACGATGGCAACCTTGATAAAAAATGTCCCTAAATCATTGCCTGATATGAGATGTGCGTGCAGGTGGAATACTACTTGGCCCCCTCCCCTGTTCACGTTGATGAAAAACCGGTATCCCGATTCAGCCACCCCTAGGTCCTGCGCGATTTTCTTTGCGACCTTGCCAATATGGCAGAGCAGTGTATCGCCCTCAGGAATGTCATTCAAAGTAGGTATGTGAACTCTCGGAACTATCAGAATATGTATGGGTGAAGCGGGGTTGGCATCCCAAAAGGCTACTGCTTGTTCGTCTTCGTACACCTTCTTTGCCGGAATCTTGCCCTCAATGATTTTGCAGAAGATGCAGTCGGTCATGTGGTCCTGTTTGCCGATATGTCAAACTTCAGTAGCATGGTCGGAGCCCGGATTGCTCCGGGAAACCAAGTGAGCGTGGAGGTGAAAAATAACTTGTCCACCTCCTCTATTTACATTGATGAAGAACCGGTAACCGGCCTTGGCCACACCGAATTCACCGGCGATTGTAGCGGCCACTTGACCGATATGAGTAAGAATCTGATTCTCACGAGGAATGTCATTGAGAGTGGGAATATGCTCACGTGGAACAATGAGAATATGAACCGGTGCAACAGGTTTAGCGTCCCAGAAGGCCACGACAAGATCGTCTTCGTAAACCATCTTGGCCGGCCTCCAGCCTGATACGATCTTACAGAAAATACAGTCGCCCGACATGTCACCCATTACGTTGTCTCATTTTAAGGACTTCCATTAGTCCCCGGAGAAGGTCAGGATTTCTTGAGAGCCTTGATCTTATTTTCAAGGATTGGCACCAACTCGTTAAGATCACCGACAATACCGTACTGCGCAACTCGGAAAATAGGTGCCCTGGGATCTTTGTTGATCGCCGCAATCAGCGGAGAACCTTTAATTCCACCTATGTGCTGAAAAGCGCCGCTGATACCGAGCGCCAAATAGACCTTTGGCTTGACCTCGACTCCGGAAGTTCCAACCTGGTGATATTTAGGAAGCAAGTTCTTGTCTACTATGGGACGCGAACAGGCCAGTACTCCACCCATTGATTCAGCCAAGGATTCAAAGACCGAGATATCAGGCTCCTCACCAATGCCTCGACCGACTGAGACAATTATGTCGGCAGCCGCAATGTCCACATCGCCTTTCTCAGCTTCCACGTAATTGACAAAACGCTTTCGAGGCTTCTCATCTCCCAGAGGCGAAGGAAGTTTCTCGACGGTTCCAGCGCCCTGCCCGGAAGGCCCGAAGGAAAAGGCGCCGCCGCGGAGCGTCACAACGATTCTTTCCGCCTCTTTGAAGGATACCAATGCGTTAACCTTATAACTGTACATCTGCCTCAGAGCCATAGGCCTGCCGTCGCGAACTTCAAAGCCGAAGCAATCTGTCGCCAGGGTGGCATCCAGAGCTACGGAGAGCCCAGGAGCCAGGTCCATGACAGAATTGGAATTTCCCATGACCAGCATGTACGGGCCCATATCTTTCAAGACAGATACGAGTGCCTTGGCAAGAGCTTCGGAATTCAAGGTATAGAAACTGGGGTCTTCTATTGCCAGCACCTTGCAACATTCACCCGCCAGGCTTTGCGCCATGTCGTCAACTTTCTCTGCCAACAACAAACAAGTGAGGTCCGCGCCCAGGTCCGCGGCAAGTTTGCGGCCGGCTGCAACAGCCTCCCATGTTATGTCTCGCAACTGTTCTTTTCGATGTTCCGCCAGGATGAATATGTTTTTCATCAACCGATACCCCCTTTCTCCTTAAGGATCTGGGCAAGTCGAGCAGCGACTTCTTCTGAACTACCTTTTATAATTTCTGCTCCCTCTCCTTCCGGGGGTAAATAAATCTGTTCGATCTGAATTCTCGACCCACCTGGTCCCATACGGGATTCATCCAGCCCTATTTCGCCTGAATCAAGCATGGGGATTTCTACGGAAGCCACCTTTCGCACGGCTCGGATTGAAACGAATCTGGGCTCATTCAGACCAGTTGCTACTGCCACCAAAGCCGGCAAGTCCATTTCGACTTCCTCGCCGAGGCCTCCCTCCAGTTCTCTGTTGAATCTGATGTTTGTACCTTGAATTTCAATCTTAGATACCAGGGTACTACTTGGAATCCCCAACATGGTTGCCAGCATTCCTCCCACTTGACCGCCGCAATCGTCATCGGCAAGGGTTCCAGTGAGTATGAGGTCATGAGGTCTGCCTTTGATGAACTTAGCTAGTATAGATGCGACCGCGTATCCGTCCGAGCCCTCAAAGGCCTCGTCCCAAAGATGGAAAGCCTCATCCGCCCCACGGGCCAAGCTTTCCCGAAGCATTTCCGCCGCGTCATCCGGTGCGACGGTGACCACCGTGACTTGGCCACCCATCTTTTCTTTAATCTGAACAGCCTCCTCAACGGCGAACCGGTCCCAGTCATTCACGTCATAGTCAAGGTCATCTTTCTTGATGTCCTTTCCCGCGGCGTCGACTATCAGATCCGCTTCGGAAGTATCCGGCGTCCATTTGATGCAAACAATTATGTTCATGTCTCCTCCCACTATATCTAGAACTGAAGGATCTGCGACAGATGCGAAGAAGCCTGAAGAACTACCCTCGTAATGTATTGGTCATCTGCGCACACGATCCGCCACATTATCCCGCCATGGACCTATCAATGAGTTCGACCAGGTCGATTACTTCAATCTTGCCTTCATTTCCCGTGGTTTTAATTGCATCTTCCAGGTTTATCAAACAGAAAGGACATGCGGTCACAATTACCTGAGCCCCGACCTCCTGGGCCATGAGTACTCTCCGTTCCCCCATCCTCTCCTTTTCCTGTTCATTCTCATACCACAGCAGGATACCTCCACCGCTGCAACAAAAACTTCTAGAAAAAGATCGACCCATTTCACGAAACTCAATACCAGGAATCCGTTTGAGGACATGCCTAGGCTCGTCATAAATTCCGTTGTGCCGTCCCAGGTAGCATGGGTCATGGTAGGTTACTACCCGTCGGTTCACGTAGTCACCAGTCAGGCTCAACTTTCCTTCACGAATGAATCTTGCCAGCAATTGGCTTGAATGGATGATCGGAAAGTGTTCTGCATAATCGTTACGTATCGCATTGAAAGCGTGAGGATCAAAGGCAACGATCTCATTGAAGCTTCTGGCCTTAAATGCTTCAATGTTTTTGGTGGACACCTGTTCGAAAAGGCCTTCTTCTCCTAAACGCCTAATTTCGTTTCCTGAATCTGTCTCGTCTTGGCCCAGAATGCCGAAATTAGTCGAGGTCCGGGTCAGTATTCTCGCAAATGATTTCGAGATTTCCTGTATGCGAGGATCAAAAGACCCGCAACTGTCCACGAAGAAGAGTAGATCAGCATGATCACCTTCCTTGAGTTCCTTGACATCCACTCCCTCCGCATCTTTTGCCCAGGCAGCCCTTTTCCCCTTAGTTCCACCGTATGCGTTGCCTTTTTTCTTGATTTGCTGCATGGGTTTTTGAAGAGACTGGGGTATCTTGCCTTGGTCAAGAAGGTAGCGCCTCATGTCCACTATCTTGTCGATATATTTTATGAATATTGGGCACTCCTCCTCGCAAGCCCCACAGGTGGTACAAGCCCAGATTTCATTTTCCGTTATAATGTGACCGGTAAATTGGTTTTCCCCGGGGTCCGGCGGGGAGCCGAAGATGGGAAAATATTTGTAGGCGTAATCTCTGGCCTTAATGCTGATCATCTTCGGGGAGAGGTCCCGACCTACCGCATTGGCAGGGCAGTTGTCGGTGCATCGCCCACAATCGGCACATGAATAAAAATCGAGGACGTCCTTCCACGTGAATCCCTGAAACCTGCTCACGCCTATCTCTTCCAGTTCCATCCAGTCTGTTACACCCCAACGGACCGGTTTGATCCGTCCTTTGCTCAAGTTGGCAAAGAACACATTCGGGATGGCTGTAATCACATGAAAATGTTTTGAGACCGGAAGATAGTTCAGCAAGGAGAAAAATACAATTACATGACACCAATAGCCGGTAACATGGAGAAAGTTCAAAACGGATTGGCTCGCGGAAGGCATGAAAAAAGCGGCCAGACTTGCAGCCGGAAACAAACAACATTTCCCTGAAGCCCCTTCGCCTTTCAGGGCGCTGCCGTCGAATGCCATGTCCGTTACCATCAACGCAGCGACAAGCCCCAGGATTACGTAGGCTTCTTTTTCATGGCCTTCAACTCCAGGATGGTCGTATCTGGCCGGGTGAAACACGGCCCTGCGGATCATAGCTATTATACAGACCCCCAGAACCACTAGAACCGTGTAGTCTTTTAGAACTTCGTACGATAATGCTGCGGATCCGGTGAGGAAAGGCAAATGGAACTGAGAAGAGAAGCCTCGGCCAATAAGAGTAAGCGATCTGAGGGATAGGATCATGAACCCGGCGAAAAGCAATATGTGAAGGATGCCGGCTCCCAGGTATCGTGGCTGCCTGTACTGACCGAAGCCATATACAATCGCGAGCCGAATTCGCTTCCAAAGGTCTGAGAAGCGCGGATCCGGCATGAGTTTTCTTAACGGATCCAGCCTGCGAAACATGATGTAGGAAAACAGGGACATCGCTGATAGAAGTATGACGAGAGCCAGAACTGGAGAAGGGATGCCGAAGATTGGAACATCGGCAGGCTCGAGAATGGTCATTGACAACAACCTCTTGGTGATATCGGCCGCCTATCAACTAGTCAGCACAGCCAGAATTTTTGCAGGCTTGTCTCCCTTAGCCTTCACGAGATGGGTGCATGTGGAATCGTAGTAGACTGCGTCACCCGGCTTAAGGACATCACGATGATCGTTTACGGTAACTTCCATTTCACCTTCCAAGACGTAGATAAACTCCTGCCCATCATGGGACGATGGTTCATCAACAGCAGCCGGATGCAGGGTTACTATGAAAGGTTCCATGGCACGGTCTTTCTTGTTTGGGGCTAACGATTCATACTCATAACCATGATCAGCTTGCTCGGATTCTCCGAAGCGGGCAAAACTTCGGCGCTGATTAGACCTGACGATGGTGAATGGCTCCTCTCCCGTGGCTATGAAATCGGCCATCTTAAGCGCGAGCGCCTTGCTAAGTTTGATGATTTGTCCCAGCGGTAGGAAGGTTTCGCCGGCTTCTAAGTGGGCCAGGACGTCTGCGTCTATCCCTGTCGTTGCTGCAAGTTCTTCTAAAGTGAAACCCCGCTCTTGTCGAGTTGCACGAAGTTTTTGCCCGTGACTGACGGCACTCTCTCTCTCCGCCGTGTCTTTGGCTTCGGCCAACGCATCAGGATCGGTAAGCAGATCGTGACCTCTTTCACTCCCGTACTCCTCTGCTGCTTCACGAAATGATTCGTAAGAAGCCGCCTTCTTATCTTGATCCATAACTTGTCCTTTCAGAGTTATTAATTGAGTACGGCATTTGAGCCAAATAAAGGACCGTTTTACGGTCAACTACATTGACCGGCCCGGGGCCCCAATATTCCTTGCAATTACAATTCGCTGGACCTCAGAAGTACCTTCGCCTATATCGAGCAGTTTCTGATTTCTGTAATGCCGTTCCACCGAATAATCTTTCATGAGTCCATATCCACCATGAATCTGCACTGCATGGTTCGCTGCCCGATAATAGGTCTCTGAACACACCAGTTTGGCCATTGCACTGTATATCGGGGTCAATCTCCTGTTGTCCATGAGCCAACACGCCTTGTACAAAAGCAGGCGGGCCATTTCAAGTTCTGTCGCCATGTCCGCCAGTTTGAACGCATTCACCTGGAAGGCTCCTATCGGTCTGCCAAACTGCTTTCTTTTCTTGGAATAGTCCAAAGCCAGTTCGTACGAGCCCTGACCGCCTCCAAGGCCCATGGCTCCGATCGACAACCTCCCGCCATCAAGGGTTTTGAGCATCTGATGAAACCCCTCTCCTCTGGCGCCAAGAAGGTTTTCTCTAGGGACACGGCAGTCTTGAAACGTAAGCTGACCCGTGTTGGACGCACGCCAGCACATCTTATTGTGCATGGTCTCAGTGATGAATCCCGGTGTGCCGTTCTCTACGAGTATGCAGCTTATTTCCGGTTTGCCGGAGTCCGTTGTGTCTGTTACGCATTGAACTACGCAGACTGCACTCATGTCTGTAGTCGAGTTGGTTATGAATATCTTGCTTCCGTTGATGACCCACTCGTTGCCATCCAGCACTGCCGTTGTTCGCGATGCACCGGCGTCAGACCCGGCATCAGGTTCAGTTAATCCGAAGGATGCCATGATCTTGCCTTTGCAAAGATCCGGGAGCCATTTCTTCTTTTGCTCATCCGTGCCGAAGTAAAAGATGGGAGCTATTCCCAGTGAATTGCCCGCTGCGATGGTCGCAGCCTGAGAGCCATCTATCCTAGCTATCTCCTCCACAATAATTATGTAGTTGAGGTAACCCACATCGCTGCCGCCGTATTCCTCAGAAACGAAAGGACCGAAGAAATCCAGTTCGCCCATTTTTCGGGTCAAGTCGTAAGAGAATTCTTCCCTGTCATCCAAGTCCTGTGCGACAGGCGCGATTTCCTTTTCCGCGAACTCTCGGACCACCTTCCTAGTGAGTTCTGCATCCTTGGGAAGATCAAAGTTCAAGGACATTCTCAAACCCCCTTAACTATCAGAAGTCAAAACTAACGATTCCGAGTGACTAAAAGACAAGCCTTCCCACCTCCGGCGCTTAGCCCTCTCTAAACGACACTCGGGCACCGGGCGGCTCACGTCCCAGACGGCAATCGCCACTAACAAGGAATATTGCCTGGCCCCAACTCGTCTGTTCCGTGAATGAGCCCTATTGGCTTCAAGAAATAGTTGGCGTAATCTTAGATGCATAACAGATCAGGAGGCTAGCTGTCAAGCCGAATGGCTCCCCAAAAATAACTCCTCAGTTGCGCGGGGCAATACTTAAAAAGTCTTAATGATTTCGAGCAACGGACCTCGGAATTCCGCGGGTGACTGAATGGATACCATATTACACGATACGAACAAGCGTCTTGGGAAAACTCAACTATATCAATAAAAATGAAGACCCGCGTTCATAGATTCAGGAATCATTTGCGACATCAAGACCTCCTGCCGCCATAATGGATCTGAGCGCAACCAAGTCCACTTGAAACTGGTTGGGTTATTCCACTGAGGTATCATCAATAATTACGTCTGTAGCCCCGTACATTGGACAACTAGCCCTGGAACAGATCCACATGGGAACGTTGCAGAAGTTTATCGAGAATCGGAGAAGGGCAAGGATTCGAGGCTCGGGCCGTTAACTGCGGTATCCAGGTGGTGCGTCGCATCCTGAACCTTGCATCCGGAGAATGGTTTGACACAGATGGGGAGCCGTGGCTGCTCAGAACTCCAAAGATTCCTTTTGTTTCTGAAACTGATAAGCGAGACCCCTACCCGCTCGCACGGGATGAACAGGTGAGGCTGTTTAATGCACTACCGCCATATTTGAGGAAAATGGCTCTTTTCGCAGTAAACACAGGACTTCGCAACGGCGAGTTGTGCGGTCTACGATGGGAATGGGAAGAGGCTGTGCCGGAACTGGGAATAGCCATTTTTATTATTCCTGGGCAACGCATCACGAGTGGTCAGGATAGGGTTGTGGTTCTCAACTCGATTGCAACTGGCTAACAGGATGGATTCATTGGTTTGTTTGGTGGAGCTGGACGGGATCGAACCGACGACCTCTTGAATGCCATTCCAAACAAATGGCAGGCAGCATCAACAATATTAATCAGTTGACCAAGGCGACTGCTCCAGTTTGACACGATAAATCAGTACCTCCATCAACCCAATGTCACAAAATTGTCACAGCGAAAAACGGGGGAAAACATGACTCCAGAATCCATTATGAGGTACTCCGTCATCGCTATTCTGGCTGACGGCATGGAAAGCATTAGCCTCGACTGCATCACACTGGACAAAGACCATGCCGATAAGCGAAAAAAGGAACTCTTGGCCGACCCTGGAATTGATGACGTCGCTATTTGCGGCAGGCCTCTCTCGAAACTGGACGAACCCAGTACAGCCTAAGTTGTGTTTCGTTCTTTTTTATGTACCACTAAAGAAATGTCCCGTCATTCCTGTCATCCCGTTATTTCCGTTCAGATAACCACCTGTTAGATGTGACAGGAGCGAAAATGCTCGTGTCATTCCCGTCACTCCTCCTGTCACAGAAATATTAGTTGCAGGTTTTTAAAGCGTGGGTTAGATGGACGCAGATTAATTGACTTCTCTCTTTTGTCACTGAAGCTCAGGTGAGACCGCCTGGGCTTCAGTGTTTCTGGCAAAGGCACCCAGTTATTTTTGATGCCCTTCATGATATAATCAACCCCGGGCCATCACTGACCCTGGGCCATTTTCTCTGCATATTGTATGATGAAAGAGGTGTCTTTGAACAAACCCTTCATGACATAAATTGGCTTGTCGTTAGTCGCTGGTTTTTCTTTTACCTGAGCTGGTTTTTCTCGTAAAACCTTCTTCTCTTCGGTGTCAGTCATATTATAACCTCCTTACAGAGAAAGGGATTAAGATTCATTATCCAAGGACTCACTGGTCTTGCTTGTCAGACGTGGCCTCTAATGCGCAGTTGCGTACGTGGTCAAAATAGTGATATAAGCCATCGCCAACCGACATAAGAAGGTTGGCATAGTCTTCTATCCTATCTCCAAATGCCTCTATAGACATTGAATCCGCACACAAAAAGCCCAATAGCTCGAAACGAGGGTGCCCTCCCGGTTTTTGTGCGACGTCCAGTTGAATGGGTACAACAATAGCTGTTTTGTACCACACACTCCAGTCTGACGTCGTATTCGTGTATCCTGATTCTTTTTCAAGATCCACCGCGGTAAAATATGATTTTTGCCCCAGGATTATATCACGAAAGTCGCTGTTATGAGACAGCGGATGACGCAGGTGTTCCCATCGCTTTCTCGGGGTCCCTGCATCTCGAACAAATGTCAGGACTGTCTTGCCTTCCAGATCACTCGGTTTTTCTGCGGTGATTCCCTCAAATTGCTCCATAATTTTGATGCAAACGCAGATTTTCTGGCCCGTCAAGTCTCCGAGGAAATCTGACATCAGGTTGAGTATTTGTCCAACAGCATGCAACGCGTTCAATCTTGCCGATTCTGGGGCTTCCCCAAGTCGATAAGTCTCGTCACGAATCAGGTGGTGTACAGTATGTAGCCGCTCAGATATTAAACGAAGCTTGCTTGAAAAGGTCTCTTCTAGCTGCGAGGTTTTCTTCTTCTCCTTCGAGATGACCCACACTAAAGCGACCACCACTATGATAATGAATATGACATTGGCAATAGCCACTTGCACAGGGAACGTGGCGAACCAACCGGCTATGGCACAAAAGGCGGCCGCCGCACCCAGTGCCCACAAGAGGGGGCCAACGACAGGTTTAATCGATTCCCACAGTTGCAGCAACCTTGTTCCCACGCCCACCTCGGAAGACTGTGCAGGTGCTCGCATTCCTGAGCGTATCAATGTTCGAAAACCAGATTATAAGATAATACCACATCAGGCAACTTAGCTTCAAGCCTCTTGTTATTCCGGATGTGTTGGGACACCTGTTGCTCCACACGCAACTCCAATACTATCGATTACTGATCATGCCAAGGGAAAAGAACGGCCCAAGTCGTAGAGAGACACCCCGTTGTGACTCTCAGACCGTGGCCGCCAAAAACACGTTGCAATTCGTTTCTATTGCGTCTCTAAGCAGGGTTAAGGTTTGTTGGGGTCTAAGGGAGGGTGAAATCGGCTCAGGACGGCTCACAGTTCGTTGTGGGCGATGTCTTTATATGACCCGCATCAAATGAGGCTTTTGTAATGCACGTATGACAAAAACACATTTGGAACACAGCGTTTGACGAAAAGCCTTGCCCCGTGTTATGATTACTTCGTTGTCCGACATCGCCACCAAGGAGATCGGGAAGGGGACCGAGATGACAACCATACGAGAATACTTGGATAGGCTTCGGGCAGAAAAGCCTGATCTGGCTGATGTGTTGGATACTCTCAACTCGTTGAATTCCATTTACGAGCAAGTGCAGAGAGCATTAGGCCAAACCAATCCCCTGAGCGTTACCGCCGCCAGCACAATGGAAGTCAAGGTTAACGGTCACCCTGCCGCTTCGACGGCTGGTCAATAGGACCGATTGGCTAATGGCAAGAAAGAAATCGAAGGACAAGGGGAAGCCACCTTCCGGAGAGCCTGGGGCGAAGCCCAAGGCGCAGACGAACTTGGGTCAAGCCCAAGAGGATCCGTTCCACGATAATCTTACCAAGCTCGAATCTGTTCCCACAACTTATCAGGAAATTAGCGATTTTTTTGGTCGCTTCTCTAGCGTTCCAATATTCGCTCTGCGGAAAGAGACCTTTTGCCGTATCGAGCGTATCACTGGAAGACCTTTGATCTGCTATGTTGTGAAGACCAATAATTTGGTCCCTGGAATTCCTGCTCATATTGATAATTCCGATTTAATTGGGTTTAGCGATCTCGTCAGCATGGTCTCAGAAAATCAAATTGACGTCTTTCTTGTCAGCAACGGCGGGTCGCCCGAAGCCACGGAAAGAATTGTAGACTTACTTCGCAGTCGCTTTGCAGAGATCAGGTTTTTCATTCCCGGCAATGCGTACAGTGCTGCAACTCTTATGACTTTTGCCGGTGATGAGATCATAATGGATGATATATCCACTCTGGGTCCCATCGACCCCCAGCTAAATGGAATTCCCGCCAGAGCAATACTGAGGGCTTTCGAGGCAATTGAAGATCTTGTGAAAAAGGAAGGTATCCAGGCGCTCGCACACTACGGTCCGCTAATCCAGAAGTATGACTTGCACACCCTTGAGATTTGCAAAAGTGCTCAGGAACTTTCGAATGAATTGGCGAAGAAGTGGCTTAAAGAATTCATGTTTCGGAACAGCCCATCAGAGTCGCAACATTCTGATCGTATTGATAAAATAGTCGAGTCCTTTTCCAGCTACGATGAGCACAAGAGTCATAGCCGCAGCATCAATCGCCAACAGGCTCGAGAGACCGGCTTGGCGGTAACGTTTATTGAAAGCCTGGACCCCGCGTTGCGCCGTCTGGTACGGAGCCTCTATAATCAATATGAGTTCTGCTTTGACAGAACTGGTTTTTTTAAGAATTTTGAGAACAGCAGGGGCATCAACTGGGGACGACAGGCCCAATCTATTTCTGTACAAATTCCGATGTTAGCCCCCCCCCATGCCCCAGCCCCTTCCGGTTCAGCCTGGCCCCCCCCATCCGACCAATCCCTAGATCGTACAATGTCCCTCACTCAGAGCCTTGGAAAGACTGGCTCCGCTAAGCCCATGTCCTTATTTGGCAGGCATGAAATGGGGTGCTACTAATAATTTGGGGCGCAACATTCCGCAATGTTCGGAGGCTAGAATGCAGGTGCTCTTGATAATCGGGAATTCCCGTAGATTTGTTCTGTGAGATACTCTATATTCCGATATGTTGTCTGGGGTGACTTCGTGACAATGAAAGCTCAAGACCATTACAACAATTATATAAAGTCTCCGGATTGGCAGAATAAGCCGCAAAGGCTCCAAGCTATACAGAGAGACTGTGGACGGTGCGTCTTATGCGATTCGACTGAAGACCTGGAAGTTCATCACAGGACGTATGAGAATTTAGGGAGTGAAAAGTTGGAGGATCTGTATACTCTTTGTCGGCAATGCCATGAAATAGTCACTGACATGTTGAGAAGGAAACGCTATGAAGCAGTGGGCCCTTTGGAGGTTACTGATTCAAAGATCTTGAAGTATGAAGGTAAATTCCAGTCCACCGAAGAAAAGGTATTACCCCCATTTGTCGATACCACGAATGCCATGCCTGATATGAATCGCTATAGGGAGGTCATAAGTGTCCATACAGACTTTGACATTTCGGATTCGAGGAGTGATGCCCATCCTGTTCCACAACGGTCAGACTGCCGACCCTCTGAACGAATGGACAAAGAGGATCAAGACGATCTCCGGAAAGAGGAAGAAAACAGACGCCGACCTTGAAAAGATGGCAGAATATGAATGGAAGGCTGGGCTATATCTGTCCAATGGAAAGGTCGCCGTGTCGGCCAACATGATTCATGGCCTGTTGATTGAAGCGGCTAAGAAAGAAAAGAAAGGCCCACTAGCCAAAGCGGGAATCTGGTTCCCACAAGATTTCTTCCCATTGGAATACGAGGGACCACGAGATATCGATGCCCTGTGGCAGAACGAGCACTTCAGGCTCACTGTAGGAGTGAGGATTCAAAAGAGCAGGATCATGAGGACTCGACCCAAATTTGACAAGTGGGGTTTAGAATTTTCCTGTGAGACAGACGATACCCAGATCAACAAATCTGATGTGGAAAGCATTCTTGAGATAGGGGGCAGCATGGTGGGTCTGGGTGATTGGAGACCTCGATACGGTCGTTTCGAATTAGTCAAGTAGGGTGTGGCGCTTCTAGGCCCTGGCGAGGCAGGGCAGGGCACGGTGCGGCGTGGCACGGCGAGGTACGGCCAGGCCAGGCGGGGCATGGAGACAGGGAGGCTCATAGCTTCCCTGTCAATCAGACCCACCTTGTTTGATTTTCTATCGTCCACCCATCGAGATGTTCTGTTGATTCTGGACATGGTTGAGGACTCCTGTCAAATGGGTCCGATGCTCGGCCAATATTAGAAATTTCATGATCTCTCATTGTCCTCCATTCGACGAGACTTCTTGTTCACCTGCGCCGTTTGAGATGCGTCCGGTTGAGCGCCGGGTTAGATGACTCAGGCTTCGTGTTCGGAGGTTTAGGTGGTGATTCCTTCTCTTTCGCTTCATCGACAGACTTAAATAGCTTCGACAGTTCGTGGAACTTGTCAACGTTCGTGACAACTGACAGACCGGGTAATGTTTCACCAGTTGCTCGGTTCGCGATGTAGGCCCGCATAACGCCCACAAGCGTGACTCTGCTCGCGCCATTCCAAAAGGCCGGACCTCCGCTAACACCATTAATCGCGACACCATCCACTAAATACTCGAATTGTTTTTCCCGGTATGCGCTGACGCGGCCAGAAAAGAAGCAGAGATCACCATGCGCAACTGCATCAGGAAACCCAAGCCAACCGATCTCGTTTCCGACTTTAAGGGACCGATTTTCTGGGGGTAAGTCCAGAGGCTTATCGGGCAAGGGAAGCTCTACATTCGCAAACACTATAGCTGCGGTGTCGTTGACTGCATGCAGAAATATCGCGCGGTCAGCCGACCGAAGCAGAATCGTCTTCCCAGATTTCTTGTGCTCAATGCGGATCGGCTGCTCCCAGTACTGAGCATGCGAAACAACATGCGCCGCCGTGGCGATGGCACATATCAAACTGTTTTCAAAGTGAGAGACGAGAAAGCCGGTTCCCGAACACTGTGGGGTCATGATTCTAACTACGTGGGGTTCAACAGTTTCGACTGCTTCGACCCACTCGACGTAATCCATGCGATTTCACCGAGGTACTTAATGATATTTATAAGGCTTCTTTATAACACCTTCTAGCTGAGAAATTGCCTGCGCCATCTGTTTTTTTGCTAGCAGAATCTTATATCATGGTTTGCGGCTCTCATAGGCCTTCTTTTCTTCCTTCACCTGTCCCTCTCCGTCCTAATTCTCCTCCCATAATGGTCCCGCACGACCTTTTCTCCGCCCTGATACTCCCAGGTCTCGGTGGTCGGTCCGTCCGTCCGGGTCTCGAACCGTGGTTTGGCTGCCCTGCTGGTCCTGGGTCCGCATTAAACGGCCGCTGGAATCCCGCACGTACGTCGTTTCGGCCCAGGACATGGCTGAAGCGACTAATCTTAGGGATAGTATCAGGATGAATGTTTTCATGTTGCCTCCGTCTGCGCTGTGCGGTACTCACCGGTGAGTGGATTGACGAAAACGGCCTGACCTGGCTGCACTCAGCTCCAAGGATCTAGCTGTTTCCTGAGACCGACAGGCGAGATCCTTATCCCTTGAGCTGGGAGGAGCAGGAAGCCCTCTTTGCTGAACTCCCCGATTATTTGCGAGACATGTGCCTGTTCAAGGCGAACACGGGTTGTCGAGAATCCGAGGTTTGCAACCTGAAATGGAGCTACGAAGTTGATTATCCACTCCTCAAGACCTCAGTTTTTGTCATCCCCAGGCACCTGGTAAAGAACAGGCGGGATCGCTTGGTGATCCTGAATCGGGTCGCGAGAGACGTCATAGACTCCCAGCGTGGAAAGCATGAGGAATATGTCTTTACTTTTGAAGGGAAGCCGGTGAAGCGGATTTACAACCGGAAGTGGAGAATGACGAGGGAAAAGGCAGGCCTTCCACAAGTACGCGTACACGATTTAAAGCACACGTTTGGCCGTCAGTTCCGGGCTGCCGACGTCCCGGAAGAGGATCGGCGTGATTTGCTCGGCCACAAGTCAGGTAAAAGTATGACGACCCACTATTCAACTCCGGAGATTGCGAAGCTCTTGGCTTATGCCAACAGGGTTTGCGCTGACGAATGTCACAAATCTGACACAATCGTCTTTCTGGAAAAAAAAGCCGCCAAAAACCGTGGCGGCTAACCAGCTAAGATGATAACTTTTTCCATGGTGGAGCTGGACGGGATCGAACCGACGACCTCTTGAATGCCATTCAAGCGCTCTCCCAACTGAGCTACAGCCCCTTAAAGGTATAATTATACCGTATGACGCTCTCCTGTCAAATGTTTTCAGTTTATCCGTCGATGTTCAGGCTAAAACCCAATATCTCAGACGGATCGGATATCCTCAGGAGGTGGTAGGGCGGCTTGTTAAGGATTTCACCCTCCTTAACCCTGTGCATGACATCCTCCACGTCCTCCACTCGTAACGTCTTCTTCTCCTTGAGATCCTCCAGTTCGGGAATCTTTTTCATGGAGAGGAACACGAAGATCATGTCTCCCACTTTTTTCGGATCATATACAAACCCCGTTTTTCCAATGGGAATCTCTACTGCCTCGTGCGCGGTGACCTTGCCGGTATCACGCATAAGCGGCTGCGGATCTTTGTTTCTCTTACCTTTTTTTACCTGGGCGGGATAGAGGTAATCCAGTCCCTTGGCGCCTTTTCTGAGAACGTACAGGTATCCATTCACGTTGGATTCAAACCTGAGTTTGTATTCATCACCCTTCTTAAAGTCGGGACCAAAGGCCTTCGGCTCGCCAAAGTCTTTCTCTCCTTTGGACTTAATTCTCATCTGGCCACTCACACCGATTATGGGGTTAGGTATTACTATCTTATCGCCCGTTTTCGCCCCCGATGGAGAAGAAAGCTCATTGAAACTTGCCAGACCTACACTTAGACCGGGATCTCCCATCATGTTTTCTGCAACAATCTCCAGAGTGTCCCCTTCCTTCACGGTATAGGTGATGGTGTCCGGGTCATTTCCATCCTTGCGCGGTTTGGCCAGTGCGGCCCACGGGTATGCCTTGAAATGGTCGCTCTTTATGGAGAGAGGAGGTTTTGTCTCTTCTATGGGAGGAAGCGGAGGTGGTTCATCCTTTTTCTGGAAGTAGGCGCATCCCGTCATCAGGCAGAATACGAGAACGATCGCAAATAAAGTTACAGGTTGCTTCATAAGGTCCTCCTGGAACGGACGGCGCCGTTCAGTCTCACTTGGCGCTTCCCTGGGGGCTGGGCAATGCCTTTTCCGGGGTGCCTTTTCGCTGCTGAAAAGCCTGCGGATTTGGGTCCTGAGTCCCCTTCAACTTGGCTATCAATGATTGCAACTGCGTCCTGACTTGTTCCGGGGCATAGATCATGGCCTGTCCAGTCAATCTGTCCACTGGTCGAACAAGTCTGGAAGAACCGACCGTCGACCATTCGGGCACTGCCACGAGGACTATCTGGACGGCTGCCGCAACAAAAAAAAAGCCCGCACAGGCCCCCATTGCGGCACCCAAAACGCGGTCCAGCCAACTCAAACGGGTCAGGTCAAGTAGTGCATCCAGAATTCGACGGATCAACACAAATAGGGCCTGAACACCGATAAAAATTATGATCATAGACAGTATTGCACATATTTGAGGATCGAGAGAGGAGATCTTGCTCAGATACGGCTGAACCACATAGTGGTACTTTAGAGCGCCTATTACGCCCAGGGCTAAACCGGCCACCGCGCTAAGGGTCCGGACGAAGCCCCTCCAGAAGCCCAGAATAATTGTTAAAATCATACTGCCAAGTATGAATAAATCAATCACATTGTAGGCTTCCAAATAGTTCATGCGCTCACCCTCACTCAAGGAGGAAAAAAGAGAAACTCCCCAGTTGAAATTACAACCCCGCCGACAGCCTCGTCTGCAACGAAGAAATGATCCGGCCCATTTCTTGTCCGTTCAGGATGCGAAAAAGGCCTGCTGTTAAAACCCCCGTTTGCACACCAGAGCGTTTTACTCACGGCTGGACAGATTAAATTCGAAGCAGAACAGCTTTTTACCGGATTTCATTCGGGCGTCATCGCTCATGGCTCTGCTCAAGGCATCTCTATTACGAAGAAAACTATTTGTCAATAAAAATCAATATGTTTTTTATATAACCTAAAGTCAATAATGAATATTAACTTTGGCTGCATATTTACCTGTTTGTCTGTTGCGAAAACATGAATCCGGTGGCATTATCCTGAATAGTCCGGCCTGTCCGTTGGACAATTCGGAAAAAGTTCAGTCCGGAAAAAGGGGAATAATTTTTTGCAGCGGAAGATGGATACAGAGCCCCTGATTCGGACGTGCTTTCAAACGAGGAAACCTCCCCAAGAAAGTCATGGTCAATTCAGCATTTGGACGTGAATCGGTATGACAATGGCCAAAAGAATTCTTCAATCGCCTCGGCGGCGCGGCATTGCCATAATGCTCGTCCTCATGGTGTTCGGCGTGGCATCCACGGTTTTCCTGGACGTTGATGGAAGGGATCTGAGATGGACTGGGACCTTCTACTCGGCAGGCGGGCAAAACAGCGGGTGGGTTCATGCCCGTGAGAGACCCTGGGATTGGATATACCGTTACGGAGAGATTCCCACCATCGCTATGGCTACATGTGCTGTTCTACTGCTCGCCGCATCCTATTTTGGAAAGGCCCCTGCAAAATATCGGAAACCTTGCCTCGTGGTCATACTGACGGTCATAATCGGGCCTGGGATGGTGGTCACCGGGATATTGAAAAATTCCTGGGGACGTCCCAGGCCAGTGGAAATCACAGCCTTTGGAGGCGATTCCGAATATAGAAAAATTTGGCCACCGGCGGGTACGGTTAAAGGGAAATCATTCACGTGCGGCCACTGCGCCATGGCGTTCTCAATCTCATCTGCATCCGCATTTTTCCCGTATCACCCCTGGGGTTCAGCCGCGGCCCTTATTGTGGGTGTGACCTACGGAAGCCTGGCCGGCGTTGCAAGAGCGACGCAAGGCGGCCATTTTGTCACTGACGCAATCTGGTCAGGGGTCATTGTTCTTATTATAATTGCCGGGCTTTACTACTTGGTTTTCAGAATACCCGAAGAAGCCTTGCGTTCGCCCGATGCCCGACAGAAATAAGCATCATGATGGTCCCACCAATTTGACATTAGTGGTTCTTGCTTTTCCTGATTTCTCAACTGGTCCGGACTGGAGACCACATCGAATGAATTTTCCGGCTTGACGCCATTAGCTTATTCGTTTAACACAGTCTGCCGGAAGGCTTTTTCCCAGGTGCAAAGATGTGTCGGTTCCTTATGAAAAAAGATTATTATCCAATACGAGCAGACTGGGTACCGGCATGGATCCTATAAATCCACATGACAGGCAGGGCCGTTGCCTGGTCTTATTGAAGCGAAGGTGCTTTCATGTGGCTCTCCTTCTTGTTGTCGCGACGATGTGCATACCGCAACCAACCTTGAGCCAGGTCCCCTACCCGCCTCAGGCCCCTATTCCCGGCGCGACTCCTTTACCTCGACCGTATTCCGGGCCTCAGCAACCGCGCCAGCCCCAAGAGTACGCTTTTCGGCCTGATCTCAGCAATCCGGAATATGGTGAATGCCTTCAGTTGGAAAAAAACTGGAAAGCTTTATGGGAGAGATATGCGCAAATGTACCAGCAGACTCGCTGGATATATCCCGGCAACCCTCAGTACGCCCAGACCACGTATTATCTCCAACAATTGAAGATGCAGTTGGATGGCGCCTGGTATGCATTCAGCAGCAGATGCATCTATTTCCCACGACGCTGAGCGCGTAGCCATCTTGCCGGCATCAAAGTACCCTCATGTCCCAAACCCAAGACATCAATGAACATGCTGTTGGAAAAAAATTGCCCGCTGAATTGCCTCTAGTAACCGGCTCCGGACCGGGCAGTTTCAAGCTGGTCCGTTCCGTGCTGATTTTCGCAGTGTCGGGCATAATCCTCTACGCGGCTGCCACTTTCGGTTCAGACTTCAAGACTGTTTTGGGAGCATTGCTTGAATTCCCAATGGACCGTCTGGGAATTGTAGTGGGGCTTGTGTTTGTTGGATGGCTATTGCGCGGCTGGAGATTTTACTACTATCTCAGGCAATCAGGAGAGAAGGTACCTCTGGTCTATTCCATGGAAGCATTTCTCGCAGGTTTCGCCCTCACAGGGACACCGGGCAAAGTAGGAGAGGCGGTCAAAGGAGTCTTTTTGAAGGAAGATTACGGCGTTTCAATGACGCGAGTGGTTGGCATCCTGCTGGTAGAGAGGCTTATGGACCTTTGGGGAGTCCTTTTTCTCGGCTCCTTCTCCCTGCTCCTTTTCGAAGGATGGAGCACTCTGTTTCTGCTCTGCGCTGTGGTCGTGGTTGGAGGGGGCATATTCATTTGTATGGAGCGGCTGTATCGTCCTGTGTTGGAAAGATTGTCCAAGATCTCCTTTCTTTCCTGGGTATGCACTAGACTTCTTGCCATGCTTCTCACGGGCAAGGATCTCATGACACCGAAAATATTCTTTATAGGATTGTTGGTGTCCACTGTGGCTTGGGGCATGGAATCGGTTTCGCTCTTTTTGATAACAAGCGGGTTCAAGCTTCAGGCCTCGTTTCTCCAGGCCAACTTTGTCTATTGTTTCTCTACTGTCGTAGGCGCTCTCTCAATGCTGCCCGGAGGGATCGTGGGAACAGAGGCAGGTATGGTGGGATTACTGTCCTTCGTGGGGATACCATACAGCCGTAGCCTGCCTGCCGTCATACTAATAAGGTTATGTACTCTGTGGATGGCCGTGTTGGTAGGAGCAGGATTCATGACCTATTTGTTGGCAAGACCTCGGATACGAACAAGCGTCGGCAAATCGTCCGATAATTCATAAGGATGAATATCATTTCCTGTTAACTCTCCTCTCACCCATTATCAGTTCTTGACTTGGATGCTTGGCGTTTGGTAAATATTACAACTATTTTAGGTGCGATTAAAGTGGGCTCGTATGACCACTATTCCGAACACGTAAGCTATGCTGATAACCTCCAAGTGGGTGGATAACCTTAGGTTGAGTCGGTAACCCCCCTTGGCCCAGACCGAAGCTGCAAAGCTCGGGGGAATACTTCCGTAAGGAGATGGGAACATGAGTGACGAATACGATGTTGAACTCACCGAAGATCACATAATGCTTCGGGACATGGTCCGTAAATTTGCTGACAAGGAAATAGCGCCTGTAGTCGACAAGGATGAGAATGAGCACCGGTTTCAACGTGAACTGGTGAACCAGATGGCGGAGCTGAACCTTTTCGGATGTCCGGTCCCCGAGGAGTATGGCGGGAACGGTATGGGATACCTTGCCCATGCCATTGCGACTGAGGAAATCGGGAGAGTCTCCGGCTCTCTGAGAGTGGCCTTCAATATGCAGACTATGGGCACGTCCATGTCTATTCTCAAATGGGGGAGTGAAGAACTCAAGAGAAAGTATATTCCTGAATTGATGTCGGCCAAGTTACTTGGGTGCTTCGGCATAACAGAACCTGACGCAGGGTCTGACACTGCTGCGATGTCAACCACGGCAGTGCGGGATGGGAACGAGTATGTCCTGAATGGTCGTAAGATGTGGATCACGTGGGCTCCGGTTGCCGATATGTCCATAATATTCGCCATGACGGACAAGAAGGCTAAGCACAGGGGCATGAGCGTATTTGTAATGGACATGGATTCAAAGGGCGTCTCGACCATTTCGATTAAAGAAAAACTGGGTATATGGGCTTGCCCTACTGGTGAAATAGTGATGGAAGACGTGAGAGTCCCTGTTGCCAATCGTCTCGGCGAGGAAGGCCGCGGCTTCGGATATCTCATGCAGGAACTCGTGAGCACTCGGCTCTCAGCCGCGGCAGGCGCCGTGGGAACATGCCAGGCAGCCCTGGACGAATCCATCAAGTACGCCAATGAACGAAGCCAGTTTGGGCAGCCCATCGCGGAATTCCAGATGGTTCAGGAAGTGATCGCCAGGATGGTTGCAGAGACGGAGGCGGCGAGGGCTCTGGTTTGGAGATGCGCCATTCAGAAGGATAAAGGGCTCGTTGCCAATAATAGGGAAACCGTGCTTGCCAAGTATTACGCATGTAAAGCGGCGGACGAGGTGCCTAACCTGGCTCTCGAGGTTTTGAGCGCCTACGGTTACTCGAATGAATATCCCATAGCCAGAATCCTTCGTGACGGCAAGGTTTACAAGATTCTGGAGGGAGCCACCAACATAATGAAAATGATTCTTGCCACGGATGCACTCGGGTTGAAAAAGGCTAACAGATAGGACACCCGTGCCGGTATCTTGGGCCGCTGTGAGGAAATAATTCAGGTTACTGAGAATGACTGGTGTGGATTTGCTTAACAGGGGGGCCGAAAAAGCCCCTCTCGGTTTCGCTGTAACTTTCTCGCTTCTCCTTCCTCTTCGTCCGAACTGAAATGAGTCTTTCCTTCAAATTGTTGCACAAGGATCGGAAGAGTGGTGCTCGTCTCGGACTGCTGGAGTTGTCGCACGGAGGTGGTATTCCGACACCTGCATTCATGCCTGTCGGAACCCGGGCGGCGGTGAAGGCTGTTTCTCCGGAAGAAGTGTGGAGCCTGGGGTTCAGGTTGATACTTGCCAACGCATATCACCTGTACCTCCGCCCCGGCCACGAAACTGTCGAGAGTATGGGCGGTCTGCACCGTTATATGAACTGGCCTGGGGCCGTCCTCACCGACAGCGGTGGGTTCCAGGTGTACAGTTTGTCCCGTTTAAGGAAAGTAAGTGAGGAAGGCGTCGAGTTCCGTTCCCATATCGACGGAAGCTCCCATCTCTTTACGCCGGAGAAGAGCATAGAAGTTCAGGAGGCTTTAGGTTCGGACATTGTTATGTGCCTTGATGACGTCGTAGGTTACCCTATTGACAAGGAAGCTGCTGCTGTTGCGGCTGAAAGGACAACGCGATGGGCCAGGCGCTGTTTGGCGGCCAAAAAAAGAGTTGACCCTGCCCTGTTCGGCATAGTACAAGGATCGATGTTCTTGGATCTGAGGAAACAGAGTGCGGAAGGTCTGGTTTCCTTGGAACTTGACGGATATGCCATCGGCGGTCTCAGTGTCGGCGAACCTCGAGAGATAATGCTCGAGATGATTGAAGCTACGGTTCCTCTGCTTCCTGACAGGTCTCCTCGATACGTTATGGGGGTTGGGAAACCACGGGACATACTGGAGGGGGTGCTGAGGGGGGTGGATTTGTTCGATTGTGTCCTCCCGACTCGTAACGCCCGCAACGGAATGCTGTTCACTTCTCTGGGACCTCTGAATATTAGAAACGCCTGCTATCGTGATGATCCAAGGCCGGTAGATCCCTGCTGCTCATGCCCATTGTGTAGGAATTATTCCAGGTCTTATCTTCGCCATCTTTTGCAGGAAAAGGAGATTTACGGCCACAGGCTGTCCACTATTCACAATCTGGGTTTCTATAGTAAGATGATGGAAGGAATCCGAAAGGCATTGAAAGACAACCGTCTCGGCGATTTCTGTGGAGAGTTTCCGGCTGGAATGGAGGAGCAATATGATTGACACGGCTTACGCTATGGCCTCGGGCGGCGGCCAGGGCGGCGGGGACATGAATACTCTGCTGGGTTTTCTTCCGATGGTTCTCATCTTTGGAGTATTTTACTTTCTTCTCATCAGACCCCAACAAAAGAAAGCTAAAGAACACAGGACGCTGCTGGAGAATCTTAAGAAGGGGGACTCGGTCATAACCCAGGGAGGTCTCTACGGAAAGATCACCACCATACAGGACCAGGTGGTTACTCTTGAGATAGCCGACAAAGTGAGGGTGCGAGTGTCCCGCGGTCACGTAGCCGGCTTGGCTTCTGCGCCTCCTGCACCCGAACAAAATTCCTGAGGAGTCCAATTCGATGATTCAGAGCCTTCAGTTGCGCTTTGCCATGATAGGCGTGGTATTGTTGGCGAGCCTTTTCCTTCTTTATCCGTCAGTGGGGCCGGTACCGGCTTTTTGGGCCAAGTACCTCCCGGACAGCCCTGTTCGTTTGGGACTGGACCTTCAGGGCGGTTTGCACCTCATCCTCGAAGTCCAGGCTGAAAAGGCAGTGGAAGCCGTGTCTGACCAGACCATATCCGAAGCCTCGGCCTTGATGAAGGAGGAGAAGATACGTTATACGGATGTACAGCGTACAGCGCCCTCGTCTCTTGTCGTTTTCCTGAAGGATGCGGATCAGGCAGCGCTTTTTGACCAAAAGATCCTGGATAAACTCCACAATTTCAAGAAAACCTCATCCGGCTTTTCGGAAAAAGGATTCGAGATTCAGTTGCAGATGGATGCCAAAGCGGAGGAGAGCGTCAAACAAAAGGCCGTCAGGCAAGCCGTGGACACGATCCGTAACCGCGTAGATGCCCTTGGCGTAGCTGAACCGGACGTGGTCATTCACGGAAAAGACAGGATAATTGTGCAGCTACCCGGCCTCAAGGAAGACCTGAACCGAGCCATTGACATCATAAAGCAGACGGCTCGCCTCGAGTTCAAGCTGGTGGACGAAAAAGACGACCTGAGCGCCGCGCTCAAGGGTGATGTCCCCCAGGGAAGCGAGGTTCTTTACAAAGTGGACCGTAATCCCTCTACCGGCGCCGCAACTCGTACACCGTACCTTATCAAGAAGCAGATTCTTATGACAGGAGACGTGCTCACCGATGCACGGGTGCAGCCTGATCAGATGGGGAGAATGATTATTGCCATGGATTTTAACCGGATAGGCGCTCGCCAGTTTGAAAGAATAACCGGTGAACACGTTCGGGAGAAGCTGGCGATCATTCTTGACAACAGGGTCTATTCAGCGCCGGTTATTAAGGATCGAATTTCGGGCGGTTCAGCGATAATAGAGGGCATGTTTTCGCCGGATGAGGCTCATGACCTTGCGCTCGTACTGAGAGCGGGAAGCCTCCCTGCTCCGGTGAAGATACTCGAAAATCGGACGGTGGGACCTTCCCTGGGCGCTGATTCCATAAGGCTTGGACGAAACGCCATCGTGTTGGGAATGGTATTGATCGCGGTCGGCATGGCCGTATACTACAAATGGTCGGGCATGGTGGCAAATACGGCGTTGGTCATGAACCTGCTGCTGATCTTCGGCGTAATGGTCTCGCCTGGATTAAGAGCGACTCTGACTCTTCCGGGCCTTGCAGGGGTAGCCCTTACCATCGGTATGGCCATTGATGCCAATATACTAATTTTTGAGAGGGTAAGAGAGGAATTGCGGTCGGGGAAATCGCCCCGGGCAGCTGTTGATGCAGGATATACCAAGGCTTTTCTGACAATAATCGATACTCATGTCACAAACATTTTGGCAGCTCTTCCGCTCATACAATTCGGCACCGGCCCGATCAAAGGTTTCGCCATTACTTTGTGCATAGGTCTTGTAGTATCTCTGTTCACGGCTTTTTTTGTCACCCGCTCCATTTTTGACTACGTTTTCCGGGTGAAGCAGATCAAGCAACTGAGTATTTGAGTGAGGGCCGTCAGGTACCTGCTTTTTGCCTTTCACGATGACAGGGCTCCGAGATTGTTGGTGCCATTACTTACGCTGCAGAAGGATCCAGCAAGTGGAACTGATCAAACCTAACACAAACATAGATTTTCTGGGCAATAGACGCTACGCCTATGCGTTTACAACAATAATGATAGTGCTGTCCTTGGCATCTATACCGATTAAGGGGCAATTACGATTGGGCATAGATTTCAGCGGCGGGGCTATGATTCAGGTTCGGTTCAACAAGACGGTCGACACCGATCAAATAAGAGAAGCTTTGAAAACCTTTGGCGAGAACCTGGGAGTGCAAAAAATATTGGGCGGCGAAGAGTTCGTAATCCGAATGGAGGCTCCTGAGGAAGGCTCAGACAAGTTGTCTGCTCATGTAAAAGAGCTGTTGGAAAATAAAATCGGCAAGGGCAGCGCTGAAATTCGAAGCCTTGAAATGGTCGGGCCGAAAGTTGGGAAAGACCTCCAAAGTTCTGCAATTTGGGCCACCGTCATCGCTCTGGTTTTTCTACTCATCTATATGGCGTTCCGTTTCACTTTCACTATGGGGCTGGGGGCAATATTTTGTCTGGTCCACGATTTAATAATAGTCTACGGCTTTTTCGTCTGGACGGGCAAGGAGTTTAACTTGACGATATTGGCCGCCATGTTGACGGTTATAGGATATGACATTAACGACACCATCGTTGTCTGCGACAGGATAAGAGAGAACTTGAAGTCGATGAAGAAGCAGCCACTCATCGAAATTATGAACTCCTCAATCAACCAAACACTTTCTCGAACAATCCTCACAAGCTGTTTCACACTTCTTTCCGTCATAGCGTTTTTAATATTCGGCACTAATATTCTTCAGGATTTTGCGTGGGCACTCATAGTAGGAATTTTGTTCGGGACCTATTCCTCCATTTTTGTCGCCTCGCCGCTGGTGCTGGAACTGGACAGATTCATGCCGGTCAAGCGGGGATGAGTGATATTTTTCGGCTAAGCCGTCTTCTATGAACGTCCTAGTTGGTCATGAAAGCGTCCTTGGGCTACTCGAGCGAAGTGCGAGAGTAAAGCGTCCCGCCCATGCATACGTGTTTACCGGACTAGACGGAATCGGCAAAAAGATGGCGGCCGTCAGATTTGCCTGCTTATTGAACTGTCCGGATCCTACAGCAGATCCTCACGGATCTTGTCCCGTTTGTAGCCGAATACGTGGCCAAACTCACCCTGACTTCCTTGTAGAAAAACCCGAAAGGGGCATGATCAGAATAGATCGCATAAGGTACCTTAAGAACTTTTTACGTTACCCGCCCGCAGAAGGAACATGGAGAATAGTTGTAATAGACGACGCCCACCTGATGAACCGGGCCGCGCAGAACGCGATCCTCAAAACACTTGAGGAACCACCGGCTGGGCGCATGGTCATACTGGTGACATCAAAGCCTCACCTGTTGTTGTCTACCGTGCGTTCTCGGTGTAGACACATTGGTTTTGGCCCGATTGCTCTGGAAACGCTGGCTGAGTTTCTCCAACAGGAAAAGGGCATGTCACCTGAGAAGTCGTGGATACTTGCAGGCATGGGATGTGGTAGCATATCACAGGCGCTGGAGATGGATACTCCCAGCCTTTCACGACTTAGGGAACAGATGATTTCCACTCTCTCGGATCCAGGGTCAAGCGGTATACGAGGACTTATCGAGTTGTCTGCACACATTTCGTCCGACCGAAAGAGGGTTTCTGACGCAATCCATATAGCTCTTACATGGATTCAGGACTTGCTGCGGGCCAGTGTTCCGAACGACCATTCCACGGTCATCAATAGTGATTTTGCCGAACGAATTCGTGATATATCGTCACGGTATTCCGTTGATCAAATGTTCAGAGTTTACGACGAGATCCTCAACGGGTCTGAACTTATTGAATCGGACATCAATGTGAACCGAAATCTGATTACTGATATCATGTTTCTCAGAATTGCACGCATATTAGTCGGGCCCGATTTAGGTACCGCTCCGGCCGAGGCGTTAAGGTCCTGATATGAGCGACGAACAACACAGGAAGGACGTTCCCTATCTGCCGAGATCTTGGGGATCCAATGCCGGCGCAAAAAAATCATCAAGGCCGCACTCTTTGGATACGGAAACCTCTGCGCTCGATCCTGATCCAGGAGAAGGTCCGGTGACGCTCGATTTAACTTCGTCTTCCATTGATACCGAATTGACCGGCCAAGAGCATATTGATGGAAAGCCTCCATGGATCTGCACTGACTTCAGCCAAAGTTCATGCACTTGCCAGGAAACTGGCCCCATGTCAGCCCCCTCGGAAGCATCTATCGGGCAGCCATCTGAAGAGCTTTCGGGATCAAAACGTTCAAACACGTCTGACATGGCCTTTCCGGATGCGGACAAAACGTCATCCAGGATAACACTGAGCGTGTGTGGAGTCCGTTTCGGATACGCCGGCAGAATTTACCATTTTGAAGCGACCGGTATCGAATTGCTTCAAGGAGACTGGGTAATAGTGAAGACAGAGAAAGGAGTGGGGCTGGGACACGTAGCTATTCCCCCTTTTGAGCGCGAGATGGACCAGTCGCAGATCGAAGGGTTGCGCAAGGTGCTGAGAAAGGCCGGCAAAGTTGACTTTAGCCAAAAAGAGCGGTGCGTCCAGAAAGAGAAAGAAGCGTATGATTTTTGCTTGGACAAGATATGTGAGTTCGCGCTTCCCATGAAACTGGTTGAGGCAGAATGTTTCTTCGATGCTTCAAAGTACGTTTTTTACTTCACCGCAGAAGGACGAGTTGATTTTCGTGAATTAGTCAAGGAACTTGTGTCCCGGTTCCCTGTGAGGATTGAGATGCGGCAAATAGGGGTGCGTCACGAGGCCAAAATGATAGGCGGCTTGGCTTGTTGCGGCCAGGAATTGTGCTGCTCCCGGTTTCTGACGGATTTCCGACCCGTCTCTGTCAAGATGGCTAAGAATCAGAATCTTTCCCTTAACCCCATCAAGATATCTGGTGTTTGTGGGCGTCTCATGTGCTGTTTGGGTTTTGAACATGATACGTACGAAGAGTTTAAGAAGGGACTGCCGAAGATTGGTCGATCAGTGCGTACGCCTAAAGGTGAAGGTGTGGTCCTTAAACACGACCCTCTTGCCGAAACTGTTTTTGTCCGTTTGAGTGAAGAGACTATTGTGGAAATGACCAGAGATGAAATTGTTGCCGAACTCGAACAGTCGGCAACAATGGACATTGAGACGAAAGAGGAAGACTACGAGTCGCCGGAAGAAATTCCGGATCAGGACGAGTCTGAGGAGGTGTAGAAGTGGCATCTCGAATGAGATTTGTTTTCTGGATCATCTTACTTCACTTCGCCTTACTGCCGCAAATCGGCAGAGCAGGAATTATACTTGATCGGGTCACAAAGGCCGGCACTGTCCGTATCGGGGTTCCGTACAACATCACACCGCAGGGATTCATCAAACCCTCAGGCGAGTGGGTTGGATTTGAAGTGGATTTGGCATCGGAATTGGCGCGACACATGAATCTTAAGCTTGAGGCGGTTAAGGTTAATGAAAAAACATGGGGTCCAATGCTTTCCCGCGGGAATATTGATGCCGCCTTTTGCAGAATCAAGCACACAAGATCTCTTGAGAACGACTTCGACTTTTCGGTGGCCTATTTCCACGATGTCCAGCAAATAATTACTCTCAAGGGAAGTGTCAAGAAGGCGGCAGATCTCAAGGGGCATAAGATAGCCGTGGTACAGGGTTCGTCGGCAGAACGGGCAGCCATGAGTCTTCTAAAAAAAATGGGCGATGATCAAGCGGAAACCAATGTGGTCTCCTATCCTGACAGACCTTCCTGCTTCATGGCGCTTGGGCGTGCAAAAGCTACGGGCTGGATGGATTCAGGATTGACTCTGCTTGAGTACGGTTCCAAACACCCGGGACGCTTTGAACTGATTGACGCATCCGACCTGACTGAACCGCTCGCAGTTGCGGTTCAGTCGGATGATTCTGCATGGAGAGACTTTGTCAATTTTACTATTCAAGATATGGCCGCCGATGGTTCCTTCGACAAAATATACGATCACTGGTTTGGACCGCAAACTCCCTATCCGTTTCCCAAGAAACGACTTATAGAAATCTGGCCGGAATGAGACCGCATATTGTAAGAAGCCCGCTAGAATGGCTGCTTTGAAAGAAACGGCAATGAAAAGGGTGATCCTTGGTACCGCCGGGCATATAGATCATGGCAAGACAGAGTTGGTCCGTGCGCTCACGGGGATTGATACGGATCGCCTGAAAGAGGAAAAACTTAGGGGCATAAGTATAGAACTCGGTTTCGCGTTTCTGGACTTAGGCGACCATATTCGAATGGGCATTGTGGACGTTCCGGGCCATGAGAAGTTTGTCAGACAAATGGTTGCGGGCGCAGGCGGCATCGACATGGCCGCGCTTGTCATTGCCCTCGATGAAGGAGTTATGCCCCAGACCGTAGAGCATCTGGACATACTGTCACTTCTTGGAGTCAAGCTTGGCTTGGTGGTATTGACCAAATTGGATCTTGTGGACAAGGAACTGGCAGATCTGGCCGAAGAAGATGCACGAGACCTCGTCAAGGGTACCTTCCTGGAAGGAGCGCCCATGGTTCGCGTTTCTTCCCGCTCCGGGGAGGGGATCGACAGCCTCCGAGAAACCCTCGCTCAGTTGGCCGCACAAGCGCTTGATAGGCCCGTGTTTGGTCTACTGCGTCTTCCTGTGGACCGGGTATTTACTTTGAAAGGGCATGGAACAGTAGTCACGGGCACTTTGATTTCGGGAACGGTATCTGTTGGGGATGAGGTGGAAATTTTACCCGGAAACTTGAGGTCGTCGGTCCGTTCCCTGGAGTCCCATAATCGGGCCGAACAGAAAGCTTTCCCAGGAGAACGGGTTGCGGTGAACTTGAGGGGGCTCGAACAGGGCCAACTGCACCGAGGTGAAGTAATTACTCATCCTGAAGAGTTTCGGCCCTCTTACATTGTGGACGTGGAGTTGACCTCGCTTGCGCGATCTCGCATAACCCTGAAGAACCGCCGAAAGGTGCGACTTCATCACTATACTTCCGAGGTTGAAGCCCTGGTCGTTCTGCCTGAAATGGACGTTCTTGAACCGGGCAAGACAACCCTGGCCCAGTTGCGTACGTCTGCGCCCCTGGTCCCGGCTACCGGGGATAGGTTTGTTATCAGGGCTGTATCGCCGTCGATCACTCTTGGCGGCGGCGTGATAGTAAACCCCAGGGGACTGAAGTTGAAGGCACGCACGGCCAAGTCTTTCATGGAGACGGACAGTAAGGACAACGAGGCAATCGTGGCATCGCTTGTGCGCAGCGGTGGACCGGTTGGAGTTGCCCGAAATGAGCTTCTCGGAATGTCGGGCCTTTCCGGCAAACAGCTCGATAGTATTATTGAAACTCTAAGAAACTCAAAGACTCTCATAAGGTTGGAACCTGTGGAAAAGCGCCATGTTCACAGGGATTTTTTTATGATGGTCAAAAACAGGATTCTTGATCGTCTCGCCTCGTTTCACGCCGATCAACCGTTAAAGGAAGGCATATCCAAGCAGGAGCTTCGCTCAACTGCACCGGGTGGAGACAGACTGTTCAAGACCGTCCTGGAAAATCTTTCCTCGAATGGCGAAGTGGTAGTCGATGGAGATACGGTTCGGGCGTATTCGCATAGGGTACATCTCAATGACGATGAGAAGGACGTCAAAGACCTATTGATGAAGCTCATCTCCGGAGGAGGGAACTCCCCGCCTCTCATCAAAGAGATCATCTCTGCAACAGGTGCGGAAATCAAAAAGGTCAGAACCCTGCTGAGCCTCATGGAAAAGGAAGGCAAGGTGGTGCGGGTTAAGGAGGACATTTATTTTTCTTCTGACTTCATAGATCAAACCAAGAAAAAACTTGTGGCTTTTTTCAAACAGGAGAGCAGCATAACCCCGTCCCGTTTCAGCGAGATAACGGGCTCTTCAAGGAAATATAATATTCCGCTTCTCGAGTATTTCGATCGTCAGCGCTTCACTATAAGGGTGGGGGATCAGCGTGTGCTGAGGGGTTCAGGGAGTTCCGGAGCGGGTGGAAGAGTAGAGTAGAACTCCCCAATTTTTCTTATTCTGTCCAGGCATCCGGTTCGTCGTTCTTCAAATCGTTTAGCGGCGTCGGGGCTCTTGTCCCCTATGTACTGGGACAATGCCCATGCCTGCTGATCCATACATGCGTATGCACCGTCAAGGAGCCCTATCAGTTGCTTGTCGACTTCGGCCATTCGAGAGGCTGAGACCGCCCTAAGTTTTGCCCGGATAACCCTGATCCTTTTCTGGACATTTTTAGAAATTTCCAGGGCCGTTTCTCGGGGAATGACGTCGGACACAAAACCGTCAGCCGTAGTGCCCAGAAGAAGAAAGGAATCGTTGAGGTAAGCTGTTGCAGTCTCTCCAAACGCATTCAAGAAAAGGGCGTGTTCATCTGAGGCCGTCAAAATTACCGGATTCAGACAAGAAAGGATTATTAACCCAATGAGAAGTCTCTTCATGGTGCAACCGGTCCGGAGTATTATTGCGGCCTGACACGCTGTTACAAATTCACCAAATTATTATCACGACATTTGAGAGGACACAACCCTTTTCATGCGAATTCTTCTTCATGCCTGCTGTGCACCGTGTCTAGTGGTACCCTTCGATGACCTCAGCCGTGAAGGACACGAAGTCACGGTCCTGTTTTTCAATCCCAATATCCATCCATATTCCGAGTACCTCAGAAGGCTGGATGCACTGATCACATACTCGCGAGACCACAATGTCCGCGTTCTCCACGAACACGACCAAGAAGGAATGGAAGGGTGGTTCAGGCAGGTTGTGTTTCGAGAACCTCAGAGGTGCCTGATCTGCTTCCATTACAGAATGGACAGGACTGCACTGACTGCCGACGCGAAGGGTTTCGACGCCTTCTCTACAACGCTTCTTTACAGCCGCTTTCAAAAGCACGATCTATTGAGATCTACCTGTGAATCAATCTCCGAGAGCCACGGGATCCCATTCCTTTATAAGGATTGGCGTTCCGGTTGGAATGAGGGTGTGAAACGGTACCGCAAGACTGGGTTGTACATGCAGAAGTACTGCGGCTGTTTGTACAGCGAGAAGGAACGGGCCCTAAAGATTATTTAGACGCGTGCAACCCAGAGGTCCCGGTTTTCGCGGACCGATAAACGCATCGTCCATTTCCACAAGACCAGCGAGTTGATACTGGGAATCCCTATCCTCCATGGCCTTGCGGATCTTGTGCCCCATAGTCCAAACGGTCTTGTACGACTTGATCCCGAGCATCCGCTGGAGACTGAGCATCGATACACCGCTTTTCTGACGGGCCATCATGAAAATCATCCAGAACCATTTCACCAAAGGAGTCCGCGTCTTGTGGAAAATCGTCCCTGCTGTGACCGAGACCTGATACTTACACGCACTGCACTGAAACAGCGTGCGCGTACTGTGAAAACAGTATATCTCCTGTGACCGCACCTCGGACATCTGTAACCGTCCGGCCAGCGAAGCTTGAACAGGTGCTCCATACAGGCTTCATCACTCACAAATCTGCTCTGAAACTCAACAAGGCTCATCGACTCTTGTTGCATTATCCCCTTACCTCCCCCGTTGACTTCAAGGAGGCTTTACAATTGTGGAACAACAACAATCATTTATCCTTCAATTCTTTTGTGTACTTATCTTTAAGCTTCATAAGCTCTTCCAAGAACTCTTTGCCAGGCAGTTTACCCTCTTTTGTACGGTCTAGATATTGTTGCGTAAGAGGCTCCACTTTAGCCCTCCACTTGGCCGTTTCCTCCTGAGGAAGAGTTATGAATTCGACCTTTTCTTCTTTCTTGGACCACTCTATAGCATCTTGTGCATGTTGGTCCACATACCTACCGGTCCAGAGAGCCTGTTCTTTACTCAAGTCGTCAAATATTTTTTTCACATCCTCCGGTAGTGATTCCCATTTCTTCTTGTTCATCACGACGGCGAATGGGACAACCCACAAATCGGCGTAAGTTGCGAATTTGCAATATTCGGCAAACTTCATGTCCTTCATGACCTCAAGAGAACTTACAAGGCCTTGGACAACTCCTTTCTGAAGAGCCTCAGGGACTGCGGACATGGGCATGCCCTCAGGGGCTGCCCCGAGTAGCTTCATTATATCCACTCCTGTGCCGGCAGCCCTCAGCTTAAGCCCTTGAAGATCCTCCATGTTACGTACGGGTTTCTGGGACATTATGTGTGCGGTGGCGCAGGTGAACATTGTAAGAACTTTTACATCGTTAAAGGATTCCGGTTTGAATTTGTCATAGAGATCCCACATGACCACGCTGGCCACCGTACCGCTGGCGAACACAAACGGGAGATCCATCGCTTCAAACATAAGAAATCTACCCGGTTGATAGGCGGTTGCCAGACACCCAATATCCGCGACACCCTTGACCACACCGTCAAACATGTTTTTGGCTGCGAGCAGGGTACCGCCTGGAAAGGTCTTGACCTCTATTTTTCCCTTAGTCCGCTCTGTGACTTCTTTGGCCCATCGCTCCATCTGAATGCATGGGAAAGTCGGAGCCGGAGGAAAGTTCGCGTAAGTGAGGGTGATCGTATCAGCCCCTACTGGACCAGCCAAGCAAAGAGCACCCAGTACAAAAATAAAAGAAACGAATGTCGCAGAAAAGATAGAGAATGATCTAAACTTTTTCATCGCAAATACCTCCTGATGACGGACATGGCTTTAGGTGAAAGAGAAAGGATCCAATAAATTGAGCCGCATATACTCGTTGCCAAAATTTCTGTCCGAAATAAGCACGACAAACCGAAAGCGACAATAATTTTGGCACTGACTATAAATGAAATTACAGGAATCGAAAAGGGCTTGTCAATGTCAATTTTGAGAGTCCCCCTTCAGCCAAACACTGCTGGGTATCCCGTCAATGAACAGAACCTGGATGCATCGAAGTCACGCCCAAGACAATCTTCACCAGGTTATTTTGGATTCTGGAGGAAATTTAATCTCTTCCCACAATTGGCCCCACAACTCCTTGAATCTCGGGCCAAGTCTTTCTATTAGCCGATACCAATGGGTTTCCCCTTTTCCCAATTCCTCCAAAATCTCCATTATCAGTTCGTCGAGCCGATAAAGCTCGTCTTTCGGCAAGAAAGACACGGCACCCTTGTCAATAGACTTCTGGAAACTGTTCGGCGTCATCGCGTGGGCTGTCAGCATCACAGCCGGCAGCCTTTGAGACCGAGCAATATCCAAAAGATCGAATCCCTTGACCCCCATAATATCCAGGATTACCAGATCGAAAGGTTCACGCTTCAAATATTGTCGTGCGGAATCAAAGTCGCCCGCTGTTATAAGCTGACATGCTTCCAGTTCTTCGCGGATAACCGAGAGAACATCCTGTTCATCGTCCACTGCCAGAATTTTTTTCCCCTTGAGAATCTCTTTGTCCGACATCAAAGCCTCCGTTAACCGTTGCTATTTTACTAGCGACGGTAGGAACAATGCGACTTGGGGATAAAGTATCATTAATGCCATGGTCAGGATGTAGGCGGGAATAAACCACAACACGCCTCTGAATATGGTTCCCATGGGAATATCTTTGTTCATTCCGGCGACCACATAAACACTGATACCGACAGGAGGAGTAATGGCTCCCATGGTCGTCACCACTGTGATTATACAACCGAACCAGATCGGGTCGTAACCCAGGCTCATTGCCAAAGGAAAGAAGATGGGGATCGACACCAGCAGAAACCCCAAAGCGTCCATAAGACAGCCGGCCACGCCGTAAACGAGCAGGATCACCGCCATTACCACCCAGGGTGGAACATCGAGCGAGGCTGCAAATTCAGTGATTTGGAAAGGGAGTCCGCTAATGGTTAAGAATCTCCCAAAAATCACGGCTCCCGCAATAATCACTATTATCATGCAGGAAATCTTCAAAGTATCGACCACTGAGGCAATGAAGCCTTTCCAGCTCAGCTTTCTTCTGATCACCCCTAAGACTACAGCAAAAAACGCCCCTGCAGCGCCGGCCTCGGTAGGGGTATAAGCGCCTGAATACAGGCCGCCCATGATCAAGGTAAACAGAACAATCATCTCCGACGCGCCGGGAATTGCCTTTATCTTAGCACCCATACTGGTCCTGTCTCCGGGGGGACCCCACTCAGGCCTCACGACGCACATTACATATATGGTGATGCAGAAAAGAAAGGTCATGATTAAGCCGGGGATCGTGCTGCCCCAGAACAGTTTTCCTATGGATTGCTCGGTATAGATCCCGTAAACCATCAGGACCACACTAGGTGGAATGACCACACCGAGAGTGGACCCGCAGGCTACGGCTGAGGTGCTGAGAATGGGTTCGTAACCGTATTTTCTCATCTGTGGGAGCGCCACGGAGGTCATCGTTGCAGCAGTGGCAGTGTTCGAACCACATATTGCGGCAAAACCCGCACACGCCATGACCGTGGCCATTGCCAAGCCGCCTCTCACTCGCCCCATCCACGTATTGGCGGTCTTGTAAAGACTTTCGTTCACCCCAGAATAAAAGCAGATCTGCCCCATCAGTATGAACATGGGTATAACGGTGAGGCCATAGTTGGCAAACGTCTCCCAAATCTCCGTCCCGAGCGTCGAAAGAGCAGCTTCAGATGATAATACGTACCATATACCGCCAAGGCCCACCATCCCCATGGCAAATCCTACGGGCATCTCCAATAAAAACATCAGCAACAGAAGTGCTATGATTCCTATTAAACCGGTCATTTATTTTCCTCCCGCAATGGGGCGACCAGGGAAAGCAAGTCCACAAGTAGAGTCAAGGCCAGGAGCCCGCAGGAAAAAGCTACAGCGAAGGCGAACGGGTAAAAGGGCATGCGAGTGGTTTCGGAGAGTTCCCCGGTATGCCACAAGTTCGCTGCATGCTGGGTAACCTTCCACGAGGCTAGAGAGAAAAATACGATACTCAGGACCAGGTTTAATCCTACGATGACTCGTCGCACACCTGGGGGAAATCGATTTGACAGAATATCTACAGCGATGTGACTTTTCTTAAGTTGTGCATAGCCGAGCGGCAACGCCACAGTGATTGCCCCCAGGTAAGACACCAGTTCATAGGCTGGGGAGAGCGGTGCCCCGTAGAGCCGCATAAACATATTGACGCAGGCTATACTTGTCATGAGCACAAGCGCTATTCCCCCGATGCCCGTGAAGAAGGTATTCAGCCACTCGGTTAGTTTAGTAAGGCCTCTCATGTCTTTACCTCTTCTCTGTTAAACGCACACATCATTATACGGAATAAAACCAGGAATCAGTTGACTTGTGAACCGGTGAACTCTCGGCCGTAACAACTATTTGCACAGAGCCCAGTGTAACACAAAAAATTGGGCCATGCCGATGAGGAAACGGCGAAATATCCCACTCAATTCGCAAATTATTCGTGCAACGGCTTCCAAGTCCGATCCCCCCCTAATTCCCGCCTTATGATCCGAACAGCCTCTACACAAATTCTTTGGCGAACCCTCTCTCTACCTACAACGTAATCATTCCTGGCTTTCCGGTGCGTTTTCGACAACTTGCGAGATTGCATCGATCCAGGGCTGGATTTTGGGGTTCCCGCTCAGGATGCGCCTGACTTCCCTGGTAAACTGTGCCCATGACCACCATATCCGTAACGGCTCCGTCCTGTTCGTAGTACGCTTGATGGCTGATTACCACTTCCGTACCAATGTCATTATACACAGCGCAGCCTCCGGCCGCAACCAAAGAGCGGGGTGACGTTCCCAGTTTTGATGTATGCTCGGAGTTGCCACAATCCGGCATCATCAGGAGAGGAACATCATGGATACATTCTTACACAAACACGATTACCCATAACTTCGTTTTCATTCTTCATCGCTGCCTGATCGTTTGACATCTTTTTCAAGAATGATTAAAGAATGTGATAATGTACTTGCAAGGAGTGACCGAATGAAAATGAGAACAGTCTTCGCAATCGCTGTGTCGTTGATTTTCTGTGCAGGTATTCTTGTGCCGGCCTTTGGACAGGACATGAAGCCGATCCAGCTTCCTGAACCGAAACTGGACAAGAGTAAGCCTCTGATGCAAACGTTAAAGGACAGGAAGACCACACGGGAATTCAGCAGCGGTAATCTCTCGCAGCAGACGCTGTCCAACTTGCTTTGGGCTGCGTTCGGTATAAGCCGACCGGATTCCGGCAGGCGTACTGCGCCATCGGCTTTAAACCGTCAGGAGATCGACGTGTACGTCGCGACTGCGGAAGGAACTTATCTCTATGATCCGAAGGGAAATGCTCTCGTTCCGGTCGCGTCGGGGGACCTCCGTTCCCTTACCGGCACGCAGTCATATTTTGAGGCTGCAGCCGTCAACCTCGTTTATGTTGCGGACCTCGCAAAAATGGGCGAAGGAGAGGAAGCTGGCAAGATGTTCCTTGCCGCGGCAGACACGGGCTTTATCGCAGAAAACGTTTACCTGTTTTGTTCCTCCGAGGAACTGGCCACCGTATTTCGTGTATCAATCGACAAACCCAAATTGGGTGAAGCTCTGAAGCTGAGTCCGGAGCAAAGAATTACGGGCGCTCAGACAGTCGGCTTGCCAAAACCCAAGAAATAGACAATCTATAGCAGTTCTTAAACATATTGACCAATTTGCCAAAGTATCCTCCGCGTCAAATCGATGGCCTTGAAATTGCCTAGGGGGGCAGGTTTTAGGCTGACGACAAGATTGGAATAAGCTGACTAAAGTCTGCTCCATATTCTTGAATCCGGGGACGCCATACGTACTTCTGCGAACGTGGAGTGAATTAGGTATGGTGTCCCGATCTATACCACTGTCAGTAAAGAGGTTTCAAAGAGAGAAAAACTGATATTTCAAGACCTGACCCCATTTTCCATGGTAGCCTACGAAGGCACCTCCGAACTTGAGGCCGTCTGCACTTCGTTCCACATTCAGTTGGCCGATCCCGTAAAGGTTCTCGACTTTCAATTTGGCCGCAATGAGTCATTCGAACGATTCCTGAGTTTGCTCGTGCGGTCAACCTATTTTAAGCGGACTTCCGAGGGCCGGCAAAATCTGTTTCGAGGACCGGTTGCCGAACCTGTTGTTACCAGTTATGACACCAATTACAGTTAAACGTCCAAATGGTATAACAAAATAACCTTATTTACATAATTAGAAAGTTGGTATAGAATTAGATCTATGACATAGATTATATGGATAAGGCTTTTCAGAGTAGCCAAGACAACGTGAAAGCAGGCTAGGTCATATTAGGATCAAGGGAGCGCAAAGCGATGGCCATAACCGGGGAGCTAATTTCAAAAAATGTCAGAAGGCTTCGCCTCAAAAAGAAACTCAGTCAAGTCGAAGTTGCTTCTTACGCCGCCGTGCCTCAGACGCAATACAAGAAGATAGAGAGGGGATTGTGTGTTCCCCGTGTTGATACTCTTCAGCGGATCGCCGAGGCTTTGGACGCCAATTTCTATGAAATCATCGAAAGCCAGAACTGCCTGAAATCTGTGAGATTTCGGGCCAGAAAAAAAATCAGAACCCGGGAAGACGTATTGATCAGGGTGGACCGGTGGCTAAGATGCTTCAATGAAATAGAAGAGTTGGTTAAAGACAAGGTTGAAGACGGTGTTGCCCCAATGATTGAACGGCTCCATAAATTAGCAGACGAGGACAGGAAACCTCAGGCCGCCGCCATTATCGCAAGGGAAATGCTTGGCGTTGCCGAAAAGGAACCGATCTGGGATATCTGTGGGTTGTTTGAATCTGGGGGTATAAAGGTATTTCCCCTATGGCTGGCTTCAGATAATTTTTTTGGCCTTTCAGTGGCAAAGAGTGATGGCGGACCAGCTATAGCGGTGAATGTTTGGGACAAGGTAACTGTAGAGCGGAGGATTTTCAGCGCATCTCACGAACTTGGCCATTTGATGATGCACCTGGACGCGTTCGACGTGGATCAAACTGAGGAAAATGATCGGGAAGAGGATGAAGCTAACGAATTTGCAGGCCATTTCCTGATGCCTCAGGCTGCATTCGAAAATCATTTGCGGAAGTCCCGGGGGTTAAGCCTAGTCGATGCGGTTCTAAAAATAAAAAGATACTTTAGCGTTAGCTACAAAACTGTCCTCATGCGATTGATAGCATCTGGAAGAGTTGACCAGAAATCAATTTGGCATGAATTTGCTTTGAGTTACCTAAGACAATATGGGAAAGGGCTCAGGTTCAAAGAAGAGCCTCATCAAGTTCATGAAGATGCGTTTTACGTCCGCACTGGGGAGCAAGCCCGAGCGAGTGAACCGGAGGGACTGACCGCAGCAGATTTCATGGGTGTAAGGTTTATGGCGTTGATCCGCCGAGGCATTGAAGATGGTGTGATAAGCTTGGGGTGGGCGGCGGAGGCCTTGGACAAAGATCTTCCTTCAGTTAAGGACTGGATAGCCTCATGGAAGTATTTCGATGGCAAGTAGACCTCATATAAATGGGTCTTACTTGTTGGATTCTTGCACGGTGATCGACTATCAGAAGGTGGCCGCTCTCGACATTTTGCGGTCATTCGCTACCCACTGTGATTCCCTGAAAGTTTCTTCGTTGGCTCTTACCAAGGAAGTGCGTGGATTGTCGAGAGAGGAATATGAAGATCTTGGGATAAAAATCTTAGTGCCAACGTTGGAACAGCTCGGAGAAGCGAAAACATTTAGAGGAATATCTGCAATCGATGCATGTCATCTGATCCTGTGCCGCGACAATTCTCTAATTCTTGTTACTAGTGACAAAGGACTATTGACCAAAGCGACACAACTGGCGATACCCCTGGTGCGGAATCTTCGTCTCATGTCACTTCTCTTCGAACAGCGCTTAATGTCGGGCGCGAGGGCTCAAAAAATTGTGCGAGAAATGGCTGTGGCAGATCCAGTTTTCCTGAGCAACTCCGTCGTAGAGGAATTCTCTCAGCAAATTACCTCTATCGCAAAGAGCCATAGAGATCGCAATGATCTCGGTTCGGGAGGTCATAGAGACCAAGGATGAGCCTCACGTCTTGGGAATGAGAATTTAGGGGAACATATGATCATTTCCAAAGGAATTTAAGGGCACACTGAGTAATTTCAAGGCCTTATTATATGCAGCCCAGCCTTCGCTCTCAGTTTGAGCGATCAGAGTGGAAGTCCACAAAATAAGGACGAATAAAACACCCAGTACGGTTAGGACGCGTCGATTCATTGAAAGCCCTCCGTTTCAGAAGCGGAATCGCATCGAAAGCTTGGTTCACGGAGCAAGTTTCTTCATCATCGCTTGGACATAGGGCGGACGGATTTCGTCTTGCCATCGAGGGTAACCGCCTCTATCCACATAGGCTATCAATTCCTCAAACTCTTTTTGCTCAAAGACGAATTCATCGATACTCGTGGTTGATGACTGTATGTCCAAAGACAGCCGAATTGGTTTATCCTCTGCAAATTTGCGAATGAGTCCTTGTACAAGGGACTGGTTCTTCACTCCATCGGGTTTTTGCTTGAAGGCCCATTGACTTGCGGGAAACGGAAATTGACGGTAGGTTTCGCCAATAAAACCCCTCAAATCTACTCCTTGGATAGCCCCATGTAGGTTGCCTATCAGGGTTGGATCCTGAATCCGAAACCCGTCCATCCAGACGTCCTTCTCGGATACGGCAGATTGCTCGGCGAGGCTCACGACAGCTTGGCAAAATCGATCAGCAAAGAAGAAAAGATTTTCGAGCAACAGCATGTCTGTTTCGATGTTAAAAAATCCAAAGGCCACCATTCCATGACTTCTCGAACGAAACAAAAGGGGCATCACTTTATCTCCGGTTCTTGATTCTGTTATTCTTACCATGAAAAGGCGCGTTGAACTACCTCTCTGCCATACCTGACTGAGGTTGGCTTTCACGCAAAGACCCTTGTGGGAGGATTCCATCTTTGGAATATTAATGCTACAAATGCCGTGGCTGTGGAAAAGGTAAAAACCCGTCTTGATCAGATGGAGACCAATCAAGACGTAAGAGCTTTTGTTCCTGTTTTTAGTACCGAAATGATCTGTCCGGTAAATTGGACTCGCATGGAATTTTCCGAACATGGAAAGGCTCAGGTAAAGATGCCCCGGGACTCAAGGCCGCCTAAGCGTCCTTTGCGTCTGGGACTCATAAGCAATTCCGATTCTCATGCCTTGTGGATTCGGAAAATGTTTTCTGGCCTTGTGGCAGCACAGATTATCGAAGTTCACTTAATTGCTGTAAAAAAAGTCTCAGGTCGGTTTTCATGGGGCCAGGTTCGTTTGTTTCTGAGAGAATTGTGGATGAGGAGATCCTTTTGGATTTATCGGTTGTACAGGGCGATTGACAGACAATGCTGTCGAGCCGTCCCGGATGCTCTCGCCCGGGGACGGCTCGACCCCATTGCTCCGCCGTCCAATATGACACTGATCGGAGAATCTCGGGCTGATCAAGGGCTCACGCTTAGTGAAAAGGATATTGTTTCCATAGCTTCGTATGACTTGGACGTGGTGTTTTGTTCGGGTCTAGTCATGGAGGGGGTTGGCGAACTGAATCTGGCCAGGTATGGGGTCTGGACTATCGAACACATATCCGGCTTGCACGGATCTGGAACTGTGGAGGGCTTTTGGGAGGTGATGGAAGGCTACCCGATTCTCACTTTGGAACTCAAGCGCCAGGATCCTTCGTTACCTCGCGGACAAGTCTTATGCCGATCGTTCTTACCCACCCATTTGCCGGATGACCTGTGGTCGGTCCACGGAGCATACAACAGGCTGTTGTGGACTGCCGCTACATTGCTTCAGCGCAAATTAAGCGACCTTTGCATTAATGGGCCGCAAGCATTACTGGAAGCCAGGCCGACAGAGTCCTTGGAGCCGCTTCTTTTCAATTCTCAGCCCCCTCCAGCAAACAAGAAAATGCTCAAGCTCGTTGCCAAACGAACCGCCCAGCGTATAGGAGCATGGGTAAAAAGTCAGACAGGATTTGATCAGTGGTGTCTTGGGTACAGACTTCGCGAGTCTGTCGAGGATGTCTTTGGTTTCCGCGGATGGACTAAGATGGTGCCTCCGAAAGACCGCTTCTGGGCCGATCCTTTTCCCGTGAAACACCAGGACCGATTCTTTATTTTCCTCGAAGAGTTCCTGTATTCAACTAAAAAAGGGCATATCTCAGTCATCCGGATGGATGCCAATGGCCGCTGGCAGAAACCGGAGACAGTCCTAGAAAGAGACTACCACCTGTCGTATCCCTGTGTTTTTCAATGGGATGGGGTGTACTACATGGTCCCGGAATCGGGTTCGAACAGGACCATCGAACTCTACAGATGCTCCTCTTTCCCCTTGGTTTGGGAGTTGGACAGGATTTTGATGGAGGATATTGAAGGGGCGGATCCCACTCTCGAGGAGATTGACGGAATGTGGTGGCTGTTTACGGCTACCAAACCGTATGACGTACCAAGAGACGACAATTACATGGATTTGTCCATTTTTTCTGCCGACACGCCTTTGGGTCCGTGGAAGCCGCACCAGAATAACCCAGTGAAGTCGGATGCCCGGAGCAGTCGGCCCGCTGGCCGTCTGTTTCGACGGTATGGGGAGCTTTTCCGCCCTGCTCAGGATTGTTCCGGGGATTACGGGTACGCCGTATCTATCAACAAAGTGTTGAAGTTGAGCACTGACGAATTTGATGAAGAGGAAGTTTCGAGAGTGCCACCCGATTGGATCGCCGGAGCCAAGTGTATTCATACCCTGAACAGTTGTGAAAGATTGACTGTTCTGGACTGGGTGCGAACTGTTTCCAAAGTGTGATTCCGGCTTCATTGAACTACTAATACTTCTCAAAAGTCTTTTCGTTTAAGCTGGGAGCGCAGGCATCTTGCCTGCAAAAAATTCTGTAGGCCTCAGTGCAGGCTGGAAGCCTGCGCTCCCAGGGACGGATGCTCAAAACAAACCTGCCGCCAATCGATAAAAACTTTTGAGAACTGCTGTTATCTCTTTTTACTTCCGGTTGGACGAAATGGAGCCCAGCACGTCCAGGCCCAGGTGGCGGGTCACCTGGTCCGGCCGATTGATCGTCTGATCAAAATAGGCGCTGATCATAACGAGCCCAAGGCCGATAACAATACCTCCGAGCACTCCGAGCACCAGGTTCAGGACCTTGTTGGGCCTCACCGCTTTCAATGGAGGCACAGCTTTATCTATGATGTAGATGTTGGCGGTTTTATGGACACTCATTTCCGCTGCTATCCTTGAGCTTTCAAGCTCTTCCCGGACTTTCTTGTAAATTGCCGACTGATTGTCCACATCCCTGCGCAGCTTCTCGTACGTGACACGATTCTCTGCTATGTCACTTAAATCCTTGTCAATCTCCCGCACCCGCTTTTCCATGAGATCGAGTTTTTCCTTAGCAGCCTGTTTCTCCACGTTCCTCGATTCGTAATCCTCAAGAATCTGACCTTTCAGCATGTCCTCGGCAAAAGACACCTCGTTCTGAAGCATCCCCACATCATCGAACTTCTCAGTCCTGCGCTGTTTGACATAAGTCAGCTTCAACCTGAGATTATCCAGGTTGTCCCGCACATGGATCAGCGAAAGATTCTTCGAGCTGCTGTCCAGGGGAACGAACCTGCCACCGGTATCCCGCCGAAGGTTTTGAAGCAGAGCAAACCCCTTGGCCCTCTCTGCGTAGTCTGAGGCATACAGGTCGTATGCCCCAATGAACCGGTATGCCTCGGAAAAGCTGGCAGAGGTCCCCTGTTTGATCAGTTCAATCAACGGAATCAGCTTTGGGCCGAGCTTTATCTCGAAATCCTTGAGTTTTTGCTCGCTCTCATCGAGAACCAGCGCAACCTGGTCGCTCTGCGTTTCCAGAAATTTGTACGAATCGTGTGCGCTCTTGCTCTTAAGCTCGTAGTAGTATTCAATATATTTGGCTGCGAAAAGGTTTGCCATTTGTGCAGATAGGGTGGCTGTGCCAGCCTTGACTTTCAGTAGGATGAAACTGGACCCTCCCTCCAGAGAGCCGGGATCAATCTCAGCTTCAACATTCTTCCTTAGTTGGGCTATTCGCTCGGCCTGCTGCTCCGCAGACAGGTCGTTCCACGACTTCTGAGCGCTCCCCGTTGCCGCCTCAGGCGGAAGAGACTCCAACACGCGGGACATGACAAGATTGCTCAGAATAAGCTCCTGCTGATCCTTAAGAAAAGAAAGGCGGGTCTCTTCAAGACGGAAAGGATCTCCGGTACGCTGTTCTTTGGCCCATATCTTTGTAGAGGACAGGTACACTTTGGGCACGAGGAAGCTTACGCTGAGTGCGATGAGGGGGGTGATGATAAGGCTGATAAGGAAGACTTGTTTTCTAGTATAAAATGCCTCAATATAATCTCTTAGAGAAAGACCGTTATTTCTGACTCGCCCCTCCCTCAGATTAGGGTTATCATCACGGAACCCATGTGTTGGTGCCGATCCCATATTGAAGGTTCTCGATTTCTTTTTCCAATTTCTTTTTTCTGAGTCTTTGATTGCAAGCTTCCCAGACGTCAATATAAAAGTCAAGAGGGGAATTGGCCGGAAGAAGAGCGTATAGTCCTCTGGTGAACCACTGATCTATGAACACGTCTACATTTGCTATCCACTTCTTGGGGACATAAACCACATCTCCGGCTGCCACCATGAAATCGTTACCACCACCTGTTTTCAATATGTTGTTCAGATCCACCAGTACGGCGGGCGGTCCTGAATCATGTTGCTTGCGTATAACAAGGAGTGATTTCCGGCACGCAGTGTCTTTCAAACCACCGGCCAAGGAAATTGCCTGTGTAATTGAAGCAGCGCCATGCACTTCGTATGGACCCGGAGTGCCCACCTCGCCGAAAACGAAAACCCTTGGTCTGGCCATCTGGGGCACGTAAACCACGTCATCCATTTGAAGCGGAAAACTCCCCTCCGGAGTTCCTGCCAATAGAGTGGGCACAAGATTGACTCGAAAGGCTGTGGGCCGTCGGACGCCCCTGGTCCTGAAGATGAGTATTCCGGAAGCGTCGGCCAAATCAACGGTTTGCCGAATATCTAGTTTCTTGAAACCTTCCGCCATTGATATGGCCTGGGCCAGGTTCACGGACGTCTCGTACGTATAAACTCCTGCTTTTTGTACATCACCCATAACATATACGCGGCGGGCGCTCACCTTCTTCAGGATGCACGTTACCTCGGTCTGGATGCCCATGCGAGTATAGCTCTTTTCCAGATCCTCCTTCACCTGGTCCAGAGTCTTACCGAGAACATTGATCCTGGCTATGAACGGCACCGATATGTTTCCATCGGTAGGTATCAGGAACTCCTTGAAAGGGCCGTTCACGTTCATGGTCTTTATGGTTCGTTTTCGGCTCTCCGCAGCATGGTTGAATTCTTCGAGCCGAATCATTATGTGCGGTTTAGTAACGTACTCCCTGAACTTGTCCCTGACCTTGTTGATAGCCTGATCCAGCGTCAGGCCGCCGACTTTTACCTTTTCTACCAGGGGCAGATAGACCTCCCCCGCTGAGTCAACCCGGACGTTCACATCGAATTGTGGATCAAAGACATGGGAGACGTTCAGTTTGTCGTCGGGTTTGAGGCGATAGCCGGCGGAAGGAAATTCTTCAACAATTTGGTAGAGGATCTCCATCAAGTCGCCCGGCATGAGAACCGAACTCGTCCTCACACCCGACGCCGCCCTGATTTCCTGAAAATCGTACCCCGCGAGGCTTGTGATCAATTGTTTCTGGACTGCGGCCACGTTGGGATGGGGCTGGGAAGCCACGGTAGCAAACCCCGCGGGAACAGCAGTTGCTCCTCCCTGGAAAGGCAACCACTGGAAGATACAACCTTGAAGGCACAGTACTGCTGCTCCAATAAGCAGATAACGCAGATATGCTGTACTTCCAAGAAAGGATTGCAAAGTTGGATCTCCAGATGCCGAACATTCTCCTCCCTCAGTTCATACAAAAAAAGTATTAGTTTTATAGCACATTTGACAGTTTAATGTCAACTAACGAATAATGTCTGACGATGTACCGATCTGATCGGCGGAAAACGGGAAGGGGACCGCCGAGACGCTGCGGCTCAACTGAACGTAATGAATGTATTCGTCTCCGTCACCCTTGGAATCGATCAGAAGGTCAATGGGTGAGCCTTTTGTGAAACCGTGAAGGGTGAAATCGGCCTTCAGCCACTTACCGGTGTTATGTTTACGGATGGTTCTTCCCCAGCGGAGCCCTTGTTCCGTCATGTACATGGGCTGCCAAGTATCTTCTCCCACATCCGCATAGGCCACGGTGAGCACAGGTTCAGGGCCGGGATCAAACTCGCTTGAGATTCTGAACACCATGTGGTGGAAGTTCTCCGCGCTATTGGTTTTTCGGCAGGGCAGTCCATTGAGCCCGTCAAGTGCAGATGTTTTTCCGCGGATTTTCAGCTCACTGCCGTCTATACATGCGGTAACATGGTCCTGCAATTCCACCTGTTCCAGACCGAACTCATAATTCTTCTTTCCCGTTCTCAGTGCATCACCTGGATAGGTCTGCCTGAGCAGTGTCCACACTGCTTTTGAATTCGAGGGGGTCCGTCCGAGGAAGTATCGGGTGAAGGCGAACAGAGGAGCGAGAGAGGCTTGCTCCAAAATCGAAGTATGAACAGAAAGGAATGAGGCGCGCTCGCTCAGTGCGTTCATACAGGAAATCCTCGGATCCACTTTGTCGCTGGTCAATTCGAAGGAAAGGGGAATCTGAGAACTGAACTTTCTGAAGATGGCGATTGCCGAATCCGGGTCAGGCCGGTCAAGAAGCCCCCAGAGGTATGAGTTGTCCGGGGAAAGGCCGTTGAACTGGAGACCCACCCGGTGTGCCGCTGCATACTTGGCCACATCCTGCATGGACTCGGTTCGGCGGCCGCCTGGGAGTTCCTGTGACATTATCATAACCAGGAGGGTGGTTTTGTTGAAATGTTCCTTGTAGACATCAATTATAGCCCGACATGTGTCGGTCCAAATGGACGGCGAAAAACCTTGGGCAATCCAGTCCCGCCCGCCAATCAGCATCTCGCCATACTTGGCGACACCAATTTGGACGGCGGCTACTGACGGGTCTCCATCAAGCTGTTCGGCAATCTTAGCGATGAGAGCATTCACACGTTGCAGGTAGACAGGGTGCCAGTACAGGGGAACCGACCTGGGCTGGTCGTCGCTCTTGTCGATCACACGAGGAACGCCCAGACGATATAACCAGTTGGGGGTGTGCTCCGCGGTGACTATTCTCAGGATGAATCGTTTCCCTTCACTCTGCACACGAGACCGTATTCGGAGAATCGGTTCCATATCGACTCTCCCTGGCTCTCTTTCCAGGACATTCCAGTGAAAGTAGGCTACTACCCCGTCCACGAAAGGAGCAGAAACGATCCTGTCATCCGACCGCCACACGCCGTATTGAAAGAGCCCTTGGCCGTATGACACACTCTCGATCCAAAATATAAACATCACGCTGAGGACCGATACGACCAAGGATGACGTGCCGGGCCGAACAATGAGCAAGGCATCTAGAAATGAAGCCGGCTCACCCTGCCGGAAAGACCTCATTGGTTTTCGCTCCCAAGTATGGTGTCATAAACCTGTTCAATTCCTCGCTGGGTTTTCTCGGGGCTAAACTTCTCTACGACTCGTTTTCGTGCATGAGCCCCCAAAGTCTCCCTGAGAATACGATGCTCTATGAGGGGCATCATGGCCGAAGCGAGTCCCCCGGCATCCATCTGCGTTACCAGCCGTCCTGAAATGCCATCCTCAATGGCCTCGGGAATTCCTCCGACGGGAAAAGCGACTACGGCCCTGGAGTGCTGACATCATTCCTGAAGCCGGTGAAAATAAGGTGATCGGCTAGACCACCCTGTAGTGCCCGGGAGCGAAGCGCCGCCTCGAATTCCTGGTCTTCGTCGCTCCAGGCTTCTCCCACCACCAGCCAGTGGGTTGAAGAATGCCGCCGGTTCACGGCCACAGCAGCTTCAACGAACTGTTCATGTCCTTTCCACGGGGTGATCCTTCCAAAAATCCCGAACACGAGGCTTTTGTCATCCCAGCCGAAACTATGCCTGACAGCATCAGCCTCTTGCGGGCTACGGCAGAAAACCTGGGACGATATTCCGTCGTACACTGTTGAAATACGTGACTGGTCGGAGAACTGCCCGCGGCAAGCGTTGGAGACCGATATGATTCCTGCAAGGCTTCGGTTTGCCAATTGGTCGTAAATCCAAAGCCATATTCTGGACGACAGGATGTCCCTTATGTGCCAGATGACTGGGACGCCAGATAGCTTGCCGCCAAGGTACGCGGGTATCCTTGCAAGCAAGGTGTTGGCATGGATTAGGTCCACCCTGGACTGCCTGGCAATCCGGCTCAGTCGCCGGCCGATCAGGGTCGCCCCGGTCGCGTGGGTCAAGGCAAGGAACGGATTAGGCACTGATCGGCCGATCAGCTTAGAGCGGTTTCTCTGGTAGTCCAGGAATTCCACCCTGAACACTGGGGTATCC
>JAPLJK010000100.1:0-1835 GCA_026388625.1 Deltaproteobacteria bacterium | reverse complement strand
CCGGTAATCCCCCGTATTCCCAAGGTTCATTGCCGAATTTGAAAATGCCGACCCCCAATCCTCTTAGCCATTACTGACCGATCTTTACTGTTGATCGTAGCGGTAATTCTCCTCTTATCCGGCCATTCGGCCGGCGGCGATGCCGAACTGGAGTTTTCCAAATGGGGTTGGTCTTCACCTGCAACGGGCTGAGAACACGAATGAATCACTCCGCGTTAGTGTAGTAACACTTGTTCTATTTCGTTTAATCTTAAGAGGTGCCACAGCTTTTCCTGTACTCTGCTTCGTTCAGTGATCTTCCTGTGGGCCTTCCATTGCATGACACGCATCAACGTCAGTGCCAGTACGCATCAACTCTACTAAAAGTCACCCCACATATCACCGTGCTGCCGATGGGTCTTTTTTTAAGAGCACAAAAGGGTCAATTCCCGAGAGCGCCGAGGTTGAAGATCCGTCAGCCAAAAAATGAGCAGCAACCTAACCGATGCCGACATAGCTAGATGCTTGAGCATGCTGGATAAGAGGAAGGACGGGCCGGACTTGTATAAGGAAGTTAAGGCAGCCACCATTCTTTGGGTTTAGAGATTGTCGTTCCAGGAATAGGATCTGGGAGTTGATAAGCTCCCAAGGTAGATTTATCTATCATTTTTGTCTTATTAGCATATCTCGATAGCCGCTTACTTGCTTGGACCTGTGTATGAGGATTAATTACAATGACCTTTTTTTTGCGATAGCGCCTAACAAGTCTCACAGCCTCAGCTAGGTCGCTATCATTTGAAATTATAACCCCACAGTCATAATTCTGCAACCATGCGTCATTTAGGAAATGGACGGCCAGATTCACATCAGACCCCTTTTCCTCTGTATTTTTTACCTCTGCGGTATATTCTGGTGGTTTGGGACAATCAAGGGGCAGTGTTTTAACACGGGTTTGGAAATGTCCAAATATAATCTGAATTTCAGGAATATAAGCCTTTAAAGCCCTTAAATAGGTTTCTTGTCGGATGTTTTTTTGAGGGTCGTACTGCGTAGGATGAACACGGGCTGTGAAATACTTGATACATCGGATATCGTGGTGGGGGTCTAATAATCCCTTACACATAGCCATGAAATCTAGCCACTTGTAAGGAGTCTTCCTTAGGGCTCCATAATAAAAATTGAACCCATCAATATAGATATAGGTTCGTGTCAATTATGCCCCTAAAATAAGCAGGGCTCCCGAAGGAGCCCCACGCCTCACCGTCGAAACGAGTGAGGGGGATTAGCAAACTTTTCACTTTCAATATAGTTGACACCTCAACCCGAGTCAAGTTCTTATCCCCAAGATGTATCCCCAAGATCTTATCCCCAAGAAAATTACCAAGCTGGAAAGATGTAAATCCTCAGTTAAAGGGGGGCAGATCTACTGGGGTTCATTTTTATCTCGCGATTTGTGGAAAGATGGATTAGAGGATTGAGTCATCTTGATGGTCCCTAACGGGTGAGGGGTCTGGGGCGATGGTCGTAAACAACTGTCCTCTATGTATTAACAAGCAGCGCAGAATAGATGAACTTGAAGACGAGATTAAGAGTCTTCGAGTGGCTTTGGGTAGGGAACAGCGCAAGATGGAGGACGGGTTCTTTGGTTCATCTACACCCTCGTCGAAGAAACCTTTTAAGAAATCCACTGGAAAAAAGGAACAAAAGCCTAAGGGTGCGCGTCCAGGACACGAGGGACATGGTCGAAAGGGGCACGAAGAAGGGACGGCAGATCGTACGGAGGACATTTTTCCTGAGTCCGAAACATGCCCTGAATGCGGCAAGTTGTTGTTGAAGAAAGGGATAGAACGAAGGAG
>JAPLJK010000061.1:0-22975 GCA_026388625.1 Deltaproteobacteria bacterium | reverse complement strand
TGGCCCTTCCGATTCCTCCTGCGGCGCCGGTAACTATGCAGACATTCCTTGAATTGAAGTCGTCATCCACCAGCACAAGGACGTCTTCTTTTTCTATTTTTGGTTCACTAATAATGTCCATCGTGGGCGTCCAACCTCCGTCTTGCATCAGATCTCCCAGAAACACCCGAACCCATAGCCAAGTATCAGCCCCATAGTGTAGACAGTTTAGTTTAGGGTGTCAAAGAAATACTGCATACACGTTGGCAGCAAATAGATTTGTCCCCTTTTGTATGTAATACCTCTCGGGACAAGCAAGGGGGCGGTTCTTTTCTCTTGAAATCATCCAGGCGAAGCCTCAGGTAATCCTTAATGTCTTTTGCAGCGGTAGTTGTTGGTCAGCGTAGAAACTCAACTTTCGCGGTTGAGGACTCACCCTGGGCTGGTCCGATGGAGCAAGCTTTGTTCCCCTGGATCATGCCGTGCTCAGTTCCAGGAAAAAAAAGAATCGGATTCAAGGAATCACCAAACAGATGGACCGACGCACGTGTGGTGCTCGGCGGCGTAAGGAAACCCTCACCAAATCCATTGAGTTGATACTCCCGATGGCAAAGAGGGCTTTAGGCCTTTTCATTCCGGCAAAATACCATAGAGGCACCTTTAACCCAGCGGCTGAATCCTGTACTTCTTCTACACGCACTTATAGCGATTGCCAAAATTAATGACGTCTTGGCATTGACGAGCCATGATGAGTTCTTCAAAAGTAGAGATTACCAGAACTCGAATTATTGAAGCGGCAGATGAAATGTCGGCAACTTCTTGGCCAGGGTAAAGTTTGCAGGTGAGGTTCCTAGTCTCGTCTATTGCAAATCCTAGGTCTGCAGTTCCTTCGAGGGTTCTCGACCTCACTGCCGCGCTGTTCTCGCCTATTCCGCCCGTAAATATGAGGACATCGCAACCGCCTAGGACCATGAGCATGGAGCCTATATAACGCTTCACCCTGTAACAAAAGGCGTTGAAAGCCAATTCAGCCTGTTTGTTGCCTTCCGTACTTGCTCGTTCCACCTCCTGCATGTTTGAACTCACGCTGCTCAAACCTAGTAGGCCAGATTCCTTATAAAGCATTTCAATCATCTGGGCCGGGGAAAGGCTTTCTTCTGCCATCAGGACCGGAATCAACCCGACATCCACATCTCCGGAGCGAGTTCCCATGATGAGCCCTTCAAGAGCACTCATCCCCATGGTGGTGTCTATGGACCGGCCGCTCTTGATCGCACAAATGCTGGCACCATTTCCTAGATGACACGAGATAATCCTGAGTTTAGTCAAGGGAAGTCCAAGAAACTCCGCGGCTTTCGTGGACACGTAGAAGTGCGAAAATCCATGATATCCCGTCCTGCGGTATCCCTTTTCAGCAAAATACCGATACGGCAGGCCGTAAACTGCCGCTTCATCAGGAATGGTGCAATGGAACCAAGCGTCATTTACCGCCACGTGTATCGCCTGAGGCATCAAGGCTACGCACAATTCAATCCCCCTAATCATAGCCGGCAGGTGAAGCGGTATAAAAGGCACCATTCGCCTGAGTTCGGACATGACCTCAGGGGTAACCATGCATGGCTGGGTATGTTTTCCACCGTGGCCTACGCGGTGAGCTACGCCGGCAATCTCGTCAAGAGACCGTATAGGGCCGTTCAACAGCACACGGAGCATTTCATCCAAGGCTCCTGCATGGCCCACGGTTTCAAGGTATTCTATTTTCTTGTTTCCGAGCCTATCTCTGAGCGCATGTCTGGAGTCGCTAAGTCCAATGTTGTGTATCTGACCGGCGAAGAGTATGGTTTCGTCAATCATGTCAAAGAGATCATATTTTAATGATGAACTACCCGTATTAATGACCAGAATTTTCACGAAGCTCTCTCCTCGACTCGTGATAGAGAATCCCTCTGTACCAAGTATATTAATTGCTTCGGCCAATAACACCGTACAATCTGTCCATAGGCCTCGTAGTGTGGTTCCAGTAGGCCCTGAAGGCTTGTCCCTTATTGTGTGTCAGCGAGGACTGGTGGTCAAATTGGTTTTCTTAGAAGCATAAGCGAGAGCAAGAAGAATCGAGTTGAATTTTGTTCGAGCCGTATCTCCGCGCGAGGTCAGCACGATTGGAACCGTGTTAGGACCGGCAGTAATGATGGCCCCATTGTCCATCACTAAGCCAAGGCTTCCCATGGTTCTTGACAACATCTTGTAAAGCACATTGGCCGTGTTGATGTCTGTCGCCATAAGACAGTTTGCGTCCCCTCTAATCTGACCATCGTAGTGCTTTTCAAGTGCAGCGTCCGGGACTGTCGCCAGGTCAAAGGAAAGGGGCCCTTCGACAATCAGCGGGCCATAGCGTTTCTCCAACTCTTTTGCCTTTTTTTCTGTTTCAGCCGCAAGAAGAGTGGCAGGAATAGCAGAGGTCACTTTTTCCACCGCAGTTATGATGGCCAACTTGAGCATTACATTGGGTTCCACAACTTTCCTCACCAACTCAACCTGGTTTTCAATTGCCTGCAACAGTGCCTCAGCATTCCTAAAGCTTGGATTAACTCCCGCATCGGACAGTGCGAAAAACCTGCCATCGGGCAGTACGAACAACGCGGAACTTGTCGCCATTTTTCTCACAGGCGGTTTGCCGGAATCCGGGGAATCGAGACCAGTCCTGTAAATGGACAAAGCCGTGTGCAAGAGAGTCGCTGTATCTACGCTCCCCTTGATCACAATGAACTCTTGGTTTTGTCTAATAAAATTGCCAAAGGCTTCCGCCATGGATTTCTTCTTACTGTCGGAATCAATCGCCAGTGGATCAGTGCGAATCAGTTTCACAGTCGGATCAAGGCTGGGAGAAATCGGTAGTCTTGCACGTTCTATTGCCGAGACCACATCATCAGGATCCCCAATCAATGCCAACCGGCCGAGCAAGCCTTGGTCTTTGGCTTCTGATACTGCCAACAGGGCGTCTTCGTTGTCAGCGCCAACTAGTACGAGGTTGGCGGGTTTAAGAGTGCCGTCTGCAATTGACCTGGTTACCTCGTCCAGGAGACCCGAAAAGGAGAACGCCTTATGGCCGCCTGGACCGGAGCCCAGGACCTGTAAGGCATGCTTCATGCTTCTGGCTTCAACAGTAATGTGCAAACGCTTGTCACGTCTATCTGGATTGACATACATCTCGAAAAGATGGTTCGCTGTAAGATATTCATATTCCAAGGAATCCAGACACATAATGGGTGTGAATGAATTGTCAACCATGGATCTTATTTTAGTAAAAAGCTTTAAAAAATGAGGATCCCGGGCCCTGGTACTTGTCACGAGAATAAAATCAGGTCGTTCGTGAGGCTTACCTGCCGAGGCCATTTCCAAGACTGTAGCGACCTGTCGGGCATAAGAGTCCACTACGTACATGAGATTGTCGCTGAGAGACGGAGAAATTTTCCCAGATTCTACGATCATTATGAGTTCGCACATTTCCTTGACACCCGTTCCAATTTCTCGGGACGCGAGTCGGAAATGTGGAGGGATGACAAAGTCTTCACGTTTGAGGTATTCACAAATTTTCCCAAAATCAAAGTCCACCAACATCTTGTTGGCTTCCTGGGCAGCCATTTCTCGGACAGTGCGCGAGCCGATCTTTCTGACCACGCAGGCAAAAAGTTCGTCTAGCGTCATCACCAGGAGATTCAGACTCTCCGGATTGATCTTCTCTATTTCGGAAATCAAGGCTCCGGTAGCTTTCAACGGCGTAATCTTGACATACCCCTTAAGACTCAGTTCGAGTTCGCGAGATTCTTCCCTGAAGAGTGAATTCATATGGTGAGCAGCCAAGGTAGAGAAAGTCAGTGGACTACATACCGATGCATGGATTTTTTGCTTAGGCGACTGGGCACGGAGCAGTTTTCTCAGCTCCCATGTCACGAGTGGGCCCCGGTTCAAGGAACTGTTGTGAAGCCTTTTCCAGGATTCTTCTCGAACTTTCTCAGTCAGAACGTAGATTCCGTCAGGCAGAGTTCCCATATCCCCACCGCCACACACCAAATCGGTAACCTCAGCGAGCTTGATTCCATTTTTTATCAATAAATTAATTAGTTGGAGTGCAAGCTCCTCGGGAGATGTCCCAAAGGAACGAAAATTTATTTCGGCACGAAACAGGACGGTGAAACCGCGCGTTGCCAGAACGTAAACTGCGTATCTCTTGGCTAACAGTGAAATCGTGACCTTGCTCTCCAACTCACTGAAAGATCCGTAAAGGCGTGACGGGTCAATTTCTGTCGCTTTGCGCCTCGCTAAGTTCCTCAGAATCATCTTAAGAATAGGACTCTGCCTGCCCGGTGCTCCGCATCTGTGGAGTATAAGGATGTAAAGGGCTAGGAGATCGCCATACACAGTAGCCAACTCCTTTACTCTCCCGAAATCCGCTGTCGCCGTCAGACATTGTTCCAGAAAATGCCGTAGTTCATCGAAGGCCGCTGACTCGTGTATTCTGCTTTCAAGAAGGAGGACCCTTTTTATCACATGCTCTGTTATGAATGAGGCGAGACATTCAAGCTGACCCTGAGCAATCCTTTGGGCCTTGAGGATGCTCTCAGTCTTGGGACCGGTCGGTAGTTCATACGGCAGCAAGCAAGGGGATTGTTGAAACAGGCGCGGGTCAAAATAGCCTGATTCCACAACGGACTGGCGTAGTTCCTGGATTGCTATCCTTGTGTCTTTATCTTCTGGCATAGCCCTAGCTTCCTCAACCGGAATTATCAACCGAACCTACGTCGGTCTGCGAGAATTTTGGTGAGACCTCTAACATGCTGTCCAAATTTCTTCTCCTCTATCTAAGAGCACCTTGTGGAATCCAGATTGAGAAGGCCTCTCCTTTGGGTCGGACGCGATACACTCTATTATCGTTCCTCGTCTCCACCACATAGACCTCAGTGCCGGCAGGTAACGACCTTGCACGACCAGCGTCAAACATCTTGTTGAAAGCCTCTTTGTCTTCTGCCACAATTGTCTGAGCTAGATGTATCAGGTCGTCGTATGTAGTCGTACCTATTGCCTGCTCGTTGGTTATCTTGACGGTTCCGACTTCAGACTTAGCTAGTGCGGGATAGCAGAGAGCGGCCATAAGAAACATGGAAATGCCAAAGACTATTTGCTTGTAGAAAACCATACCTAATGTTCCTTTCGCCCAGTCCATATTCTGACAGTCGTGTTCCTTTACCGTTTGTGTTTGAGTTGGAGCACCGTAGTCGCGCGACCTCTCTTAAGGCTAGGCAGACTGAACCTAGCACACACTGAGAAGGATCAGGGAAATTATTCAAGTCTGAACGGAGGTTATCCTCCACATAGCCGGTATCACGTGTTTTCGTTCAGCCAGCGGGCTATTTATAGAGACAACCGGCCTAGTCAATGTGAAATAATCTGCCGCCAGGCCATAATAGTAGAAATTTGCACACCGGTTGTCGCTAGGATCATCCTGGAAAAGGGGTCAAGGTCTCTGCCAATGGAGGCATCAGCGAAGAACCGTTTTCAACAACATCGGCATTGGTTTTGCTACATTTCAATCATTATATCAAATGCTTGATTAAGAGACCAAGCTTTCTTTGGGGACTGGTCTGATTCATTTTATACAACTGAATGCCTCTAGGTGCAAGGGTCCTAAAAAGCCAAAACCCGCTTGTGGGGAAGCGGGTCAGGCAAAATCCTACGGATAGAAGTTGGGGAACATTGATGATGTAAGACTCTTCTGCTCCATCCGTCTCTATCTTCTAACCGGAATCTTCCGGCTATGATGAATTAGACACTGAAGAAGGAGAAAGGTTCTTCATCAACTCTCAAGTATTTTAAATAATTCTCAGCGTTCGGGTGGTCGGTGGTCCTGTTCGACCATCTGCCGCCATTTCTACGTTCTTCACCGCTGAGGGCTATCGCAGGTGCCGACCAAAGGCACGATTGACAAAACGGGCTGGTTGGAACAGAATAAAGCCTCTCAGGAGGGTGCTATGCAAAGCCGTTCGTGGGCGCTCATCCAGATTCTCGCTGGAATTTTGTTAGTTTGCCTTTTCGCCTGTGAAAAAGCCCCGAAGAAACAAGTCCGCATACCAGAAGTCACGGTAGTGCTGCCGGTTGAACAGGAGATTACTAAGTACCTGGAATACACGGGTAACACGGCTGCGTTGGAATATGTGGACATAAGGGCAAGAGTGGCGGGTTTCTTGGAGAAGATCAATTTTGATCCACAGGCCAAGGTCAAGGCGGGTGAAATTCTTTTCTTGATCGATCCCCGTCAATACAAGGCACAGGTGGATGAGGCCAAAGCGAAGTTGGAGGCAACTAAGGCGCAATACGACCTGGCCAAAATAAACGAAGATCTTGCGAAGTCCCTGGAAGCCAAAGAGGCCGTGAGTTGGCTCAGGATGCAAGAGGCCATTGCCAAGAGCGGGATTTCCAAGGCCGATGTAGATTTAGCCCAGGCTGCCGTGGACAAGGCCAAACTTGACCTGGAGTACACCCAGGTCGTATCACCCATTGACGGTCGGGTGAGCAGGAACCTCGTGGACGTCGGCAACTTAGTTGGAGCTACGGAAAAGACGCTTCTCACTACGGTGGTCAACGATGAACATGTATATTGTTACTTCAACCTCAGTGAATTAGATCTGCTTTCAGCTAGAAGGGCTCATGCGGTGTCGCTCCATAGTACGATCAAATCAAAAAATATTCCTACATACTTAGGATTGGCAGACGAACCAGGGTACCCTCATAAAGGTTTCGTAGACTTCGTAGACACCAAGTTGAACCCAGCCACGGGAACGATCCAAGTACGTGGAGTTTTTCCCAACACCGACGGATTCCTTCTGGCCGGCATGTTTGGACGAGTCAGGCTACCTTTGGGAATGCAAAAGTCACTGCTGATACCCGATGCTGCGGTGCAATTCGACCAGGGGGGAAGGTCGGTCCTGGTGGCGAATTCCGACAACGTTGTTGAGCATAGGCGTATAAAAATTGGTCAGGACGTTGAAGGAATGAGGGTGGTTGAAGAGGGCCTGAAATCGACGGATCGGGTTATCGTTGAGGGAATACAACGAGCCCGTCCGGGATCGAAAGTGAAGCCCGAACTCCTGCCTGTTGTGACCCGGAAAAGCGACTCGGAGTCTCCGTTGAAAACACAAGACAGGTAAACGGAGGCTATGTCATGATCAGCCGTTTTTTTATCAATCGGCCCATTTTTGCCTCTGTAATTTCCTTGATCATAATGTTAGCCGGGGGAGTTGCCATATTCTCCCTGCCTATTTCGCAATTCCCTGAGATAACGCCGCCCATGGTCCAGGTGAGCGCCTCATACCCCGGAGCTTCCCCGCAGGTGGTTGCCGACACCGTTGCGGCGCCCATTGAACAGCAGGTCAATGGCGTGCAAAACATGATTTACATGTACAGCACCTGCGCTCGTGATGGCTCCTATAACCTTAAGATCACATTTGAACTTGGAACTGATAATGACATGGCGACTGTGCTGGTGCAGAACCGAGTCCAGTGGGCGATGGCTCAGTTGCCAACTGATGTCCAGCGCCAAGGAGTGAACACGAAAAAAGCGTCCACGTCATTTGTAACTGTCCTTTGCCTCTATTCCCCGGACGAATCTTACGATGATCTTTTCTTGACTAATTATGTGACAACAACCATCAAGGATCCTTTGAGCCGCCTCCACGGTGTTGGTGACATAAACCTGTTTCCGTCTAAAGATTACAGCATGCGGGTTTGGCTCAACCCCAACAGGCTTCAGCACAACAGTCTCACCACTAATGACGTGGTAAATGCGCTTAAGAATCAGAATATTCAAGTCGCCGCCGGCCGTATCGGACAGCAGCCTGCTCCCGCGGGTCAGGTCTTGGACCTGCCAGTGGATACTTTGGGCCGTTTGACTGAAGTGAGCCAGTTTCGAGACATCATAGTCAAAACAGGTCAAGAGGGTAGTATTGTCCGAGTGAAGGATGTTGGAACCGTGGAACTCGGAGGGAAAAGTTACGATACGATGTCGTACCTTAATGGCAAACCCTCCGCAACCATGGTCATTTACCAGACTCCCGGGTCCAACGCTCTTCAAGTAGCTGATGAAGTCCGCCGGAAGATGGAAGAGTTGAAAAAAGATTTTCCTAAAGGGGTTGATTACAAGATCGTTTACGAGACCTCGGATTTCGTGCGGGCTTCAATTCGTGAGGTGGTGATTACCCTTGTAGAGGCCTTTTTTTTGGTCTTCATAGTAGTGTTAATTTTCCTCGGGGATTGGCGGGCCACGCTGGTTCCCGTAACCACCATTCCTGTCACGATAATAGGAACATTTGCCCTGATGTATATCATGGGCTTTTCCATCAACATGATTACCCTGTTCGGGCTGATCCTGGCGATTGGGATAGTAGTGGATGACGCTATCGTAGTAGTAGAGAATGTGGACCGCAATATGCTTCAGCATGGCCTCTCTGGAAAAGAAGCGGCCATTCGGGCAATGAACGAAATCACAGGCGCAATAATCGGAATCACCCTGGTGCTTATGGCCGTGTTCGTACCTGCATCATTTCTTGGAGGAATATCCGGTCAACTTTATCGACAGTTTTCCTTAACCATTGCCGTCACCACATTACTCAGCGCAATAAACGCGCTGACCCTCAAACCTGTCCAATGTGCTCTATGGCTCCGTCCACGCCAAGGACCGAAAAATGTTTTTTTTCGAGGATTCGATACCATATTTGCCAGGATTACCGACTATTACACGGCAATAATTTTCTCTCTTGTCCGCCACGTTCCCCTCATGTTGGCAGTGTGGGCTGCGGCGCTTGGTATTACTTATATTGCTTTCACCAAAGTGCCCACAGGATTCCTGCCACAGGAAGATGACGGGTTGATAATGCTCAACGCTCAACTCCCTGACGGCGCTTCGTTGCAGCGAACAGACGCAGTGATGAAGAGGGTGATGGGAATAATTCAAACCACAGAAGGAATCAGCAGCTATTCCGTCACTCCCGGAAACTCTATTTTCGACGGTATAGGCCCAACTTTGGGCTTGGGTTTCGTGTCTCTGAAACCTTGGGATGAAAGAGAGAAAAAGGGACTCAGCAAAGAAGTTATAATGGCTGATCTGAATCACAAATTTTCTCAAATCCGAGAGGCGGTGGTGTTTCCTTTTTCGCGACCGCCAATAAACGGGATTGGTCAAAGCGGCGGATTCGAACTCTGGCTGGAGGATCGTATCGGCATTGGCCTTTGGAAATTGAACGAAGCCGCCCAAGAATTGGTTCGTGAGGCTCATGCGGATCCTGATTTCAAGGGTGTTACCACGACCTTCAGGGCCGGAGTCCCTTCGTTGTTCGCTGATATAGACCGGGTCAAGACCCTGAGTCTTAGGGTCCCTCTTCAGTCGGTTTTTGACACGCTTCAAGCTTATCTTGGGTCAACCTATGTCAACGATTTCAACGAATTCGGTCGTACGTGGCAGGTAATGGTCCAGGCAGAGGGCAAGTACCGAGCTAGGCCCGATGATATCAAGAATCTTCAGGTAAGAAACCTGGAAAATGAGATGCTCCCGCTGGGCACGCTTGTCAAGGTGGATTACTCACTGACTCCCCTTCGGGTCGATCGGTACAACATGTTTCCTGCCATCCGTGTGCTCGGGGACAGCGCACCTGGAGTCAGTTCCGGTCAGGCACTAGAGGCAATGGAAAAGCTGGCCGGTGAAATACTCCCAACTGGAGCGAACTATGAGTGGACCGGAATGGCTTATCAGGAAAAGACTGCAAGTGGTCACATATTTGTGGTTTTTGCTTTGGCTGTGCTGGTTGTGGTCATGATACTGGCCGCACAATATGAGAGCTGGACGGACCCGATAGCGGTAGTGGCTGTCATTCCACTGGCAATATTGGGTGCTATCATTGGACTTACCGTCCGAGGAATGGACAACAATCTTTACACCCAGGTGGGGTTGGTTCTTCTGGTAGGTTTGTCGGCAAAGAATGCCATTCTGGTGGTCGAATTTGCCCGTGAAAAGCAGGCGGAGGGAATGTCTGTCTTGGAAGCAGCAGTGGAGGGTGCCAAGCTTAGATTCAGGGCAATTCTTATGACGTCCTTCGCGTTTATCGTTGGGGTCCTTCCCTTAGTCTTTGCGGACGGTGCCGGAGCGGCCGGCAGAAAGGCAGTAGGAACTGCTGTGTGCGCTGGAATGCTCGGAGTGACCATGCTAGGTGTATTTTTCACTCCGGTCATGTATGTGTTCATGCAAAGATTCAAGAAAGAACCAGCAGAGACAGGGAGTATCACGAATATCGACTCTATCTAGCTTCTGACCATGCCCCACAATTTTGCTGGACACCGTTGGTGGGATCACAATCTGGGGAACAGGAACGGTGTTTTCATGCTGTATTCCTGATATTCCGAAGCAAACTCATCTGCCACGAATGGCAGAGCCAACCCTCTTTATGGTTCATCACGTCTGGTTCGCCGGTTGTCTATGCGCGTAATCCAATGAACATAGCAGGGGAGTTGAGTGTTTCCAAGTAATCCCATTTCTCTTGATTCGAAACCTTTACCAAAAAGTTCTTGCGTCTCTTTAGTTGATTTGCTTCGCCACGAGATCAAAGAATAGAGTGGCCCATCAAGCGTCTGATCAAGGTCGGAGAAGAAAGTCTCGCATCATGGTCGGATGTGGTATGTTCATGTAGCTTTAGCATTCCCCTTGGCTCGACACTACCAGGCTGTGTTCGCGTGAAGGCCATCGAGAACATTGTAATTGACCGGGGCGTTCGGTGAGGCACGATCAGAAACAGGAAAATACCGGCTTTTTCAGCAACATGACGACGGTTTTGCCGGCGTCGGGTCTTGTGGGGGCCCATACCAGGATCTTTTGGCGGTGAGGGGGAACAATCCTTGAACCGGTCATGAGCCCAAAGACCTCTAAAATGGCAAAACCGCGGCATAATTCCGGCTAGGGTAAACTCGTTGAGTATGCCCGAAGAGCCAGGGGGAGGGAGAAATGACGGAACCCACGGAAGTCAGAGAGGCGATCCGGGATCTTCTGAACAATCTTGGGAAGATCGGCACATTCATGCTGGGGGAGATGAGAGTATTCCTTCGCCGAAGCTCGGGAGCTTCGAAGGAGGAATTCTTCGCCGCAGTCGATCAGACGGCCAGGATCATGAAGCAGTCAGGAAAATGGGCGCTAGAGGACATCCAGAGGGCGGTGGAACAGATTAAGAAGAACTGGGCGCTACTGGATCGAGAGAGGAATCTGGACTGGGACGAATTCCTTGCCGATATGAAGACGCGGCTGAAAGCCGTGGGAGAAATCACGCAGGATACGTTCGACCACTCCGTGGAGCAAGCCAAGAAGACTCTGGACAAGCAATGGGCGAAGACGGGCCGCACCGGTGAGGAACAGATGGAAGCCATCCACAGGCACTCCGAGGAGATGGCCAAATCCTTCAAGAAACAATGGGCTGTCTTCTGGGCACATATGGAAAAAACGGGCAAGAAGACCGACCGGGCAGTCAATGCCGCCTGGGAAGAACTCAAGAAGAAGGACTAACCGAGGACCCTATACTCCGGCAAGCGAAAGCCACCATCCTGCAGCAGTCCGAGGCGGAAACCTTGAGGATGGTCTTCATGAACTTGGTGGGGCTGTTCCTCCGCAAGGAAATGAAAAGTCGAGTGGTGATGATCCTGCATGATGCCATCTGGGTAGAAGCACCGGGGGAAGAGGCTGAGCATGCAAAGAGTTTGTTGGAGCATTCTATGAAGAATGCGGTTTAGCTTCCGTTTGTACCGCTGGATGTCGATTTCCAGTGACCACAGCCCCTTCGTAAAGGCATTCTGGCCTAGAATGCGGAGAATCAGGCATTTGATGGGAAGGATGATGACCGCAGCAAAAAGAATCCGCGTTCCGTTGGACGTGCAGTTCGAATAGCTCAATCTCCTTCCCACATCCAGGCCTCTCAAAGTAAGCTCTTTGGAGAGGTGAAAAAGATGTACCCCCACTTTATTAAGAGGCAGAAAATGTTGACAGTCACTAATGATTGGAAAAAATCTATCCTGGCTGAATTCCCCCAACCCCCTTACCAAAGGGGGTTGGGGAGCAGTGGTCTGAAATCACAACCGGCCGTGACTCGCTGACCAGAGGTCACAGCCCACTATTGATAATTCTAAAGGCCATTGGCACAAACTGCTACTCGTCTTTGTAATCCCGCACTTTCGTAGCCATGGTCTCTTGCATCCGGTGGAGTTTGCCGCCGGCATCGTCGAGCTTCGCGCTGCGCTCCGCCAGTTGATCTTCATTAGCGGCCAACGCCGTAACCCACTTTGCCCGCAACTCCTGTTCCTTCGGCAGGTTTGACCCCAGCGCCTGGAGATTGGAGCGTAGTCGGCCCTGTTCATCTGTCAGTCGTTGCGCCTGTTGAGTCCACTCGGTGATCTGCCGCTGCAAGGCGGCCTTCTGCGCCATTAGGTCACTCAAATCCTTCATAAAGACCTTGGCGCCTGCCGACAAATAGCGCTGGGCGAGGTAGAAACGGACCTGCTCCTCACTACTCTTAGCCAGATGGACCGTTTCCTGCACGTCGCGCTTCTCCTCAACCACGAAATCCACCGTCTCGCCCGCCTTCAGCGGAACTTCGAAGCGGTAATGGTTGTCCACCTCTTTAAGCGGTTTCTCAGGCTTGCTGAGCTGGTAACCGGCATTTCTCGGCTGGTGGAGCCACAAGGTCGCCGACTCTCCGCCACGGTTTACGATCTTCCATGTGTTGGTGAGGGTCTCCACAGAAGTGAGGGTGAGTATGCCGTCAACCAGGCGGCCCTTGAAGTGTGGCTCCCGACGGTTTTTTTCCTGCGGGCTGATGTCCACTGAGGCGTCTACTGCGTAGGGGATGACTTCCTGGCTGCCGGGCGGTAGTGTGTGGCCGAGAATGCCCTCGCCGAGCGAGGTGCTGCCCTCAAAGAAGGTGACGGGGCCAGCTTCCAGCGTCAGGTCGGTAGCATTTGCCACCACGAAAGCGTTGGTAGCTTTGGGTGCGAAGGATGCCTTGTAGTAAAGGAGCCGCCGCCCGCTGATCTGTTTCGAGAGGATGGGGATCATGGCCGCCTGCCCGCGGGGGATTGAAACCTTCTCCTTGGGCTCATAGCTGAAGAGTTCTCCAACCTTGGCGCCCTGAGTCCCACTGTCATAGCTGCTGGCGAGGAACTCGCTCAAGGGTCTGGCGGTCCCTGTCTGGGCACCGCTTTCTCCTGGCGCCGTTGGATCTGGGGCGGCGCCGACTGCCCGGTCGATCCTTTGGGCTACAGACGCAGAGGGAGCGGCCACGCGTCCTGTGCTTGTGGGGGACCTCCTTTCCCTCGGCTCCGCTCTGGATGCCGGCAAGTCCTTCACAAGGTCGGGAGGCGACACTGCCGCCCAGTCCACGGCTAGGTCCTGGAAGCCCGGGATCGGCACCTGCGCGCGCTTGACGTAGTAGGGCGAGTACAAGTCCATCAGGTAGGACATCGGATTGCCGGCAACGAAAGAGATCGTCACGTCCTTCCAGTCGTCCTCTGTGTTGTTCTCTGCCAGTGCCCAGCCCTGGAGGAGCGGAGAGGCGTCCTTCTTCTTTTCATCGAATATGACACGGTAGGAACACTTCCAGATGGGCATCTCGATGAGATAACCAATGAGCAGTTCTCGCTCGCCCTTTCCCGTAGCGCTTAACGTAAGCTTCTTGCGGTTCGTGTACTTGCTATCGAGGGAGAGGTCGAGGAGTCGGCGAAGGTCTCGCTGGAGCGCCTCGTCGGCCAGAGAGAATTCGGAAATGGAGAACAGATCCAGCGAGCGGATCGGGCCGGCCTCGGTAAGCAGCACCAGCCGGTAGCCATTCTTTATCGTCTGGTTGTTAACTACTTCGGTAACGGGCTCGACACCGAGGATGCGCCCCTCAATGGTTTCACCGGCCGCCCTAGCGGTCAGCCGAGCGCCCTTGAGTTGCATCAAAAACTGGCTGAGCGCTGCTTCTTCAGGCACCTTGATGAGGATGTCTTGAAGCTGCTTGGACAGTGGGTCGCGAGTTTCGTACCGGATGGACGAGATCCTGCCGCCACCGAGATCCACGGCGAAGAAGCTGGTCAGAAGGTCCTTCATCTGCTCGGCACGGAATGAGAGTGAGAGCATCGCATCGCCTTTGATCTTCCCCTCTCGCTCGAGGTAACCCATACCGTGCTTGTAGAGGACCACCTTTGTGACGGGCGGCGGCTCGGCCGTTGCGCGTACAATTTCTCCGGTGGCCAACGACGCCCAAAGAGAAAACAGCACCAGCCCCATAGATGCCCTTTTCATATTAATCCCCCTTGTTCTTAGGCGCGTCATTCTGTGACTTGCCCCCGGATTATGTACCACTTGTTAAGTTAGAGATCCAGGACCGTTTCCTCTGGCAAGAGGAAACGGAATGCACTCGGTGAATTTTGGACAATCCACGTAGTCAATATTGCCTCGGGTGCTGAAGGACCGCAATTCAATGAGCTGTGACGACCAATACAATAACACCGGTAATCGTGATCTTGATTTTTGCGGTCATCGAACGATACCTCCAATAAACGAATTCCAGGTTTGGGGAGCCTTCAATGAACTATTAGTTATATTGGTTTTTTTGGCAACAAGCATAACGAGGAAGATGCCGCTTGTCCATCGCTCTGGCAAGTGTTGATCTGTTGTGGTATTGTTACCGTGGGAGGGTGCAGGACCGTCCTTTCTTAGTAGATCCAAGCACGCAACGAGGAAAACGAGTTCCTAAAGACTTCACAAGAGTTCCTACGCCACCACTGGCCAGCCGGGGGTATCGCTAAAATAGTCTTCAAATCCGTGAGGGAGATATCATGTTTTTTACAAAAATAGGACGGCGCAGATTCATAACGAGTGCTTCATCAGCCTTCTTGGGTGTAGCGGTTGCTCCTTTTTTGAACGCTAGATCTACCTGGGCAAAAACAGAAAAAATGGTGACTCCTGAATATAGGATATTGGGAAAGACTGGATTGAGGGTCACAGCCGTGGCGATGGGGGTGATGAACTGCAGCGATCCAGCCGTGCTTCATCGTGCCTACGATCTTGGGGTAAATTTCTATGACACGGCAAATGTCTACATGGCTGGCAAGAATGAAGAGATGGTCGGAAAAGTTTTTCGGGGAAAGCGGGATAAGGTATTGATACAGACAAAGATACGCTTCAAGCCGACAGAACAGGAAAATCGGGAGTCTATTGAGACGAGTCTTCGGCGCCTTCAAACCGACTATGTCGATGTGCTCTTGTGGCATGCGCTGCAAACCCCTGAGGAGGTTGCTAACCCTGAGGCATTTGAATTCATGCAGAAACTGAAAAAAGAGGGGAAAGTGCGTTTTCACGGTTTTTCTAGCCACAGTGACATGGCCTCTCTCTTGAGAGAGGGAGCAAAATCGAGTGTCCACGATGTCGCTTTGGTTTCCTACAATTTTACTCATTCCAACGAGTTAAAGGAGGCCGTTGGGATAGCAGCAAAATCAGGAATAGGCGTTGTGGCCATGAAGACCCAGGCAGGTGGCTACAAGACTGAAAAGATAGGTAGTCTGAGCCCTCACCAGGCAGCCCTAAGAATTGTGCTGACGGATCATAATATCTCGACAGCTATTCCAGGTGTAACAACGATTGAGCAAATCGATGAATGTGCGGCTGTCATGGGAACTGAGTTATCAAGGGAGGATTTGGGCAGACTAGATCAGTATCACTCCTACCTTCACGGCAGGATTTGTACGATGTGTGGAGGTTGCATTGGAGCTTGTCCGCATGGGGTCGCCCATAGCGATCTCCTGAGAGCAGTGATGTATCGCGATGCGTATCAAGATGACAGGCTTGTCCACGAAATGTTCGATGATGAAGATAGAAGGCAAAAGATCAGACAATGCGCCGAGTGCTCATCCTGCTTTGTAAGATGCCGCAGAGGACTCGATATCCACGCACAGTTGAGGTCAGTGCATACAATGTTGTTGTAGAAACCAAGAATGGGTACGGAAAATATGGCAATTCACAATGCTTTCATTGGGTTGTCTTTGCTGGTGTGCATTCTTATTCCTTGGGGTTCTTTCTCTGAAGCGGAGCTTATTCAAACCTTGCTCCCGAAAAACATGCCTGAAGAATGGGTCCAGAGAGATGCCGCTGAAATGTTTACAAAACAGACCTTGTTCGAGCATATTGACGGTCAGGCGGACCTGTTTCTCCAATACGGTTTTGAAAAATCCGTCTTTGCGACTTATCAAGACAAAAAAACCCGTGAGAAAAAAATAGATTTGGACATTTATGACATGGGAAATGTGCTCCAAGCCTTTGGGATTTTCTCAAGGTTCAGGAATGAGGACAGGCCGGCGGGTATCGGGTTGGATTCCTCTGTGGGGGATCATTACGCTTTTTTCTATAAGGGCAAGTACTTCGTTGTTCTCCAGTCAACAGGCTCAAGTTCCTCAGATGTGCAACAATTGGCAATGGCGGTAGATTCAAGGATCGCTGATAATTCGCAGCCTCCCAGGGAGATCTCATATTTCCCCGAGAGTAGAATTAAATCCGGCTCCATTGAATACTTCCCCGAAGGGCTTTTAGGGCATCAATTCCTGGGCAGAGGTTTCAAAGCAACTTATATCGAGACGGACGACGCAAACGCAAAGGGTGAGTCTGAAACCTTTAGTCGAGATTCTAATCTCTTCATAGCTGTTTTTGAAAATTCTCAGGAAGCTATTCGTTCGCTAAAACTTTATCATGAGGATTTGTCCAGAAAAGGGGTTTGTCAGATGGGAACTTCATCTCAGTTCGGCCCCAACACGTTGACGGGAAAAGATCCCTATCAAGGAAAGGTCATTATTGCTCATAAGGGACATTATCTCGTGGGTGCCATTGGTTTTGAAAATGAAAAACACGTTCAGGATCAACTGTCTCAATTGATAAAACGAATAAAACAAAAACCATGTGGAATGTACCAGGTGGCGAAATGAACATTGATCATGTACCGTGAAACGTGACAGGAGTTCAAGATGAAGGGGACTCGTTACATACTAAAAGCGCTTGCTGCGGAAGGAATCAACACTTAAGCTCGAAAAGCAGAATGTTCCGCCGCGATTTCCTTGTCGATGAGTTTCTTTATGGAATTCCTGATCGTAGAAGAGGCAAGAATGAGGGACTGTATGAAAATCAGGTCCCCGAACAAGCCCAGAAAGATAGCTGAACACCCCAGAATACCGAACAGCACGACGGGTCTAAAGGGTGAAATCGCGAGGGCCAAGAATCCCATGAGGATGACACTAGCCCATGAAGAAATCTGTTTAGCCGTAAGCCGATAGGCTTGGCGCACGCATTCTTCTATGGGCTGACTGGTGTTCATCCTTATCTCTCTCTTCAACTGGGTCAGGTAATGAATAGTATTGTCAACGGCCAAGCCGATGGCAACAGTGGCCGCGAAAACCGTGACTCCGTCAAGAGAAATTCCTAACCACCCCATCATTCCAAAGACGGCAGCCACTGGAGGAATGTTCGGGATTAAACTTATGAGTCCCAGGACGCATGAACCCATCTGAAGCATCATCAACAGCGTGATAAGCACCGAAGCGATCGCCATTGATTTGATCTGATCCGTGATCAGATCGGCGGTCTGTCCCGCAACAACTGCCAGGTCGCCCGTGACGGACGCCCCGGCAATGCCGTGCATAACGGAAGCGGCTGTGGCTCGAACCTCCTCAATCGTCTGCCCGATAGGAACTCCCGGCGAATTCTTGATGCGCACTGAGATGCGCAACCGATCAAAGCGATCGTTCATGAACCTTCTTATTACCCGCTTGCCTTCTTCACTCATCGACATCATGGCCAGAAGTTCGGGAATGAGTCGTGGCTTTGCAAACAATTCCGTGTAAGGTTTGGCAGTCGGGTCAACAACACTGTTCAAATAGTCCAGCAGCGGGAGAAAAGAATCTATACTCGTTACCTCTGGCATTTCCTTGAGGCGTTTCTCAAGTTCCCAAACTTTTTTCCACACTTCCGGTTTCTTGAAGGCGTTGTGATCGGCTTCAAGCAGTAGTTCCAGGCTATTGACGAGTGTGAGATTTGCTTCGATGAATTTGATGTCCTGGACTTCTTTGGTGGAGTCGGACAACATGCGCAACAACTGGATATCGCTTCTGATCATGGGTGTGCCGGCAAACAGAAACACCGTCAAAACAAGTCCTATTGCCACAATAATTCGATAATATCTGAAAATCGAATGTTCGATTTTTCGAAGGACTTGGTCCAACCCATCTCTTAGCATGCCTGAAGAATCAGGAGTATTGAGAGATTTCAGCACCATGAAGAAAGCAGGGGTAAGAATCATAGCCAGGCAGTACGAGATCATTATACCCACTGACATTATGAATCCCAGTTGCCGAACCATAGGGATAGAGCCGATCATCAAGGTTCCAAAGCCTACTGCTGTTGTGGCCGAACAAATCAGGCACGGTCTAGCCAACCACCGGACAGTCTGCTTAATAGCGCCGGTCTTGTCTCTGACGGATTGGTGGAACTGATGGTATCGAACGAGCATGTGAATAACAATTTCTAGCGTCGTGAGAGGTATGAATCCGAAGGAAAGGGCCGTGGTCGAATTCAACGGGATTCCTAGGGCCGCCATGAGTCCCAGGACCCATACGACGCAGACGACGAGGATCACATTGGTGATAGCGGTCACTTTGAGGCTCTTGAAGATGTAGACAGATACCACTGTGGCAATGATCAAGCAGATAATCCCAAAGAAAACGCCGGTCTGAATGCTGTACTTGACTATCGCCTGCCGTATGAGCGGTGCTCCGACTATTCGATACTCCGTACCCTGTGGTATGTTGTCTCCGACTATCTGTTCAATATTCCCGACAAGTGATCGAATTACATCCGGGTCAAATTTATACTGGTCGTTTATCCGGACCAGTATCCCGAAGGTCTTGAGATCGTCTGACAGCAAGAAATCTGTTACGGGTAACGCCTTACGGATGTTATCCAGTTCTGATTTGTCCGGCAGTAGGGGTAAACCGTCGCTTGTGAGCAGGATGGGGTAGGTCCAATAGCGCTCGTTTCGCTGTTGGAGAATTCGAATGTTTGAAAGGCTCACCACCTCTACCACTTTGTCCAACTTTTCCAGCTTTTGAGTGATCATCTCCAGAACTGACAGGAATCCGGAATCTCCAGCCCCACGGGCGTTCTTGATCGCCACAAGGATGAACTCCTCGTTTCCGAAAATTTCAGTATATTTTTCGTGTTGAAGGTACGCTTCTGAGGTGATATCCAGGCCGGACTTGAGGGTCGGATCTGTCGTCAGTCCAAGTGCCAGTATTGACAATAGTACGGTAGAGAAAACTATTACACCGACCAGTAATCGACGATGATCAACCACCACATCGAGGAAGTTCTTGTTTGAAAGATCCAGCTTATCTTTTACTTGCATATATAGGTGCCTCAAGCGGCCTTGCGCCCGCCGCTTTGAAAAAAGGAAGCAGCGGAACGATGACTGAACGTGCCCGTTCACGAGACGGGCAATTACCGATGATTCGCCGTGTGTCCACGTTACTATATGTGACGAGGGGACAATCGACAATAGCATACCGATCAATGGCCGGGCAAACTCATTTCATCTGAACGCCATTTCCCAATTACTGAATTGTCTCCGTGATTGAAATATGTTATATATGCCATGATTCGGCACTGACAGAGGAAAAATGAAAGACAGGATGTTTGGAGAATTGCCCAGAGTGCTTGATGGCGTTTCGGAGTTGTGGGTTTTCTCCAACTATCCTGAAGCCAAAAACATCATGTTGTCCGGCTTCGATCTCGAAGGCCCAATCTCGACCGAAGCCATGAATTTGGCGTTGAAGAACGTCTTGCGCGGTTTCCCGGAATTTTCGAGCGGCGTTAGGGAATCGAGGATCCAAGGGGAACGACGCCTGGTCTGGGTTTTAGATCCGGATTTCCAACCTCAACTACGACTGTCAAATCTGGAGACCTCTGATTCTTCACTCCCTTCTCAGCATTCGTTGCTTCTCCACCTCGGTCAGAGCCTGGAGAAGGATTGGGATCTCCTGCGTACCGTGCCTACTGAGTTTCACTTGATTCGTCTTGCAGACGGACGCCGTAGTCTTCTGACCCTAGCACACCATGCCGCTGCCGACGGATGGACGCTGTCAGCATTCTACAAAGAACTTCTCGCGCGCTACCACGAGATCATGACCGGTGAAGAGCCCGAATGGGCCCATGAGTCCGACTATACATCGAGCGCGAAAAAGCAACTGGTTGAACTGAAAAGGCAAAGATGGCGCGATGCCCTCTTCTTTAGCCACAATTTCCTTAGCCAGTACATCAGCAGGCCTGCTCTTCCAAAGGGAAGCGGAAAACAGCAGGAAGTGGGCGCACATTACGTCAAATCTGTCCTGACGCCCGAAGAAACGGATCGTGTAGTGAAGAATGCATCCCGGTTCGGGAGTCCCTTCATGGATGCCCTGGTCGGTGGTATGGGCACAGCAGTGGACAAATGGAATGCCTCTCTGAATATCCCACCTGGCAACACAGTGATTTGTGTCTCAGTACAGATGAGGGGCAGATTCGGAGAACCTGAAGCTCCGAACAACACGTCGGCCATTGTTCTGAAGTTGAGTCCCACTGATCGGACGAATCCGGAGTTGTATTCCCGATCGGTGGCCGGACAGCGGCAGGAGCAATTGGACACTCTGTTTGACGTCAGGACTTGGCAAGCGGGCTGTAGTCTGGCGGATGCCGTGAGGGTCCTCCCACTGTCAGCAAGACAGAGAATAGTCCATTTCGTATTCCAGACGCCCCTTACCCCGATCCTGATGGCTCCGTTCGGTATATTGTGGCCGGAAACCAAAGGCGGGCGGCGTACTGGGGACTCCTATCTGACACGAGTTGGAGAGTTAGTCCTGACTCAATTTCATACGATGCCGTACAAGATGGGATATCGCTGCCCTCTTATTCTGGGTGCATTCACTTTCCGCAAAAGATTGACCCTTCAACTCGTAGCCTCAGCAAGCCATTTTACCAGAACCGAAGCCGAACGCTTTGTGAACCTGCTTGCAGACGTTCTGGTCGAGAATCCCTTTGGAGGCCCGCGTTGCTGATCTGACCGTTCAGCCGGGCCTGATGGTCGGCACGGCGGCAGAGATCACAACATGGGAAAAAATCCGATCTGTATAAAAGGGTTTGAAATGCAAAAGACCTCAAGGTTCCTGGACCCGAACTCCGAGATGATCGCTCTGGCCAGTTACTCCAATACAAAGAATTTGCTGGTGACTGCCATCGAGATTAAAGGCCCTGTAGACGAGGGCTTGTTAAGGCCATGTGTGATCGGGGCTCTCGAGGGGTTTCCTCAACTACGCAGTTGTCTCAAAGAGATCAGGAAAACCGGCAGGCATCATTTGTACTGGCATCCGAATCCGGATGTGGAGTTTCCGGTAAGCGTATCCGATTTGAAGGATCACGAAGCCTCGACCCCTATTTTTGACGCCGTGTTAAGCCATCTCGCTCCGAGACTGGACAGAGATTGGGATCTATTCGAGGAGTTGCCAGGTGAGGTCCACTTTGTGAGGATCTCACAAGACCACCGTATCGCAGTTGTAGTCACTCATCATGCAGTCTTCGATGCGGCTACGGCCTCGGAGTTCGGAAGACAGTGCGTCTTGCAGTACAGGGAATTGCTAACCGGCATCAGGGAGGATTTCCCTGGCCTTAAGACTCATGGTCTGTCCACTTCCAGAAAGAGAACAGTGAAGATTAGGAAGGGCAAATGGGACGACATGATTAACAGTGCTCGATTGGCCGTTAGGCCTTTGATTTGGAAGCCCGCTTTGCCTAGCGGCACAGGGATACCGAAAGATCAGAAACAGTATCACATCAAGAGACTTTTCACTGTGGAGGAGACAGCTCGCTTGGTCATGTCCACGCAAAAAAGAGGCCAAGCCCTTATCGATCTATTGGCAGCGGCCAGCAATCTCGCGATAGACAGATGGAACAAGCGACGAAACGTCGAAACCGGCACGGTTACCACGGCCTTGACTGTGAACATAAGGGACAGATACCAAAGCCTAGACCACTCGAACAACGTGAGCGCCTTTTTTTTTGAGTCCAATTCCAATGATAGAAAGGATCCTAAGCAACTGGTTCGTTCGCTGGCAACTTCCCGAATTAGGCAGCTTCGGAAACAGATGGACTTGACGGAGCACAAAAACGTTGCAAGGATGATTGCCTGCGCAAGTCTATTGCCGTTCGAGGTGAGGCGCAAGATAGTGCATTATGTAACTCAGAAACATCAGTACTCGATCGCAATAACACTCCTGGGTGTTGTGTGGCCGGTGATGAAGAATGGGAAGCCCACGTTTGATTCCTATCCTACCGATGTGAGGGACTCCCGTATAAGCGAAATACATGGCACAGGATATAAACACCTGACAAGCACGCCTTTGGTCTTGATAGTTTATTCCTTTCTGAAACGGCTCAATCTCGTGTTGGCGGCCTCAGCATCCCTCTTCACTCGCGAAGAAGCCGAGGCTTTTATGGATCTATTCATGTATGTCCTTCGGGAAGATATTTAATTTTCAGGTGCCGAGATTAAACCATGGGGTTATTCCTCTCCTTGTATTTCCGTATCGAGGTCTTGGGGCTCAGTATGAAGTTGAGAAGAACAGTGTTGGGCTGACGGGGTTGGCATTGAGTCAGGGCTTGACAAGCTTAGTCAAAGGTCGTAATGTTCAACTGTGAGTTTGAAACCGGATTTCAAAAAAGGGAAAGGGGTAAATTCGAAATCAATCCTATGAAGAAACAGAGATTCATAATCTGGGTGAGCCTACTGATCGCGATCTTGATAGGGGCCGCGGGGTGGCAGGACCAAGGATGTTGTTTTGAGGTGGACCGGTGTTGTAATCCGCTAAA
>JAPLJK010000108.1:0-6712 GCA_026388625.1 Deltaproteobacteria bacterium | reverse complement strand
GAAACCACCGGAAGGTTCCGATAAGAAGGTAGACGCCTGATTTTCGGCCTGTTCCGAAAATCCAATTAGTGACCACAGAAGTATTACTGACAGACATAGAGCACCGGACATTATCCTTCGAGACATCATTTTCCTCCGATTTTAATCCGATATTGATTGTTCATGTTTTAAGATCTTAGCTGGGTTATTTATCTGGTCCATTCCATATAACACAACAACAGTGATCGTGTTTGTTTGGCGAAACCTGCCCATAAGTTCCAATGACCGGGAAAACGAAATGCCGGTTAATGGACAATCATTTCAGTTGATTCGACATGTCCACAATCGGCTGGGAGCCTTTTGTGTTAAGTTTTTTCACCTCTTTGGCATCAAGATCGAACTTGTTCAGATCCACCATCCGGATGGTTTGATCATCATAAGTCCTGTAATAATAGCATAGATTCTTCGGGTCACGGGCCGTGGTTGCCTGGGTAAAATCGGAATGGAAAACTTTTCCGTCCTTCTGGCGTGATGAGCCCAAAGGAATGTCGAAATTGTTGAGGATGTGAAAAATTTGTTGTACGCCCAGATCTACGTTAGGCGAAGGGATCGCCGCAGCACTGAAGAATGAGGCTCGCACAAATCGCGATGGAGGCGTATAGTCGCCGGGCAGCCCAAGCATGCCGTCCCCTTGCCCGAGCTGCTGCAATTTGACGCCATCGATATCTACTTGAGGCACGTTGATGGGGCTAAGCGCCAGGTAGTTGCGCAGGTTCGTGAGGTGCCAGTCGAAAGTTGGTGAATTCGTCAAGGTACCAATTGGATTATCATAGATCTTCAATTTCCCATCGACAGGTTCAACAACCAGGCAAGCCCCGTTGCTATCATACACGGCATAATGAAGAGGAGGCGCTTCAGTTCCCCAACCCTCCAGTACAGTCGGAGCAATAACGGCCTCGCCTCGCTCGATTGCTGCCCGAACTTCTCCAACCGTCGCAAACTGAGACAGGACCCAGTTCGTAAAATCTAGCGGAGAAAGAGCCTTGGACCGGTTCACATCAGTTATTTCAGTATACTTTGCAAAAGTCGGCAAGTAAAAGGCCCCAATCGCCAGACCCTTTTCATTCATGCCGTCGGCAATCGCCAAATAGTCAAATGCAATCGAACCGACAGCGGCGTATTTTGCCTTGTACTTAAGTCCGGGACCCCCAGGCGCTTTCCCTACAAACTCGTAGCCGCGTGGGACAACCACTATCGATGTGTCAATGGGAATACCAAACTCAAGCGTGCGGCCATGTACTATTCCCCCATCAGCAGTGCGCAACATGATTCCGGTGCAAGCCTCGGCGGCTGGGTGAAACAAAATTTGTGACAAAACGCACAAGACAAAGAATGCCAGCTTTAAGTATCTGGAAACTTTTGACAACATGGCAATACTCCTTTCTGGTCGCGGAAATTTTATTCCCCTAAGTAAATCATCTCTTATGCCCCACAAATGGTGCGGAAAGTAAGATCAAGGATTTCATCAATCTTTTTGCCTCTTCGCCCGCTAAGCCAAACTCATTTCTGGCCAAATCAACATAACCGTTCACATCCTCCACATTGACAGGAATCAGGGTGGAACCTTGGGGTGTCTGAATTCTCGGCCCAACAATTAATGAAAACAGAGCCATGTTATTAAGTAAGTTGCTGGAACTGATACCATTTGCTACGTAGCGGTCTACCCAAAGAAATCTACTACCCACATAATCGCTGCCAATCGGATTTCACGAGGTCTCGTATTCGCCGAGAATGATCGGAATAAAGCTGAATTGACTCAAAATCAGGGATGAACAAGACCTTCTGCATCAAGAGACCATCATCATCGAACCACTGGGGAAGCAACCCACCCAAGAAGAAACCTCTTGCTTGAAGGACTTTCACTACCTCCCCTATCCAAAGTGAGGTGAGTTTCAGCCATACCTGAATGACGACAAATCCTTTTTCCACTGCTTCGGATTCCAGGTCCGATATACGTTCAGCAAAGTCAGAACCGGTTTCATGAAAAGCTATACGTGCTACCTTTGCAAAATGGAAGAGTTCCATATTAGATTGGGACACAGTGCTACGGGGAAGCATGTCCGTTGATTCAGAAAAAGTGCGACCCGACAAGAAATTTCCATACAGGAATCTCAAAGCTTCGTTGTAGGGGTTTGGTAGAAAGATTTTTTGGGGAATGTTCCTGTATAGACGAAAAAACAACAATGTGCTCACCCTGTGAGAGGTCACTCCCTCGCCTGAATACGCCTCTCCGGGCATCAACCCGACTTCCAGCGCCGTTTCATGAAATCCATATTTGGCCCCTTGCTTCTGCATGTGTACATGGTTGGTTACCGGTTCACCAAAGACTGTGTGCATGCCTAATGTTGGAACTACTTGCTCAATCATGAACTGTTCAATAACTTCCGAGACACCCTTACCCCGCCATTCCTTGAGGACCAGACCAACTCCCCATTCATACACTGCTCGACTGGGGGCTGAGCGGAAAAGGTTGTGAATACCTATGATTTCCCCGCCTGAGGACCTCCCAACAATACTATAATAGTCTCCTTGCTGATTGGCTCTGATGAGTTTGACTGGATCATAGAATATTTTGATGGGATAATCCTCGCCGTGTACAGACCGGAAGAGACGTACGACACCCTCAGCATCCTCAGAGCAAAAAAGACCTACCTCAAAAGATCTTTTGATTACGTTGAGCGGCTCCTGAATACGGGTTTCAATGGTTTCCACGATTCTTTATTCATACCTCCCTAGAACAATTTATTGTAGATTGATCATCAAAACAACCTTGGGTCGGCGGTCAATCCAATAATACAACAGCGGACGTTCGCACCCCACGGAAAATGTAAAGCGTTACGCGACAGCCTCCTAGTCAACCAGCATGAGACAGTAATCATTATTTGTCTCTGTTCGCTCATGCAGGGGCTGCATGAAAAAACCGTTATCACGAGCCGTTTGATACACATCAATGCCGCAAGACTCCATGGAAGGTCTAGCCTTTAGGGCGAACTCACAGGCTTTCCCCTCGACTGCCCCACATTTCTTGCACAGCCGGCAAGGCCCGGCAAGAAAGATAAATGCCTTGTAATATCCATCTTTGAACATTATACCTTCCAACTCGACCAAAGACTGCAGATATTTTTGGTAGTGCTTTTGTCTCTCCGGCGTGTCAGGCAGCTCTATATGGAATAGAATTGCTCTCTGGTAGCAATTCAGGATAGCTCGGGTCTCTTCAGTTGTTGGAGTATGAGGCGGACAGCAATATCCCTTAGCATAACCCGGACATCCAAACTGACATTTCAAACGGACCCAAGGTGCAGTGGTTACCGTGCTTGGATTGATTTGTTTGGAATGGGTGGCCCCACTGTCCACGGCCAGATCGCAATATTTTTTCAAATCAGTATCCATAACAAATTCCTTTCTTCTTTTGTCCCATTTCTATACCCTTGAACCTCATTGCCGCGAAACAACTACCTATAGGGCTTGTTGGATGTTGTGTCAACAGACCTGATCCTGATTTTTTTTCGCTTTGAGTCCACCGGTTAATGCTGAATGACCCGAAAACCACTGGGTGCAGGTGTGCGGGAAGTCTTGACCAGAAGTGCAAAATTTGTTACACATTGAATCAGTTATGAAAAATAGACCGGAATTAATAGTCTGGAGCATTTGACCGGTATTTTTTTATGGCGTGAAAAGCCAAAAACAAAATCGCCTCACAGAAACTCTGCCAAAAAACAGAATGCGGTGTGATACCAACATATTATGATGACATAATGGAGCGAAGCTGTGTTCAATATCACAGCCGATTGGAAGACATGCAGGAAACAATTGCTGTGCCATGGCCAACAATTTAACGCGATCTGCTCGCTCCGAACACAAGATGGTTTGCCCTACGGCCATTCATAATACGACCCAATACAGGAAAGACCGCTATGGACTCAGCCGGTCAAATCATGAATCACGCCACTTCGCCAATGAGCATGTTCCAAACAGCGCGAAATCTATATAAACACCGCAATCTCATCAAGCAGTTTGCCTGGCGTGATGTGGTCGGTCGTTACAAGGGATCGTACCTCGGAATGGTATGGTCTTTTGTGACTCCGCTGATGATGCTCGCAGTATTTTCGTTCGTTTTCAGCGTGGTTTTCAAAGCCAAATGGGGCGTAGGACAGGATGAGGGCAAATTCCAGTTTGCCATGACCATGTTTTGCGGCATGACCGTGTTCAACATCTTTGGGGAGTGCGCATCAAGGGCGTCCGGCTTGATCCTGCAATATCCCAATTACGTGAAAAAAGTTGTCTTCCCCCTGGAGATTCTTCCCGTGGCTGCACTGGGTTCGAGCCTCATTAACGGGGGCTTGAGCCTGCTCATTTTGTTGCCGGCCGTTCTTCTGTTCTCTCCGACTTGGCCGGTAACAATTTACCTGTTTCCCCTTGTTCTGATCCCCGTGTGCGCTCTGACGCTTGGTGTAAGTTGGTTCTTGGCATCCACGGGAGTGTTCATACGGGACATAGCCCAGCCGGTCGGGGTGATTGTGCAGATGCTGTTCTTCGTATCCGGAATTTTCTTCCCACCGTCGGCAGTGCCTGAGGATGTCAGGTTCTTGATGGAGGTCAATCCTTTCGTCTGGATTCTCGAAGATGCAAGGCGCACGCTGCTATGGGGTCAATGGCCGGACTGGACGTGGCTCATATCCATAACCGTCCTCTCCTTGATCGTCATGCAACTCGGGTATTACTGGTTCATGAAGACCAAAAAGGCCTTCGCGGATGTCATATAGTACAGCTCACAATTGTCCGGAGTCACACGGGAGGTGTTGAGATGGGGGAAGTCAGAATAGAAGTTACTCTTACAAATCCAATGGACCAGGCTGTGGTGAGACGTGGTCTTGGAAAATCTGAGGACGTACGAACAGTTAAGACGCGGGCAATGGTTGACACCGGAGCTGTCAACAGTGTTTTGCCTCAGTTTGTAGCGGATGCTTTGGGCCTGGCCCGTGTTTTTCGCCAGGTTGCCCAGTACGCGGACGGACGCCGGGAAGAGGTGGATGTTACTGAGCCGGTTCTGATGGAAATCCTTGGCCGCAAAGTCTACGAAGAATGCCTTGTGCTGGGTGACGAGGTTCTCATAGGCCAAACCGCGCTCGAAAAGACCGATCTGCACGTTGATTGCCGCGAGGGCCGAGTATTGCCCAACCCGGATCATCCCAACCAACCGATCATAAAGATCAGGTGAAATGACCGTGTCCTCGCGTTGGTAACTGAAATCTCCTGAAAAAATATTACATATTCGAGATCGGCCGTTAAATAGTTGAGAGGGATGTCCGTCTTTTCACAAGGATATTCTACGTGAACGAAAAAGACATAGTAGCCACGTTCCTTCCGTTCAATCCGATCAAGATTATACTTTTCGGTTCTATGGCCACGGATCACCACGATGAGCACAGCGATGTAGATTTGATCATCGTTTATGATACGAACAAGCGTTTTTTTGACCGCTTGGCGGAGCTTTACATGAGTTGGTCTTTTCCTCGAGCGGTGGATATTCTGGCATATACTCCCCAAGAGTTCGAGGCGATGCTGGAAGAGACGTATTTTCTCCAGGACGTAGTGAGCAGCGGGAAGGTACTCTATGAAATCCCCTCATAGAGAAGCCCTGCGTTGGTTTCTGCAGGCTGAGGATGATTACCGGTTCGTAGAGTGGGCTTTGGAAGAAAGGCGTTTTTTTGACAAGGGTTGCTTTATTGCCCAGCAATCCGGTGAGAAGGCTATTAAGGCTTGCCTCTACGCTATGGGACAGAGAAAAGTGCTCGGACACTCACTCCACGAAATGGCACTGGAACTAATAGACTCCGACAGCCGGTTTCAAGGGATCGCCCAAGAAGCAAAAAGGTTGGACCGTTTCTATATCTCGACGCGATACCCAAACGGCCTACCGGGAGGAAGCCCTTTTCAGGTCTATGACTGCGAAGACCTTGCAAACGCGTATCAAGATATCTCAAAGGTTATTTCTATGTGCCTGAGTTTTCTCGTAGAAATGGGTATCATCAGGTGATTCGTGCTTATCGAGGAATTCCCTGTTTCACCATGATCATGGCTCACCGGAGCAACACGTGGGCCGTTTGGAAGCGATTGTGAGCAATTCAGACAATATTGCCATCAGTGCGCGCGATCTCGGCAAGTGCTACCTCTTGTGGAACAATCCCAAGGATCGCCTCAAGCATTCCCTGAGGGCGAATCTTGCCAAATTTTGTCCGATTCCCCAGAAGTGCTATCACTCTGAATTCTGGGCTTTGCGGGATGTGTCTTTTGATGTGGCAAAAGGAGAGACCGTCGGCATCATCGGCCGTAACGGCAGCGGCAAGAGCACGCTGCTCCAAGTCATCTGCGGGACGCTCGCTCCCACCACCGGCACATTTGAGGCTCGGGGCCGTATTTCAGCGCTGCTCGAACTGGGGTCGGGTTTTAATCCGGAATTCACCGGCCGGGAAAATGTCTACATGAATGCTTCCATTCTCGGGTTGTCGCAAGAGGAGATTGACGAGAAGTACGAATCAATTGTTGCGTTCGCAGATATCGGCGGTTTTGTCGAACAGCCTGTAAGGACCTATTCCAGCGGCATGGTGGTGCGGCTTGCTTTTGCCGTTGCTGCAAGTGTGGAGCCGGATATCCTCGTGGTGGATGAGGCGCT
>JAPLJK010000058.1:0-30866 GCA_026388625.1 Deltaproteobacteria bacterium | reverse complement strand
GTTTCAAAATTTCAGAGCGCTGATTTCCTAGTCGTCACAATCACAAGGAGTGTCTCATGGAAAAAATCTGGCTCAAATCATATTCCAAATCAGTCCCGGCAGAAATAGAGTTCGATAAGATCACTCTTCCGGACGCCTTGACTCGCACGGCCAAGAGGTTTCCGGATAATCCGGCCTTGCTCTTTCAGGGCACTACAGTGAGTTTCAAGAAACTGGACGACATGGTTTCAAGGTTCGCAGCAGGGCTTACGGCTCTCGGCGTAAAACCCGGTGACAAGGTGGCCTTGCTTCTGCCCAATCTGGTCCAGACCGTGGTCGTGATTTACGGATCTCTAAGGGCCGGCGCAATAGTGGTTTTGAACAATCCCCTGTATACCGATCGAGAGCTGGAACACCAGTACAACGACTCCGGGTCCACATTCCTGGTCAGCCTGGATGTTCTGGTCCCGAGAATGATTAATTTGAGGGGAAAAACGGGCATAAAGAAAATCATTTCTTGCCATATCCGTGATTTCCTCCCATTCCCTCTCAAACAACTCTTTCCATTCGTGAAAAAAGGTATGCACCTGAAGACACCGGCCTCGCCTGATGTCTACGAGTTCATGGATTTGATAAGAACCTATCCTCCTACAGCTAGTCCCCATGAGGCGGCCTGGGATGACACGGCATTTCTTCTCTACACTGGTGGAACAACCGGTGTGTCCAAGGGAGTCCAGTTAACTCATGGGAATCTGTCCAGCAACGTGCAACAATGTCGTTCCTGGTTCCGGGAATTCGAGGATGGCAAAGAAACCGTTGTAGGATGCCTGCCTTTTTTTCATTCCTTTGGCATGACCACAGCCATGAATATGGGAATTTTTTACGGTTACGGGGACGTCTTGATCCCAAAACCTGAACCAAAGAGCATATTGGAGGCAATAAGTAGATACAAGGCCACTTACTTACCCGCGGTCCCCACTCTTTACAACGGTATGATAAATTTCCCTGAGTTGAAGAAATATGACATTGGTTCGCTCAAAGGTTGCTTTTCGGGCGGAGCCCCGCTTCCCATGGACACTATTAGGAGTTTCGAAGCTTTGACCGGCTCTCAAATTTGCGAGGGATACGGCCTCACCGAGACGTCCCCGGTTGTTACGATCAACCCTTACGGCGGCACAACCAAACTTGGAACCATCGGGCTACCCATACCCAACACAGATGCTAAGCTTGTCGACGTAGATGACTACAACCGGGAAATCACAGTTCCTGGAGAGGCCGGCGAGCTTTGCATGAAAGGCCCGCAGATCATGAAGGGGTACATTAACCGTCCAGAAGAGAATGAAATAGCCCTTCGCGATGGGTGGCTTCTCACCGGCGATATCGCCATATTTGACGAACAGGGGTACTTCAGCATAGTTGATCGAAAGAAGGACATGATAATTTCCGGCGGATTCAATATCTATCCGCGTGACGTGGACGAGGTTCTATTCGCTCATCCCAAGGTTCTTGAAGGTTGCGCCATTGGAGTCCCGGACGCCTATTCCGGAGAGCGGATTAAGGCATATATAGTGCTTAAGGAGAGACAAACAGCCACTGCCGAGGAAATTATAGACTATTGCAAGCAGAATCTGGCGAAGTACAAGGTTCCCAAGTACGTGGAGTTTGTAACAGAATTGCCAAAAAGCGCAGTTGGAAAAATATTGCGCAAGGAACTAAAACGCATTGATCAAGAAATGGGGATGAAGGAAAAGACCGGTTAGCCCGTGCTGAGCCTTTGCCGATGCGGTTTGTTCTAAAGGAACGCGTTGACGAATTCCAAAGAGTTGTTGCGCGTGGGGGATCCGCTTTTCCTGTGAAAAGCTGAGGCGGCAGGCTCAGGTCTTGGTAATTGGCTCGTACGCTACCGACCCACGCTGAAGGGTCGGTAACCGCTCTCATTTTTGAGTACTTCGGCGAGATATAGTCCGGTGTAAGACCCTGAAGTTGCCGCAACCTTTTCAGGAGAGCCTTGGGCGATCACTCTGCCTCCTTGGTCTCCTCCCTCGGGTCCCAGATCGATCACATAGTCGGCTACCTTAATTACATCCATATTGTGCTCGATCACCACAACAGTATTTCCTGCGTCTACAAGACTTTCAAGCACATCCAGAAGCTTGCGGACATCCGCAAAATGTAAACCGGTTGTAGGTTCGTCCAAAATATAGAGGGTTTTGCCTGTGCTGCGTCTTGACAGTTCTTTGGACAGCTTGATCCTCTGGGCTTCACCTCCGGAAAGCGTCGTGGCTGGTTGCCCCAACTTGATGTATCCCAGGCCCACGTCCTGTATGGTTCTGAGTTTGTTGTAGACGGAAGGGATGTTTTCCATGAATTCAGCCGCCTGATTCACAGTCATGTCGAGTACTTCCGATATGTTCTTGCCCTTGTATCTTATGTCCAGAGTCTCCCGGTTGTATCGCTGGCCCTTGCAAACATCGCACTTGACGTAGACGTCTGGAAGGAAATGCATTCCGATTTTGATGATACCGTCCCCGCGACACGCTTCGCATCGGCCGCCCTTGACGTTAAAACTGTAGCGGCCAGGTTTGTAACCTCGCATCCGGGATTCAGGGAGACCTGCAAAGAGTTCGCGGATAAAGGTGAAGACGCCTGTGTAGGTTGCAGGATTGGATCGTGGGGTCCTTCCAATGGCGCTTTGATCTATGTCTATTACTTTGTCCACGAACGACGCACCCTCAAGCCTGTCCAGTTCACCCGGCTTGATGCGGGTCCCATAGAGGCTCTGCGACAAAGAACGGAAAAGACAATCCATCACCAACGAGCTTTTCCCCGAACCGGACACCCCGGTCACGCACGTAAACAAACCCAAGGGGATGGTCACGTCAATATCCTTAAGGTTGTGGACCCGTGCTCCTCGCACAATCAGCCGAGCCTTTCCCGGTTTTCTCCGCCTACCGGGAATGGAAATGCTCTCTCTGCCGGACAGATACTTGCCGGTAAGAGATGTTTCAGACGAGAGGATCTCCTCCGGAGGCCCTGAAAACACTATTTCCCCTCCGAGTCGACCGGCGCCTGGGCCCATATCGATTATGTGGTCCGCGCTCAGAATGGTTTCAGGGTCGTGTTCTACCACGAGAACGGAGTTGCCCTGATCGCGCAGGTCCACCAATGTTGAAAGCAGCCTCTGATTATCTCTCTGGTGCAGGCCGATGCTGGGTTCATCGAGTATGTACAAAACCCCTACCAGCGAGGAGCCTACCTGTGTGGCAAGTCGGATTCTTTGTGACTCTCCCCCTGAGAGTGTAGCCGCGGACCTGTCTAGTGTGAGATAACCCAACCCGACTTTTTCCAGAAAGCCAAGGCGATCCCTTATTTCCTTGATTATGCGGCGGCCTATCTCCATACGGCGCTCATCGAGGTTCAGATTTGTCATGAAACTGGAAGTTCCCGTGACGGAGAGAGCTGTCAGCTTATGGATGGGCATGTCCCCTATCAAAACATGACGGGCCTCCCTTTTCAACCGTGCTCCGCCACAAGCCGCGCAAGGCACAGCACTCATAAAACGATCGAATTCATCGCCGGAATCGTTCCCTTCGTTCTCGCGATGCCTCCGCTCCAGGTTAGGAATCACACCCTCGTAGGTCTTCCTAAAGAAATGCTTTCTCCCGTCTCTTTCGTAATAAAAATCAATTTCATCGCTTCCACTACCGTAAAGCAGCATGTTCTGTATAGTTTCCGGAAGCCGATGGAAAGGCGTTCGCGTGTCGAATCCATAATGTGTTGCCAACGCATCGATCATTTGCAGAAAAAAAACGGAATGCCGATTCGCCCATGGGGCAACGGCTCCATCTCTGAGCGAGAGATCTGAGTTAGGAACAACAAGATCCGGATCAAATCGGATCTTCACTCCAAGCCCCCCACAAGTCTCACAAGCGCCAAAAGGATTGTTGAAGGAAAACAATCTGGGCGAAATCTCTCCCAGGGACACTCCGTGCTCGATACACGCGAACTTTTCACTGAATAGTAAGACTTGTCCCCTCGAGTCCTCCGCCATCGCGGTGCCTTGCCCCAAACGGACTGCGGTCTCCATCGAGTCGGTCAATCGTTTCTCAATGCCGCTCTTGACCTCGAGGCGATCTATTACCACCTCAATGGAGTGTTTTCGCTTCTTGTCGATGCGGATGTCTTCTGAAAGATCACGCAATTCCCCATCAACTCTTACGCGCACATAGCCATCCCGCATCAGTCGTTGAAGTTCCGCCCTGTATTCGCCCTTACGACCGCTAACAATAGGGGCCAACAGATGAATGCGACTGCCATTGGGAAGGGCCATCACAGTGTCGACCATCTGTTGAATTGTCATTGAACTGATAGGCCTGCCGCATTCCCAACAATGGGGAACCCCCAAGCGCGCATAAAGGAGACGAAGATAATCATAAATTTCAGTCACAGTGCCAACGGTAGACCTGGGGTTCTTTGAGGATGTCTTCTGCTCTATGCTGATCGCCGGTGATAAACCCTCGATCAGGTCTACGTCCGGTTTGTCCATGATTTCAAGAAATTGCCGAGCGTAGGCTGACAGGGACTCCACGTATCTCCTCTGACCCTCAGCATAAATTGTGTCAAAGGCTAGTGTGGATTTACCGGAACCGGAAAGGCCTGTTATAACAACTAACTTGTCCCGCGGAATGTTAAGATCCACGTTCTTGAGATTGTGCTCACGCGCTCCACGTATGACTATTTCTCTCGATCGCACGACAAAAACCTGTTTCTTGAATTCTGTTAAGCTCTCCCACCGACGCGTAAAGAACAAGGTCACTTCGCAGAACAGGAAGCTATGAAAGCTTTTCCGGGCGAAAGAGTGAGTGATTTTACACGCCGACCGGCCACACCCGGGAAGCCTGAAACATAATTTTCCATTTTTCTATCAACATAATAACAAGAAATCATAAACTACTTGTTGACTCAGCTCCGCGGGCATGTTATCTGCGCATTGTTTTCTGGGAGTCGGGAAGTCGGACCGCTCTCAGGTTTTACTTTCAGCGTAGGAGGTATGGTTATGTTACGGTCTTTTCCCGATCCGGCCGCTGGAGTCTCCGAACCTCCCGGTGACTTCAAAAGCAACTACCGTTACTTGAAACAACTTATTAACAAGGCGCTTAAAGAAGGCACTCCTCTTGAAGAACTGTGCCTAATCCCAAAAACCCGTCTCCGCATTAAGCCCCGCCAACTCTCTCGAGATGATCTGATCAATCTGCTGCACATTGTCAGGAGAATCAAGAGCCGTTATCAGGCGCTCCTACAATCGCCTGTCCCCAGGGAACTTGAGCGCGACATTCGTATGAAGCTGCCGGCAGACCGTCTCCCCTGGGAGACCGAAGCCTTGCAGAAAGTAGAAAGGTGGCAGTTCGATGTCCAAACTGTACGCACACAGGTCCGGAAAGAACTGAACGACCATCTTAATAGTGAATTCTTTCGCGAGGCATAGTCCGGAACTATCGGGCCCTAGCAAGGGCCTAATACTCGGGGTATTCGTCAAAGAGCTTTCCCCATTTGCTGGTCTTCTTGAAGGCCTCCATTTGGGGTTTTGCTTTTAAGGGCCAGTAAACGAAATCGTGATAAAAAAAAGACCCAAAAACAAATAGGTAGACGAGGGGAGTCCTAAAAAAGAACCTTTGAACCGACTTGAGCGGACCAAACCAAATGAATTTTCCCACTAATGACGCGGTATTGTCACCTACTGTAAACCCCCAGCTTTCTTTGGACACGTCTTCGCCCACAACCTCGATTTCCTCGAGGCGTCCAGTTCCCAAGCCTGATTCATGAGCAATGCGAATGAACTTGAGTCCCATTGGGTCGAATCCCATCATGGATGCCGATACTGCGTCTATGGCAGTACTATCCCCGGAAGCCAGTATCAGGTCTTTCTCCACGGGAATCATAGTCCTGGGGCCCGGTCCATTTCCACAAACCGTGCCGTCCATGACGGAGAACAGTCCACAATGAATCTCCTTCTGGATTTCTAACAGGTCGTTAAGGGTTTCGTGGATGACAGAATGGGTGTAATGGCGCCTTGTGTTGAGCAGACCTCCGAAGGCGTTTTTCATTGAACCCGTCGTGCCTGTATAAATGTGGCATTTCACCGTGGGCAAATGAACAATATTTTTTCCGATAAAATACTCTGGAATGCTTATTCCCTCGGGAAAGATGTCATCCAGAACGCGCATCTTCGCTTTAGGTTTGAATTTGATCCAGCGCATATCGGACTTTCTGAAGTTGTATAAGACCCGGACCCCGTATTTCTTAAAGATAGGCACATACTTGTTGAGCCGTTCCCCTTTGAAGGCGTTCGTGACGACAGTTTCATTCTGGACTGCCACGATGTCTCTGAAACCCGCATCCTTGAGAGCCAAGATCACTCCTTCCAATTGCCAGGGAGTGGTATTGGCGCCCAGGAACGGAAAATGCCAGGAAATGTTGTCTTTGAGTATTACCGGCGCTGCCGGATCCAGGTAATCTGAAAAACAAGCTTTGTCCATAACCGTCCCGACATCCTGAATAACAGAACCTGGTTTTGTTCGAATAACTGCGACTACTGATTTTCTAGTCATACCCATATCTTTCAGGAATGATGATTTTTCAATGAGCAGCGAAATGCTTCGCGTCAGCCCAACTATAATATGATACATCTCGCCTGGGCATCCGCGCAAGCTACAACAGGGCGCAATTCGTTCCAAGGCACGCTGCATGAGGTTATGGGGATCGCCCAAAATTCCGACGGTCTATTGTCTTGCGCGAAGGGAGGTTTGTTAGTACTTAAAGAGTTTATCTTATCACAGATTCGGCCTGAGAATTTCACCGCACGCGTCACGAACAACGAGCGATTTCAGATTCTTTTCCAGTATCGGATACGATATGCTCAAGACACTGATAATCGAAACATGCTCTGAAGAACAAACCATAATGCTGGGCGAGGCAATAGGTAAGATTCTGGAGCCTGGGGACGTCATTTATCTTGAAGGTGATTTGGGTTCGGGTAAGACGCGGCTGGCTAAGGGGATCATCTCGGCCGCCACATGCGTGTCTGCGGACGAAGTGGTAAGCCCGTCATTTACTCTAATAAACAGGTTCGAAGGAGATTTTCCCGTCTATCACGCGGACCTGTACAGGATAGATGCTGATCAGGTTGAGGATATTGGGCTGGAAGAGCCCTTAAGTTTTGGTAGTGCCCTGGTAGTCGAATGGGCCGAAAAAATGCCGCCTACGGGAGATCCCGTATTGGAGGCTGTTATCCAATATGCCGAAAAAGAATGTTTCAGAAAAATAGTCTTTCAATGGAGTGACGACGGACCATGGGCAAACAGGTTTACCGAAGCTCTCAGTGCATGGACTGGGATTGAAACATACGCGCCTACTGCGCAGCAAGAGTCGGTGCCCGAGGCAATACTCGAGGGCCTTAAGTAATCATTACAATACGTGCAGGCTGACGGGACAATTCATAAGTGATTCTAAACTCAGCGTCTCAGATTCCCGAGCATACTGAATAGATATGGTCACAGAATGGATTGGCTTGACACACTTTCCAACCCCGTTCTATGTCCAAGACTCTGGTGGAGTTGTCGCATGCCGTTAATAGTTCAAAAATTCGGGGGAACCTCGGTCGGAGACCTTGACCGGATTTACAACGTGGCCCGAAGGGTGGCCGCACGTAAGGATCAAGGAAACGACATGGTGGTTATCGTTTCTGCCATGGCTGGAGAGACTGACAGGCTCATCGGCCTGGCCAAGAAGATCACTTCTACGCCCAACGAGAGAGAACTGGACGTACTTGTATCCACCGGAGAGCAAGTCACTATTGCCCTTTTGGCAATTACGCTGGAGGCTATGGGCTACAAGGCAGCTTCATATTGCGGCTGGCAACTCCCCGTTGTTACGGACAACGCTCACGGCACTGCGCGGATCAGCTATGTGAAGAGAGACATCATAGCATCGGACCTGGATGCCGGGCGCATCGTCATTGTAGCTGGATTTCAAGGTGTGGACGAAGAGGGAAACATCACGACCCTAGGACGCGGAGGGTCCGACACCTCGGCTGTGGCAGTCGCCGCCGCCCTAAGAGCCGACCTGTGTGAGATATTTACCGATGTGGACGGAGTGTATACGACCGATCCGCACATCACCACTAAAGCCAGGAAGTTAGACAAGATAGCATACGAAGAAATGTTGGAAATGGCATCGCTGGGAGCAAAAGTACTGTTTATCAGGGCTGTTGAATTCGCTATGCGCTATCGTGTGCCCCTTGTGGTACGCTCCAGTTTCAACGATCACGAAGGCACGTTGGTCACTGAGGAGAGTTCAGATATGGAAAAAGAGTCAGTTAGAGCAGTTACATGCAACACGAAGGAAGCAAAGATAACCATATCGGGTGTCGAAGACAAACCTGGCGTGGCCTCCGGAATCTTCTCGGCTTTGGCAGACGCCCATGTAGTGGTCGACATGATTATTCAAAATAGCAGTGAGGAAGGCAAGACGGATATTACCTTCACCATACCGGAAGTTGACTTGGGCAAAAGCTTGGAAATATGCCGTGGCATTAAGGAATATTTGGGTGCGTACGATATCAGCGGTTCCGAAGACATTGCCAAAGTTTCGATAATCGGACTAGGTATGCGATCCTATTCAGGAGTTGCTGCGAAGATGTTTTCTACTCTTGCAAAAGAGGGCATCAACATCGAAATGATCTCCACGTCCGAAATCAAGATTTCCTGCGTGATACGACAGAAATACGCCGAACTGGCAGTACGCGCTCTTCACGATGCTTTTGAGCTGGAAAAAGCCACGTGATTTTGCAGTGCCTTGACCGGTCTCGAGAAACGTTCCGACCTGCAAGAGATTGATGGCCACAGACAAATATTGACCGTCACTACTTTCTTTTTTGTAATAAATTAACGTGTAATATATTGACATTGATTACATAATATTATAAAATAGTTAACGAAAAGATGATATATTATTGCTATAATTTATAAAGGAGTCGACGTATGATGCGACGACCTTTGGTATGCGGTTTAGGATTAGTGATTCTTTTCGCAGCAGCTATCAGCACCTTTTCTCACGCATTTGGCGTCCCCGGATCATACTGCGGCCCGCAATTACCGGTATGCAGGCCTGCCGTGGTCCCTCTCTGGCCATGCTGTGTGCCGTCGCCCCTCTTTCCACCACCGCCTCCACTGGTAGTACCTATAGTTGTAGCCCCGATGCCGATGTGGATGCCTCCAATGCCTCCACCGCCACCCATGCCATATCAGGTTCCCTTTGCCAAGGTAAACCAAACCGGCGTGCCGGAAGCACCTTGACGGGTATGACTTGTTATTTTTTCAAACGGGGAATTAGTCGAGACTTTTGCGCCTGCACGCGTGTGTCCGAAGTCAAGTTCATAGGTTGATATCCGTAGCGGACGATACATACCGGCAGGCTTCCTCGTTTGAAAGGAGATCTGTATCAATTACGACATTCTCTGAAGTCCGCTTCAACATACGGAAACGATGTTTCGATGGCGGACCTCCTGAGAACCCTTCAGTTTCGTACCTCCCCTGCCGCAATCGAAATGGCTTACACGGCTGAGCGCCATTGATGCATGAAACCGCCTCAATCAATGAGGTTGCTCGGAATCGGAGTCTGTTGGGATAGCTGAATTTTTTTGTCACAAATTGCTCGTATCCGCGAATCTTACAGACAACGGCTTAATTTGAGTCCCCATGAAATGATGGGGGTTCCGGTTAAGCGCACAGAGAATGATTCGTTTTTAACAGACAACACAGCGAGCACTACGTTGATTAGTGATCAGTGGCCAGTGGCTAGTAAAGTAACAAGCCACGAGGCACCAACCACTAGCGCTCTCCAGGATTCAGTCGGGGTAGAGCGATGCGCCGCGTATAACAACATCGTTGAATTCTTGGCGCGTTTGGCTTATGTTTTTACTGACGATTTCTGTACTGTTCGAGGTAGACTTGGACAATTGAACACGATGAGAATCATTTGATTCTTGTACGCGGGTTGTCCCAGGCAAAATCCGACTGTGGAACCTGTTCCGTAGGAGGAAACCAGGATGATGAGCAAATCGCACTTCTGGGTAGTTTGTGATGCAGTATCCTATATCAAGAAATATGGGAACGAGGATCAAAAGACGGCGTTACAAACTCTTGAGATTGCTTACGGGCAGAACAAGTCGGTGCAAGATATTCCCGCACAACAAAGTGCCGTGGAACGTCTGGTGGGTTTCGAATCACTGCACACTGACAAATTCGGTGACTTGTCTCTCACCTTTCAGTCCCTTCCAGGAGGAGGTAAATCCAACATTACCGGTCTGGGATTTCACATGTTCACGGCTTTTAATCATTTTATCAATCCATATCCCGACACCGACGTTTCCTGGCCTGGCGCAAGCGGCTATTCCTACACAACATCCTCAATGAAGGGGTTTGACTCCCTGGTGGTAAAAGGCATTTCGGAGCACCTACGCGGTCTGGTTGATGTGGAGAATTCCCTGGCTATCCAGCGGATTGAGTCATGCTGGAAAGAGGATGCAGATGCGTGGAGCAAGAATTTTAGCCAGGGTTTAAGCCAGACCAAGTTCGCCCCATGGAACGTGCTCGCACGATTCTACCATTCTTATCTTTTGTGCAACCACTACGAACCCCTGGAAGTGCGCGGCCCCAACAAGGACATAGTCGGCTTGCAACTTCTCGGTCCTTTGGTTCACGCAGCGGCCGACGCCTGCTCTGTCCAGCACGTCCGCTCTACTTTGGGGTTCGGACACACTATATGGGAGAATTACCTGAAGGCAAAAGTGTACAACAGGCAGATCAACGCGAGTGCATCGATGGTAAGCCGGTTTTTGTCGGAGGAACCCTTCGATCCTTCACCGGTCATCCCGGAAGGCCCTTTGACGGGTCGGTTCGACGCTGAACAGTTTATCTGCAGGTTGGCGGCAAGAACAGCCGATAGACTACAGGCGTCTACAGGGCAATCCTGGAGGCAGTTGTGGAGTGCAGGGGACAAGTTTTGGCGAAACTATCTGTTAGGGGCGACCGTGAGAGAGGACTCTCAGTACCTCTACAACATGGCCGTAGCCGGAACGGTTAACGTCATCGTCAAGAGTTACCAAGATCTAGTCAAACACGATGTATTGTCACCGGGAAAAGGTTTGCTGCACCCTGAAAAAATGCCAAAGCTTGAACTTGTGCAGAGCGATATTCCTGAACTACCCATGAAAAAATCCATCGATGGACCTCCGTCTGAAGATGTCATGCCGGTGCCTTTCTCACATGCCAGGGATATGCTGGGTTTCGTCCCTGTTGGTCAGAACAACCTCCAGCAATATCTGGATCAGGCCTCGGCGCTTCTTTCAAAAATTGCCTCTGAGAAATTGGAACTCGGCAAAATTAAGCGCCTCTTTGGAAACATGGAAAAAGAACTGATGGAGCAGTACCGGCGAATGGAAGACAAGATGGGCCGAGGGTTCTGTCCGCTCCGAGCAGTCGAAAAACTTCCACTGGACTCAGACATAAGCGCCCACTTCGGTACAGGGACTTTTAGGATGCCATCCTCCGAGGAGTGCGACGATCCCAGACTTATGGAACATTACATGGATCTGTCGGATGCTCACGCATACAAGGCGAACAAACTGCAACTCACTCAGCTCATAGCAGGATTTAAATTCTATAGAAACAGGTTTGCCGGGCGGGCCGATGTGGTATCACGAATTGACAGGGCGACGACAAGCCTGGAACAGCTAAGAGAATGCGGCATGAAAGACTCGGCGGCAGAGGCATTGAATCTTGTCGTCCCAAGATCCTCCCTGCAGGCGAGTGTTGTTCGACCAGCAAGGACTTCTTCAGTTTGGGAAACTGTCACAAATTCGTTTTCAGTTTTTGAGGAGTGGCTCGCTCCTCTTTTTCGAGTCCCTGTAACTGCTCTGGCCACCGCAGCGGCAGCCGTGCTGCTAGTGGTAGTAATGCTTCCGCAAGGCGTTCCTGAGCCTATTGTCGGGTTAAGCGGAGAGAAATGGGAGAAGCCGCAACTTACCTTGATGTCGCCGAAATCCTTGGCGACAAAGCCAGTGCCGACTCAAGAGGCCGAGAAGCCCAGAATGGCTTTGTTGTTAAGCTTCAAGGATTTTCAAAAGCCTTTAGCCCAAGAAATTATAGATTCGTCTTACCGTGCCATCCGACCGACGGCTTCCATGGAAAGGGAGTTCGATATCCTGAGTCCTGACAAGATCAAAGAAGCCGTAGACAAACAAGAGATCAGGACAGGCAACCTCAAAGAACTATTGGACGATGTAGCCAAGAAATTCAGGGCGTCAAAGGCTCTAATCTTCACCGTGACAAGCAAGGGAGACCGGTTCGAGATAGAGAGCGAACTGAAAAACTTGGAAACGGGACAGAGCACCACGCTATCAGCCGAAAAAGATGTTTCGGGAAAGGATATTCATGCTGCCCTACGAAGACGTATGGAGGCTCATTTCTCTGATCAATAGAGAATCCATTGTCGGAACACGAACTCCCGACCCTTATCGGGATTCAAGGTCTGTTCTGACAACAATCTCTTTGGTTTGCACTATTGGCGATGATTGAGGAGGGCACGCGTCAGCGGTTTGGCCTGATCGCTCACCCTGTGTTCGCAGGGACCATCACTCGAACCATTCCGGGTATTAGCTCGATGTCCACCGGCGTAGTTCCTGAATATGTCCCGTCAATTTGCACCGGAACAGGGACCTTTGATTGTATTCGCACGCGGCTCCCTGTCAGATGAGTCATTCCAGGGATGATTGAAGCAAGGCGTGTGATGCCTGCAAAGGCATACATGAGAAGGGAAGGGATTGTATTCTTTTGAAAAATGCAGATATCAAATTGACCGGAGTCCAGTCTGGCCTCGTGGGCAAATACAAGTATGCCACCGTAGCGACTGACCTTCATTACCATTACCGTCTCTCCGGCAATTCTCTCGCCTCCATTGACCGATATGTCGAGTTTTGCCGGACGTCGGCGCAACACAGCCTTAACGATGGGAACTGCATAAGCCATGTAGCCTGAACACCTCCTGGGGCTCTCGTCAACAACCTGGGTGACCAAGGCGTCAAAGCCGGCGCTAGCTTGAAGCAAGAATCGATGATTACCGATCAGCCCCATGTCGATTTTTTTGACATAACCCTTTTCCAGAATTCCGGCTAGAGGTCCAGGACGTTTAGGCAAGCCCAAGTGCTGGGCAAGCTGGTTGGCGGTACCGGTAGCCATGTGCAGGATCGGGACGCATGACGGCTCAGGTAGTCCGTTAAGGACTTCGTTTACAGTGCCGTCTCCGCCGGCGACTACCAACCTGTCCACCGCGTCAATCTTACTCGCTCTTTCCAATGCCTCCCCGGCCCCTCCAGTGAGGAATACTTCAACCTTGTGGCCTCTGGATTCCAATATTGTGGATAACTGTTGGACACGTTTGACGGTCTTGCCTATACCGGCGACTGGGTTGGCGATCACCAGAATGTTCATGTTTCACTTAGCCTCGAGTCTTTCATTCTGAACGATGTTAGTTCCTGCAATGCCTGAAGCGCCTGCAATGCAGGCTTCCCACAGAAGAGTCTTAGTCGTTTTATCTACTGACGCTACTATCCACTTATCGCCCATAAACCTCTTCACGAACAGACCGCACATTATAATGATGGAGATAGTCATTGCCCACCATATTCCAATTGCACCAGCGCCAATGAAGTATATTGCCGATAGTATCAAGGGTATTCTTAGTAGCCACATTCCGGCAAAAATCATTCTCATGCTTGCGTAGGTATCCCCCGCGCCCTGTATAGCTCCGGCCAACGAGATCCCGATGGCCAGGAACGGCATGCTGACCATGTTTATCCTCAGGTACCTAGTCATTTCCTCCAAAACAGCGCGATCTTGGGTCAACCCCGCTGACAACTCCGGGGCGAAGGTGCCAATAATCACAGAAGGCACCAGAATGATGAGCAAACAAAGTGTCGCTGTGGCTTTGGCCCCAGATCTGGCCCCAGCAACGTCTCCCGCTCCGATTCGATTTCCAGTTAGCACAGCCGAGGCCATGTTAAAAGCGAAAATAGGAAGGAAAATTATTGCCTCAATTCTGACGCCTGCAGTCATTGCTGCAAGCGCGGTGATTTCACCTCCCTGGAGCTGCCCGATCAGAAAATAGACCACCAGGGTGCCTACGTTCCACGCTGTCTGCTGAAGGACCGTGGGAATACCGAGCTTCAAGAGGTTTATTATGCATGGCGATATGGGATTCAGCAGCGAGTGTGCAGTAATGCGTCCGTAACCCCGAAATACATGAACAAGGTTTAGCACCATGCCAAAGGTTGTCCCGACAGCCGTAGCCCATGCAATACCGATGTATCCAAAGGCGGGGACCGGCCCCCAACCGAAACTCAGCACCAGATCGCCTATAACGTTGATCAGCGAGGCCGCAAAACTGTTTATCATGGCTATTCGAACCCTGCCTGACGATCTGAGAACTCCCCCGGTGATGATCATCACGTAAGTAGGCACGAGGACAATGGAAAAGATCCGAATAAAATTCTCTGCAATATCCTGAATGTCCCGTGGCATTCCGGCCAGCCGCACTATTGCATTTGGGAATAGTTGAGCAAATACCGTAAGTAACCCAGCAACAGCCGCTCCAATCACCAGTGAGTTAGCTGATATGTTCCCAATTCCATCGCAGGACTTGGCTCCGTACGCCTGGGAAACCATTGACACAGTGCCCACGCTGATCCCATTAGCAAGGATCATGAGAGTCCAGTACAATTGTCCTACGTAACCCACTGCGGCCAGGATTTCAGTTCCTAGTAAACCTGCCACATAGACGTCTGCCAGGCCTATGGAGAACTGAAAGAACATGATCAGGATCATGGGCCAACCAAGGGCCCAGGATTCTCGGAGATAATTGCTGAGTTCCAGGTTTTTCAACCTAAATTCCATCAGCTTCCTTTGGCCATGTAGAGACTCTTCACAAAGAATGATCATCACATTGGTTCCCGGATCATAGCACCGTTCAACTCCGGTTTCGATTAGTTTTGCTGGGATAAAGATCAAGACCTACCCGGGTGGGGCAGGGGAGTTTCCCTTGAAATTTTGGTGGACCGAACATATAGTCTCCCGTGACGCTAATCATCGGCAAGTATCTCACTGCAACTGGTTGGGCGCACAAATCCTTTTCAAAAAAAGAATGCGGAAATGCCAAAAAGAAAAGATCTGAAATCCATAATGCTTATAGGATCCGGCCCCATTATTATCGGACAGGCCTGTGAGTTCGACTACTCCGGGACCCAGGCCCTAAAGGCTTTGAAAGAAGAGGGTTACAGGGTGATCCTTGTGAATTCAAATCCTGCTACAATAATGACTGATCCTGAGTTTGCCGATGCCACGTACATTGAACCACTCAAATTAGACATACTGACGACCATAATCGAAAAAGAGCGTCCGGACGCGCTCCTTCCCACACTTGGAGGGCAAACAGCACTGAACCTCGCAGTGGAACTTCACGATGCCGGGGTTCTCGAAAAGTTTGGTGTGGAACTCATAGGTGCTGGGATAGAAGCAATAAACAAGGCAGAAGACAGAGATCTCTTCAAGATTGCCATGAAGAATATAGGCCTGGATCTACCGCGTAGCGGGTATGCTCGATCCGTTCAGGAGGCTTGGGAGATCGCAAGAGAGCTTGGCTTCCCAAACGTGATAAGACCTTCGTTCACTTTGGGAGGAACCGGTGGAAGTGTGGCCTTCTCCGAAGATCAGTTCGAAGCTCTTGCCGGTTGGGGGCTGGCAGTATCCCCTGTCGGTCGTATTTTGGTCGAAGAGTCGGTAATGGGATGGAAAGAGTTCGAGTTGGAAGTTATGCGCGATGGGAAAGACAATGTGGTCATAATATGTTCAATTGAAAATTTCGATCCCATGGGAGTGCATACCGGGGATTCGATTACCGTGGCTCCAGCCCAAACCCTTACCGATAAAGAGTACCAAATACTGCGCGATCAGTCAGTAGCAATAATCAGAGAAATCGGAGTGGACACAGGGGGATCCAACATCCAGTTTGCAGTGCATCCAGAAACGGGCCAGGTGGTCGTAATTGAAATGAACCCTCGCGTGAGTAGGTCAAGCGCCCTAGCGTCCAAAGCCACCGGTTTCCCCATAGCCAAAATAGCTGCCAAGCTTGCCGTCGGATATTCTTTAGACGAGATCGCCAATGACATAACCTTGAAAACTCCGGCATCCTTTGAGCCCACGATAGACTACGTGGTTACCAAGATCCCGAGATTCACTCTTGAAAAATTCCCCGGCGCGGACACTACTCTCACCACGCAGATGAAGTCGGTGGGAGAGGCGATGGCAATAGGGAGGACTTTCAAAGAGTCCCTCCAAAAGGCCCTCAGGTCACTTGAAATCGATGTATACGGTTTGGACCCGCGTTTGAGCAAGGACTTGTCTCGAGAAGACATATTGCAGAACGTTGGGAGACCGTCTCCGGAAAGGATTTTGCACATCGCTGATGCAATCAGGGCCGGTGTGGGAATTGATGAGATTTATCAGGCATGCGCCATAGATTGTTGGTTCTTAGGACAAATCCAGCAAATAGTGGAAATGGAACAACATATTTCTGAGCCCGGGCACTTCGACGGGGAGCATGGAACGGCAAATCTCAGGCGTGCCAAAGCCTACGGATTTTCCGACATCAGGCTGGGTCAACTAACGGGGACATCTGAAGGCCACATCAGAAAGATTCGCAACGATTTCGGTGTCAACCCGGTTTTCAAGCGGGTCGATACCTGCGCCGCTGAGTTTGAAGCTCACACGCCTTATCTCTATTCGTCATACGAAGATGAAGATGAATCCGGAACCACGGACAGAAAGAAAATCATGATACTCGGCGGAGGTCCCAACAGGATCGGCCAGGGGATAGAATTCGATTACTGCTGTGTTCACGGGGCTTTTGCACTAAAGGAAGACGGATTTGAGACCATCATGGTCAACTGCAATCCAGAGACAGTCAGTACAGACTACGACACCTCGGATCGTCTTTATTTTGAACCGCTGACGTTAGAGGACGTTCTGGCAATAGTCGAGCGCGAGAAACCTTACGGCGTAATAGTCCAGTTCGGCGGACAAACGCCTCTCAAGCTGGCCTTACCGCTTTGGGAAGCAGGTGTGCCTATAATTGGGACATCTCCTGACGCTATTGACCGCGCTGAAGACAGAGAGCGATTTAAACAGATGATCACGGGACTTGGGCTCAAACAGCCCCCTAATGACATTGCTCATTCCTATGGAGAGGTCATGGAGGTAGCTGGACGGATAGGCTATCCGCTAGTTGTGAGGCCTTCTTATGTCCTCGGGGGTAGGGCCATGGAAATAGTTCATAGTGATGATGAGTTGGAGGACTATCTCAAATACGTTGTTCAAGCGTCTCCAGAGCATCCTATACTGGTGGATGGTTATCTCACCGGCGCGGTGGAAATTGACGTGGACGCAGTGGCTGATGGCGAAGAAGTTGTTATCGGAGGTATAATGGAGCACATAGAGGAGGCAGGTGTTCACTCCGGCGACTCTTCTTGCTCATTGCCCCCTTATAGTCTCGGTCGCTATCATCTCGACGAGATACGCAGAGTGACAAGGCTCCTGGCAACAGAGTTGAAGGTCAAAGGTCTCATGAACTTGCAGCTCGCACTTAAGGACGGTGAAATATTTGTGCTGGAGGTAAATCCAAGAGCCTCCAGGACTATCCCCTTCGTTTCCAAAGCCATAGGAATTCCTCTGGCAAAGCTGGGTGCGCGCGTAATGGCCGGCAGGAAACTCAAGGAAATTGGTTTTACTTCGGAGGTGATTCCCGACCATGTTAGCGTCAAGGAAGCAGTGTTTCCTTTCATAAAATTTCCTGGAGTGGATGTCCTGCTGGGCCCTGAGATGAAGTCCACCGGCGAAGTGATGGGGATCGATCGAGAGTTTGGCCCTGCGTTCCTGAAATCTCAATACAGTACGGACTTTCCCATACCTTCCTCGGGCAAAGTGTTCTTAAGCGTAGCAGACCGCGACAAGGCTGTTGCCGTCATCGTGGCTCGCCGGCTGAGAGAGTGTGGCTTTTCGTTCGTTTGCACGGAAGGAACTGCTGACGCTCTGCTACAGGTAGGTATAGAATCAACACGGGTAGGGAAAGTTCACGAGGCGGGAGAGTCAGATGTTATTGCTTTGATGCGGGGAAACGAAGTGGTCTTGGTCATTAACACTTCAGCCGGCAAACAGTCTTTGAAGGATTCTTTCCACATCCGAATGGCAGCCTTGAATCACAATGTTCCTTATTTCACGACAGTCGCAGGGGCAAACGCACTCTCTCTTGGACTCAGATCAATCCATCGTGGCGACTGCTTCAGGGTCAAGTCTCTTCAGGAATATCATGCCAATCGAATGCAAAGGGGTTCGGAATTAGCCCCGGAGGATTACACTGTTTGTTCTCCTGGATCGACGTAAGATGGAGTCAAAGATGTCTCGGCATCCGATTCGGCGCACAACGTGCTCACGGCAAGTAGATACGCAATATGAGATATTTGTGCGGCCGAAATATGGCAGGTGTCCCCCCGATCTGTCCCAAATCAGTCAATCGACCTGCGAGTTCTCTCCAACAATCAGGCAGTACGCCTTAACAATCCTAATCTGGAGTCGGCTGTGAAAAAAGTCCGTAAAGATGAAGTCACCCTTGGGCTAAAAGCTGACTTGACTTTGCTGTCGTTGGCCACGTCGTTCGTCGAAAAGGCCGCACTAGCGTTTGGGCTTGCGGAAGCCGACGCTCTTTCTCTTACTTTGGCTTCTGAGGAGATATTTGCATATCTGTGTCAAGCCGCGGTCACGGAACAGGAAGTTCAGATGCGCTGTAGGCGGGGCATTTATTTCGTGGAGTTGGAACTCGTGTTCCAGGCACAAGTATTCGACATCAAGTCATTCAATCTTACTTCGTCCGTAACCTTTGACGACACAAGCCAAGTGGACGAAACCGGGCTGCTGATTGCATCACGAATGGTAGAGGGATTTCAGTTCTTTCGAGATGACGAGGGGTTTCGTCTTATCCTGACTAAAGAGAAGACTTATCCTACGATAACTGATTTGTCTGTTCCCGAAATCAGATCTTTGGAAGAATACACAATAAGGACGCCAAATGCCGATGAATTGAAGCTTTTTATTCGCATGGTAAATGCTCATAGCCGGTCTTATGTCATTCATCCCAGCTTCGCTTTTCCCGGTAAGGTGGTCGATATGGTTGCCGGCGGAGAGTACGACGCTGCTGTGGCCTTTGAGCGGACAGGGCAAATAGGGGGTGGAATTATTTGGCACTTCCAGAGCCCTAGACTGGTAGAGTTCTACGGCCCGTATCTGTTCATCCAACCACCCAAGGCAGGCATGGCCCATGCCCTCATCGATTCTTGTCTCAGAAGCGTTGCCAGAAGCGGCGCATTAGGATTGATCAGTCGTTTCACAACACCGGATCTCCCGAAGGAGTATTTCGAATGTCTCGGCTCCCTGACCGTGCTCAGAGAAGGCGGACAGCAAGTCGAAACTCAATCCTATTATCGTCATCTGGAGGAGGATATGGGGCTGGCGGTCTGGGCCCATCCCCTGATCGAGGCGTTTCTTGTGGCTGAATATGAACGACTTTTCTTTGCGCGTGACATTAGATGGATCAGACACGAGGGCGAGTCTGTCGGCGACTCTACGGTGCTGTCGGCACACATCGAACGGGGAGTTAGCTGGGTCTCTTTGTGTCCTGTCTGGTGGGGGCCGGACGCGGAACAGATCTTGGCTGCTCATCTGCAAGCCTTTGAGAAAGAAAAGATCTTGAACATTTTTTTTGAAATGGACTTGGGCGAATCCTGGCAGTGCTATTTCACTCCAGTTCTCATTCAATTAGGTTTTCAGCCGAGGCTTGTCATCCCTTACGCGGGTAAGGGAGATCATGCAATTTTTCAGTACAAAGCAGGTACAGTCGACTGATGAATCGGTGGAATCCGGAAAGGCTTTTGCCTGAATACATAAAGCATTTCCAGGCGTATGTCCCGAGCAAGCCTGACGCTGAACTCATGGCTCTCTACGGCTGCTCCCGCCTGTATCGTCTTAACAACAACGAAAATGCCTTGGGGCCTCCACCGGTTGCCCAGGAGATCATAAGAAACTTTCAACCTCCCAGAGCCGCTCTCTATCCCAGTGGTGACTCGTACTATCTCCGTCAAAAACTTGCAGAAAAATTTGGCTTGCACCCAGACCAGTTCCTGGTCGGCAACGGCGTTAACGAAGTCATAGCTTTCGTGACAAAAGCTTTTTGCGAGAAGGGTGATAACATCATTACGGCAGACAAGACCTTCGCTGTCTACGAATGGGTAGCGGAATTCTCCGGTCTCGAGGCAAGACTGGTGCCTCTAAAAGACCTTTCATTCGACGATCAGGGCATGTTGAACGAAATAGATGATCACACCAAAGTAGTTTTCCTCTGCAATCCCAACAACCCCACGGGTTCATACTGGAGTCGCGATAAACTACGAGACTTTATGGAGGCTGTAGCAGGCCGAAGTGTAGTAGTTTTGGACGAGGCATATAGTGAATTTGTGGAAACGGAAGATTATCCGGACGGAATGGGCCTCATCGACGAATATCCAAACCTGGTGGTGTTCCGAACATTCTCGAAAATGTACGGCCTCTCCGGCCTCCGAATCGGTTACTTGGTCGGCCAATTGACTCTCGTTGAACCGATTCGGCGGACCTGCATAGTATACTCTGTAAACGTGATGGCCCAGGAAGCCGCTCTGAGTGCTCTGACTGACGAAGGCCATATCTTGCGCACACGTCGGATGGTCAGAGAGGGCAAGGATTTTTTGAGGGGCGAACTTACCCGCTTAAGACTTCCATTCATAATGGGGGAGGGGAATTTCGTCATGGTAAGACTTCCCATGAATGACACGATTGCCTATCGACGGCTTATGAAGCAAGGGATAATGGTACGGACAATGACAGGCTTCCGATTTCCAAACTACATAAGGGTGACCGTTTCAAAGTTAGACGCCATGGAAGCCTTCGTCGAGGCCCTGGAAACGATCATCTCTTGAGACGACGGCATCGGTTCCAGCCATTTTGTTTACGGGATTGTCAAGATGAAAGAACAGAGTCCGAACGCTGATGCAATAAGTAGCGACCATTCAGACTGCGCTCTTCCAACAACTTTGAGCATCGGCGCCCGTGTACCTCGAGCGGACGCGTACGACAAAGTGACCGGTAAGACGAAGTTCGCTGCCGATTATTACGGCGAAAACCTGATTTGGGCCGGGGTAAAGAGGGCCGGCATCGCCCACGCTCGTCTCAATAGTGTTGACGCCTCACGTGCGGTCAAATTGCCGGGCGTGGTTGGAGTCCTCACACACAAAGATGTCGGGGGTACTAACAGACAAGGCGTGGTCAAACGCGATCAGCCTGTACTCGTTGATGACAAGGTCCGGCACTGTGGTGATGCTGTTGCCTTGGTTCTGGCCGAGACCAAAGAAGTTCTCGATAAAGCAATTGCACTCGTAACATTTGACGTTGATCTTTTGCCACCTGTTCTCAATGCGGAAAATGCCCTGAAAGAAGGTTCCCCTTTAGTCCACGAGGAAAATCCCACCGGCAATGTACTCCTCAAGGGTGAATTGACAATCGGTCAAGGTCAGGTGGCAGAAGAGCAATGCGACCTTATTTTGGAAGCCTCCTTCAAGACTCAGCGCCAGGAGCACGCCTACCTGGAAACCGAGACAGGTTGGGCCAGAATAGACTCTGATGGAAAGCTTAAGATCGTTTGTTCAACCCAGACCCCCTTTCGGGATCGAATGGAGGTAGCCGAGGCTCTCGGGATTGATCTTGAAAGGGTCCGGATAGTAGCGCCTTACGCGGGAGGCGCCTTTGGAGGCAAAGATGGCGTGACCGTCCAAACTCTGCTCGGACTGGCAGCTCTCAATTCGGAAGGCAGACCAGTAAAGATGTGGTGGGATAGAGAGGAATCTTTTCTGGCAGGCACCAAACGTCACCCAGCCCACATGTACTATCGCCTGGGAGCGAAGGAGAATGGTGAGCTGCATTTTCTGGACGTGAGATTGTACCTCGATACCGGACCTTATGACCATCTCGGAGGCGTAGTGTTGACCCTGGCGCTCGAGCATGCCGGAGGACCTTACCGCATTCCACATGCCGTTCTGAGGGGATGGTGCGTTTATACCAACAATCCCATAGGTGGTGCTTTCCGAGGCTTTGGTGTGACTCAGGTAACAGCGGCCATGGAACAAATGGTGGACCAGTTGGCCGATCGACTGCGTATGGATCCCTTGGAGTTGAGACACAAGAATGCAGTGAGGAGAGGCGACAAGAACTGTGCCGGCAAGACATTGGTCGGTTCAACCGGCTTGGTAGACTGTCTTGAAGCCCTGTCCAAGCACAAACTGTGGAAGCAACGGGAGTCATGGAAAGCTTCTGCTGGGCAGTTCAAGCGACGCGGAGCGGGAATAGCCGCACTCATGCAAGCATCCGGGTACGGTCCAGTAGTTCCTGACTACGCTAACGCCAAAGTCGAGCTGACTCGTGAGGGCAATTTCCGAGTTTATTGCGGAGTCGTGGACATGGGTCAAGGAAATGCCGCGACAAATCTTCAAATTGCGGGAGCAATACTTGGTCAGGAGTCCGATCGTATCGAACTCGTGCAACCTGACACAGATCTTACGCTGCCCAGCGGATCGGCCTCCGCAAGCCGTTGTACGTTCACGTTCGGCAACGCACTTATTGGGGCTACGGAAACTCTGAAAGATCGTATCCTGCAGAGAGCTGCGGATCTGCTCATGGCGCCATATAAGGATCAAGTTGTGCTGGTCCCGGCAGGTGTCAGAAACCTGAAGACAGGGCAAGAAATATCACTTTCCCAGATAGCCGGGTTTCTCAATGAATCGGAGCGAGTAGCCATTCATCACTTCAGAGCCCCGGTCGCCACTGATGATATAACCTCAGATCAGGACCTGAGACTTCATGGTCTGCCCCATACCCTTTTCTCTTATGGGGTGCACCTGGCCTTGGTTGAAGTTGACGAACTCACCGGAGCGGTGGCTGTCGAGAAGTACGTTTCAATAACTGACTGTGGCAAGGTGATTAACCCACAGATTTATCAGCAACAGATACATGGCGGCATCGCCCAAGGCCTAGGATATGCTTTGTACGAAGATCTGGAAGTGGAGAGCGGTGTAATTCGTACACCGAACTATGCAACCTACCTGATTCCGACGGCTGTCGATACGCCTGAGATTGAATCAATCGCAGTAGATCTTTACGAGCCAACAGGCCCTTTCGGTCTTAAGGGAGTGGGAGAAATAGCCACTAACGGGCCGCTTCCTGCCATTGCCAACGCCCTGGCCGATGCATGCACAATCCGGCTGGGTCAGTCTCCGTTCACGGCAGAAAAGATTCATGGGGCCTTGCCAAAGCAGCGACAGGAGTGAGGATTAAATTGAGAATAACTTTCATTCTCAACGGACTGGAGACTGATGTCGATGTGGCGCCTGACAGACGTGTGGTGGACGTGCTCAGGGAGGATATTGGACTCACAGGCACAAAGGAGTCATGTGGGGCCGGCGATTGCGGGGCCTGCACAATTCTTGTGGACGGCGAGAGCCGTCTTGCGTGCCTCATGCTGGCGGCTCAGCTTCAGGGTCGCAGAATAACTACCATAGAAGGACTCACTCCTGAGAAAAGTCTGCATAGATTACAAAGGGCATTTGTGGAAAATGGAGGAGTACAATGCGGTTTTTGCACTCCTGGCATGGTTCTCGCGGCAGTTGATCTCCTGCAAAAGAATCCCAACCCCACGAGAAGACAAATACGGGAAGGATTAGCAGGGAATTTCTGCCGGTGCACCGGCTATCAGCACATAGTCGATTCTGTTGAAAGTGCCGCCGAAGAGGTTAGGAATAAGGAAAGCTTATGAGAGAGGTTTTTCTGCCTCGCACTGTCGAAGAACTCTGGGACATCATGGAAAATTTTCCGGATGCTGTTCTGTATGCAGGTGGGACCGACCTCCTGGTGCAAATGAGGGCCGGTCATACAAATCCTTCTCACCTTGTTTGCCTGGAACGAGTGGAAGCATTGCACGGAGTTCGAGACGAAGGTGACGATGTCCTCATAGGAGCGGCAACCACCCACAGCGGCCTTCTCGAGAATCCCTTGATTCGTAAAGAGTTTCCCATATTGGCCAAGGGTTTGGGGTTACTTGGCTCGCCGCCTATACGTCACATGGGAACGATCGGAGGTAACATTGTCACTGCTTCCCCAGCAGGAGACTCTTTGCCGCCTCTCTATGTCTTAGAAGCTGAGGTGGAGATCCGGTCTAGAACCCAAATGAGACGCCTGCCGCTGAAAGATTTCATATTAGGCCCCAACATGGTGGTGCTCAACGAGGGAGAAGTCTTAATGGGTGTGTGGTTGAGAAAACAGCCTCGGTGGAATATTCATCATTACGAGAAGGTTGGGAGACGCAAGGCGCAGGCGTGTGCCATAGCAAGCATGGCTGCTCTGCTGAAGATATCGGATTCGGGGATCATAGAAAGCGCCCGGCTGGCATGGGGAAGCGTGGGTCCGACTGTGGCAACCTCTGCCGAGGCGGAGAGGAATCTCATAGGTCAACCGCTTACCCTTGAAACCCTTGAGCGTGCGGCAATGCTGGTCGAGGCATCAGTATCCCCCATTGACGACATTCGGGCCAGTGCTGAATATCGCAGGGCAGTCTCGGGAGCACTCCTGCTTCGCCTATTGGATTATTCCCCACCTTTTCTAGAAAGGTGTAATGCTTGAGCGACAAACCCCAACTCGGCTGCTGTTGCCCGCGCTCGTTCAGGGGCTAGGATAATGCTTAAGGAAAAAAGCCTTCTCAATAAGGAATTTATTGTTCTCTCCGCTGTGATGTTCCTGACTTACTGTAATATTGCGGCTTTCTTTCAGTTTCACGAGTATCTTTCTACGCTTCCAATAGCTCCAGAGAGCTTCGGCCTGCTGATCGCTCTCTTCTCCTTGTCGGTCCTGGTTATCCGTCCTGTGATCAGCCTATTTCTGAATCCTTCGGACGCCAAGAGGTGGATAACCATCAGCTCGTGCTTGGTTATCGCATCTTTGATATTGTACGACTTAGCAGAAACGTTTTGGAGCATGGCTGCAATCCGTGTCCTTCACGGTGCAGCGTACGTGGTCTTGGCCACCGCCGTATTGAGCCGAATTGTAGACTGCATACCGCAGGAAAAGAGCGGACAGGCTTTCGGATTATTATCAGTTGTAACGCTCCTGCCATACGCCGTAATTCCCCCTTTGCTGGGTGCCCTGACCAAATGGACCGGTGGGTTCGACCGAGTCCTGGATCTTTCTGCTCTGGCTATGGTCCCTATCTTTCCCATGCTCACCTTGCTCGATGACTCGCCGGTGTCGATCTCTCACGGGGCAGGAGAACGGCGCACCCGGAGAGATCTTGTGGAAAATTTCAAAGACTATCGCGTGTTACTGATGCTCTTTCTCTCTCTGGTGGTGTGGACCGCGTTTACGCCGGTCTTTTTCTTCCTGCAAGGCTATGGATCAAAGATCGGCATATCGAACCCCGGTTGGTTTCTGACTCTATCCACTTTCACAGAGATTATGGTTAGACTTTCGGTTGGACACATCTTCGACAAACTTGATAAGTCAAAGCTATTGGTCTTTTCACTGATGTGGCTCGCCGTCGGTTATTGGGGCCTGATATATGCTTCGTGGCCCACGGCGTTTTACGCTATGGGCCTTTGGTTAGGTATCGGATGGGGCGTGGCCATGCCGGTTTTGAGCGCCGCATTGTTCGACCTCTCACAACCCCAATTGCGGGCCTTGAACACCAACCTGGGTATGGAGATGTTTCAAGGCGGTTTTTTTCTGGGGCCTTTAGTGGGTGGAGCCATTCTGTTGCAGTGGGGCTATACGGCTCTATACTTGGGATGTGCTGTCTTGACGGCATTGGGAATGTTTTCCGCCTTATTTCTTGGTAGGATAGGAAAAGACAATAAAGTGTGAAACTAGGTGGCGCCTTAGCAAGCTTGCGTCTGGGTTATGACTAATTCAATGGCCGGGAAGCAGGATGAATAGCCATGGAGAATGAAGTCATTTCAAGAGATTCAACGGGGGAGCCTTTCGATGTAGGCTTATTCAGGCCTGAGGATGCTCAGGGAATCGTAAGCCTGTTCCGAGCGGTGTATGGAGAGTCATACCCAAAAAAAGTTCTTTGTGACCCAGCATTTGACGCCATTCAACTCTATTCTGATCAAGCCAAGAAGATAGGTGATATGGTGAGGAATGACTGGCTGAGGACCAGAAAAACTCTGTCTCGGAATCAATAGGATGCGACTAAAAACGTTCATGAATTGTCGTTGGATCCTCCTTGTTTAAGACCCCAAGAAGTTCTGCCATACAGACAGGAGTTGATCACAGAATAAATTTCCAGGAGGACGATTTGGAAATAGGTTTCAAAAGAGAAGGCACCACTGTGATAGCGTCGGTTCACGGGAGGATTGACACCGTCTCTTCCCTCGCTTTTCAGCAAAGAATTGAAGAAGTGCTCAATGAAAATGAGACTACAATCGTGTTAGATCTTGAGAATCTCGAATACCTTAGTAGCTCAGGCCTCCGTTCCGTCTTGATAGTGGCCAAGAAAGCAGGAGCCGCCGGTGGAAAGCTCTGTTGCTGCAACATGCAAGCATTGGTCAAAAGAGTGTTTGACGTCTCTGGATTCTCATCCATGATCCCGGTTTTCGATTCTTTGAGAGATGCATTAACGCGACAATGAAAATCTTCCAAGACGTCCTTGCGAGGCGCAAAACCATGCGTGCGTGTGAAACGCCACAGTGAAGACGAAGTTCTGAAGATTTATGAGAGCGTTTTCGATCGGAGAAGAAAGGTGATTCTGAATCTTGTCGAACAAGGTCTGACAAGAGCGGAGTTGGTCCGGTCTGCCCCCATCTATGGAACCCACCCCTATGAAACGGAGATTCTCAAATACTTTGAGGCCAGAATGATCGACCTTCATCTGGAGGAATTATCCCTGTCAAATTCGGTCTAACAAAAGTAACACACAACCCCAAAAGAAACTTTTGATGGCGACAGGTATGAGGTCTTGGATCGAGCATGTACGGGCCTGAAGTGCCCTACAAAAGCTATTCCGACGATAATCTTCCTTTGTGTTTCCATCAAGGAGATTGTGGAGAAGGGTGGGGATTTCCCTTGGCCCAGACATGAGAGGTGTCCCCGGTGCAATAATCATCGACTGTGGGGTCATGGGTATACGACTGCTTTTTTTGATGGTTTTGATTGTCGGGTCTGGTTGCGACGTTATCGTTGTCCTGAGTGCAGGTGTGTGTTGAGGCTATTGGGCCTTGACACAAGGAGTTTTTATGGTATCTAGTCAAGTTATGACTAGTCATCACAAAGCCATTATGGGCACAAAGGGGATTCGCAACCCGGCTGAATACACGGTTTTGGGCATACTCTTGAGAGGCCCGCTCCACGGATACGATATGTGTCGCCGACTGGGGGAGGGAATCGGATCCATCTGGCGGCTGGGCAAGAGTCAGATTTACGCTCTCTTAGCCAAACTGGAACGTGAAGGTCTCGTGATCCACGAAAGAGTGGGGCAGGACAACCTACCTGCCAAAAATATTTTCAGCCTCACAACCGAAGGCGGGAGGGTTGTCAAAGACTGGCTTGAACAGCCGGTGCATCACATCAGGAACATGAGACTGGAGTTCTTGACCAAACTCTGGTTTGCCGGGCAAGCCTCTCCAGATCGAGAACTGCTTCTCATAGAGAAGCAGTTGGACGTCTGCCGAGAGAAAGCAGGGGCCTTGGCTAGACTCAAGGACTCATGCGGAAATCAAGTCGAAGTGCTGTCAATCGACTTCCGGGTAACAATTATCAAAGCCACTGTTTCCTGGTTGGAGGGCTTGCTCGATTCGATTGAGATGGGAAATCCAAACGAGAGAAAAGGAGTGTAAGGAGTGAGTAAGAAACTGATTTTTGCTTTCGCACTGGTCAACCTGGTGTTGGCACTTTTGATTTCGGGAGCTACGGAAAAATGCCTTGGGGCGGACAGCCTAATGGTATTCGCAGGAGCCGCCGGCAAACCGCCCACGGAAGAAGCGGCAAAAGCGTTTGAGGAAAAGACCGGAATCAAGGTTGACGTGATCTTCGGCGGGTCAGGCTATGTGCTTTCGCAAATGATGCTGGGCAAGAAAGGAGACATCTATTTTCCCGGTTCCTCGGATTACATGGAGCTGGCAAAGAAGAAAGAGGTTGTTTTCCCTGAAACCGAGAAAATCATCGTCTATCTCGTTCCTGCAATCAATGTCCAAAAAGGAAATCCCAAGAACATCAAAACCCTCAAAGACCTCGCCCGTCCCGGTCTCAAAGTTGCCATAGCCAACCCTGAGGGCGTATGCGTGGGGGCCTACGCCGTTGAAATAATCGAATCACTCTTTACTCCTGAAGAGAAAGAGGCTTTCAGAAAGAACCTCATTAACTACACGGAAAGTTGTGAAAAGACAGCTACCGCAATCTCTTTGAAAGCCGCCGACACTGTTCTCGGCTGGAGCGTATTCCGCTATTGGGACCCGGAACGCATCGAGACGATCCCGATTGATAAGTCCCAAATCATCCGCATCGGATACATTCCCATCGCCGTAGCAAAGTTCACCTCGAACCGACCGCTGGCTCAGAAGTTTATTGACTTCCTCGTGTCAGAGGACGGCAAGCGTATCTTCAGAAAATATCATTACTTTATGAGTGCCGATGAGGCGACAGCCTGGGTCGGAGAGAAAAAACCCGTGGGCGGCGAGTACGTGATCCCCAAGGACTGGATCAAGAAATGACCTTTAAGAAGATTTCAATCGCATGCTCATTCGCCACGTTCGGTCTCTATGCGGTCCTTATTGTGTCCCTGTTCTATTTCTTTCGAAGGGAGACGTTGTTGGACACGTTACTCTCCGAAAGAACTCTCTTTTCCATACGCCTGAGTGTTGTTGCCGCTACGATCAGCACTCTGCTCTCCATACTGATTGCGATTCCGTCGGCGTTTGCACTGTCCCGATATGACTTTTTAGGGAAAAGAGCCGTTGACACGATTCTGGAACTCCCCATGATCGTCTCTCCGGCTGCGCTGGGCGCAATGTTGTTGATTTTCTTCAATAACCCACTCGGTTTGTGGATACAGGATCACTGGGTTCAGTTCGTGTTCACCTTCTACGGCATTGTCCTGGCTCAATTCGTGACCATCTGCGGAATATCAACCAGACTCATAAAGGCTGCGATGGACGAAATACCCGTCCGGTACGAGGCGGTTGCCAGAACCCTCGGAGCCTCCCCCGCCAAAGCCTTCCTCACCATAACGCTGCCGCTGAGCAGGAGAGGCATTTATGCCGCCTGCATACTATCTTGGGCAAAGGCGTTGGGGGAATTCGGAGCAACCATTACCATAGCGGGGTCTATGGCGATGAAGACCGAGACGCTGCCCATCGCAATATTTATGAGGCTCTCCAGTGCCGAGATAGAGGGAACAGTGGTCTTGATTCTCATACTCGTGTCTATCGGGCTGAGCATTCTCTATGTCGTCCGCTTGCTCTCCAGGGGATCATCATATGCTTGAGGTACATGGCCTCTCTGTCAGAGTCGGGGATTTCCTTCTGAGCGATGTCTCTCTTACTGTTCAAAAATCCTCATGCCACGTTATACTCGGCCCCACCGGAAGCGGTAAGACCCTCCTCCTCGAATCAGTAATCGGCTTGAGAAAGCCTGACAAGGGAAAAGTCCTCGTAAATGGCGATGATATTACCTATCTTTCAATTGAAAAGAAAAAACTTTCGTATGTGCCGCAGGACTTGGCTCTGTTCCCCCACATGACTGTGAGAGAAAATATCCTCTATCCAATAAGAATCAGGGGTAGCAGCCAGGATACCGAGAACGGCATCGTGCGGGAACTGGTTGATTCTCTTGGTATCCGGCACATCTTGGACCGGCAAATAAGGAATTTGAGCGGAGGAGAGCGCCAGAGAACAGCACTAGCGAGGGCGGTGGTATCGGGTTGTAAACACCTGGTGTTGGATGAGCCGCTCTCGTCCCTTCATGAAAGCCTCAAGAAAGAACTGTGGTATCTTTTGAATGACTTACAGAGAAGGTACGACCTTGCAATATTGATGGTGACTCATGATCTGGAAGAGGCTTTCTTCCTCGGCGATACCATAAGCATTATTATTGATGGTATGCTTCATCAGCAGTCGAGAAAGACAGAAATCTACAGACACCCTCAGAGCATAGAGGTAGCAAGATTTTTGGGAGTAGGCAATCTTTTTCGGGCCAGGATCGCACCGATCACGGGAAATCCCTTGTCGGTGTACTGTGAGGAACTCGGCTCGACCCTGAGATTATCAACTCATAGGAGGACAACGGCAGTTACGGAAAATAACGAATTCGTCGTAGGCATAAGGTCTGAAGATGTCGTTATTCCGATACAGGGAGAACTCTCGCCGAACACGACCAACATAATAGAGGGAACCGTCCTGGACATTTTTGACACCGGGGCTGCGTTCACGGTCATCGCAACATGTGGGAACCGATCAACAAACATGGAGATTGCTCTGCGTCGCAGCATTTCGAACAGATTGAACCTTGCCAAAGGGCAGTCCATTCTCATCCATCTACCGGAAGAGAATCTCTTTCTCATTGACCTGTCCGCTCCGAAAAAATGACACTTTATCCGGGCGGGAT
>JAPLJK010000040.1:0-75995 GCA_026388625.1 Deltaproteobacteria bacterium | reverse complement strand
GTTTACCCCGACCATGCGAAGCTCCCTGATAATGTCGACAATGGTTTCCGCGTCTGATCGAGGAATTCCTGATTTTGACATTGTTATCTGAATTTCGGTTTCACGATCATAATGACCAACGTTTATTGTGATCAGACGATCGAGAAGAGCATCCTGAGTTTTATGCACACCTGCGTATTCTTCAGGATTCGAAGTAAATATCGCTCGAAAGTCCGGGTGAACCTCAAGGTAGCCTTCACCTGTACGGCGCATACTGGGTAGATTAAGAATTTTTTCCTCAAGAACGCTCAATAGGACGTTATTGGCTTCCGCTCGAGATCGTGTGAATTCATCATAAATCAGAGTGAAGCCTTCTCGACAAGCGGTTGTCAATCGGTTGTCAACCCAAAGGCTTCGCATTTCTTCTTCGGTCTTGACGACTGAATGAATATAGTTGTCAATCAGTTTGGACTTGCGATAACCTGAGTCGCGGCCAACCAGGTCCGAACTCCCGAATTCATCATCCCCATGTATCAGGATAACCGGTTTCTCAAGCTCGGCTGCCAGATGAAAAGCCAGCGTCGTCTTACCTGTGCCTGCTGAGCCTGCGAAATGGATTGAATAGCCCACGTTCAGATAAGCCATCGCCCTCTCCGTCAAAGAGCGTATGTGGGACGTATAAACAAATTGCTCACTAGCTTCGGGGACAACGTTATCATCATCATTCTTGATAATTTCGGGTTTGAGAACTTCTATATTTTCGAGGCCTCTCATGACTTTTACTCCCTTTTCGCCACCTGATTTATTCAGTGCCTAAATTAATGTCGCAATTGTAGCACATCAAAAAAAAAAGATCCATGAGGGCACCGATCAGCCTGCGATAACAAATCCTTTGCCGCGGCATTTGAGGCAATCAAGAGACGAATTTGATGGATCATCTCCTGAACCACGGCAGTCCGGGCAAGTAACAATTGGGCTCGATGGCAGTGGAACGTAACCCCTGCCCTGGCAACTCGTGCAGGTGAGTGTCTTAACAGCGCCGGTTCCATTGCAATGAGCGCAGGCTCTATATGGCTGTGAGACATGAACAACCCCTCTACCGCCACACACACAGCAGGTGGACAAGCTTGACATCACGTCAAAAGGGTCTTTCCCGGTACCACCACAAAATGAACAGGTTATTTCACTCATTGCTATTCTCTTGTTGGCCTAGCGTCGGCCATCGCTTTTCAGATCAGGGTCTGATAATCCGATGGCCTTGGCTTAGACCGAAGAATCATTTCTTGTCTTTTTTCATTCCAGCCGGTGATTGCGCTTGAGCTTTTACTCTCTCAGCCTCTGCTCTTCTTGCCTTTTCCTCCTCCAAAGCCTTGGCTCTCTGTTCAGCCTCCACACGAGCCTTTCTTTCCTGATCATCTTTGGCTCGTTGTTCAGCCATTAACTTGGCTTTACGCCCTTGGGGGGACAAGCTTGCCCATGCAACTCGTGCGCCTTTCAAATCATCATTATTTGCTTTTTTCATCGCGCTGACATTGTCGTCCAGCTCTTTTACGAACTTTTTCCTGTCCGCCTTCGTCGTCTTGGCCATTTTTGTAAGCTCGGCAACGTTGGCTTTTCTCATCGCGCTTACATTGTCGTCCAGCTCTTTTACGAACTTTTTCCTGTCCGCCTTCGTCGCCTTCGCCATTTTTGTGTGCTCGGCAACGTTGACCCTTCTCATCGCGTTGACATTGTCGTCCAACTCTTTTACGAAAACGGCGCGCTCTCGTTTAGTAGTGACTGCCATGTTCTTTCGAGTTTTATTGAAACCCGTTATGAGACCTAGCACACGCTCGGCTACGCCTGAAACAAACTCAGAGTTAACATTTTTCGTGTTAATCGCCATTTCCGCATGGGTCTTATCAAAGACATTCAGGAGTCCACTAACTTCCGATTCCAGACTTGACACGTAAGCCTTGCGATAATCCCGCAAGGATCCGATCTCTCCGACAAGTCTGGTCATGTCATCAGTCAGAGTACCCATTACTCCTCCTCTATGAAAGTTAACCCGACTCACTTCCCAACCTGTCCTGTTGGATCAGGTTGCTCGTTAGTGTCGGGTTTTTCGGCGGCACCCAAAGCTTCGGGGGTAGCTAGTGTAGCTCCCCCTATAGCCGTTGGGATTCTAGAGGCAGATGCCTCACGCAGGAGCGGCGGCGCTGGCTGTGAGACCGATAGCTTCGGCGTATTTCAGGTAGGTCTCGACTGATGCGATGACAACCCTCGCCTCGATGGAGAGCAACTCGATACCAACTAAAGAGACCTTAACCCATGCATCGATCACGATACCTTTGTCCAGGATCCTGTCTACAACTTCCGCCAGGCTGGACGAATCGGTCGACTTTTGAATCTTTGCCATTGTAATTTCCTCCCTCTCTTAGAATCTGGTTTTGTTGATTCCGATTTTTTTTGGCATGCCGACCATGGTTATTGCTAGATTCGTGCCAAGCTGAATTTGATACGCTCTGCCGAGAAATTGCGTGATTCCGATACCCGCCCTGATACTGAAGAGTGCCGCAATGAAACTGAAAACCAGCTATGGCGAGATGTTGAGAAAACGCATAAGGGTGATGATGGATCTTCAGCATGCCCTATGTTTTTATGCAGTATTTCAGGGCCTTACGATAACGACTTCGCCGGAGACGTGGCAAAGGGCAATTTCAGTGCATTCTGAAGAAATCAGGGAGTTGATGCTATGGAGACGGTTCCATAATCTATGGTATGGATTCCCTATTTCGCAGGGTCAACACTCCTTCAAGAGCAGTTCTTACGCGCAAAGAGAGAGGGGCGCGTTGATTACGGCTTTTGAGTTATTATTTGGCAGCGGGCTCGCCAGGAAGAACAAAGTTGTAGGGAGGCCACGGGCCGCTGAGCATAAGCCTGGCAGTCTCTGCGGAGACAAGTTCTGCAAAGGTTTGACTGAACCGACTCAAGGCGTCTTTAGGAACCAGGAAATACAGTGAGAGCAAGATGGTGTTTGAACTGTCTTGCTGAACCTCTAATCTTGAAAACTCGCTCCTGAATCTTCTGAACATCCCGGCAAAAGCGTCACGAAATCGTTCTGTGGCCCGTTGGTTATTCTCGGACAGTAACGACTCTGCGCTATAATGTTTTTTGCGGCTCGATAGATACAGTTTCCCCGGATTGGCGGCATCCGAAGACGAGGTCCCCGAGGAGTCATCCCGCTCTACCGGCGGAATTTCCCACCCGTCCATGATTGCCCTAATCCCCATCTCCACACAGCCTTCAAGATCCTTAAGTATTTCCCTGTAGTGTTCGGCACGATTGGTGAGCAATCGGTCCACATCTCCATGTTCATCGAGTACCGTGCCGAAGCGAAAGGGTACGACGGTAACCTGGTTGAAAAAAGATTCAATCACTCGGTGATAGTTTATCATTTCCGATATCTCGCGCGCCTCGACGATACTTGAAATTTCGGAGTATACTGCGCAAAGCCCTTGCTTCTCTATCACGTGAACAGGATGCCCGTCGGTAGGCGGCAAAAAAGATATGTTTCGGTCTCGAGGATTCTCAAAGATGCAGTAGATCAAGTACTTCATTCCAGGGCTTCCATCTCCAGAGCGGGGGTAAAACTGTACGGCGGCCACGGACCTGACAGTTCAAAGGACAAACCGTACGAGTTGTGCTCGGCGTTGGCTCTTTGGACCCGACCCTTGAAGTCCTCCTCATTGGTGCGATCAACGAGAAATGCCCAATTGGCAACAGTTTCTACCTCGCTTCCCTCCTGAGCACGAAAGACAACCTCCCGCTTGTGCCAATCCGCAGAACGCTCAGTTAATTTGATTGTGGCAGCCTTCAAGATGGCTTTCATCCAGCTACCAATCTCTTTTTCGACTGCCGCCTTGATCTGCTGCTCTTTGAAGTAGCGTATCCCCTTTGACAGAGATGCGAGGACTTGTGACTGATCTGCAAATTTCTCGGAAACGAGTCTGTCCCTAACTTCAGCCCTGGACAACAGAATTTTCACGGCCCATTCGTCCTTGTCAGTCACCCAATCCAGGAAATCGTTTATCTGTGCAAGGTTGCTTTTCAGGAGCCGCCTGAGACTGTCAATTGACGAAAAAAGAGTGCCGAATCGTGCAGGGAGCACTGGGGCATGCTGCGTCGCGTACTCGATGACTTCTCCGTGTCGTAGGGCTCTCGGTCCTACCCAAGCCAAATCCTGCAACCTGGTCTCCGCTGACGGGCCGGAAAAATCGTCAATCGGGACTTCGCACAGGACGGCAGTGACATTCGACAGATCTTCTTTGAACACAGGGGCATCATCTAAGCCGGCCATTTGAAGTTCCGGTAACAGAGATCCACGTGCGAAACAAAACAGGTAGATAGCCTTGCCCATGGCTAATCGTCGCTCAATTCCGTCAGGGCCGCTTCAATGTCGGCGTGTCTTACAATCATCTCAATATTTTCATCAGGGTTTTCCTTGAGCGAAGCGACTGCGCGTCTGACCGCCATGAGCGCCGCCCTGTTACAGACAGAAGCTATTTCAGCCCCACTGAATCCTTCGCTCCTGGCAGCAAGATCGGACGGGTCTACGCCCTCTTCAAGAGGCTTGTTTCGAAGATGGACACGGAATATGTCCTCTCGGTCCTTTTCCTCCGGGGTCGGGATCTCAATGACTTCGTCGAATCTGCCGGGCCGCAACACCGCAGGGTCGAGCATGTCCGCCCTGTTTGTCGCACCGAGAACCAGGATCCCCTTGAGTTCCTCGATGCCGTCAAGTTCGGCCAGGAATTGGCTCAGCACGCGCGCGGCGACGTGGGACTCTGTCGAGCCTCCGCCGCGAGCAGGAACGAGAGAGTCGATTTCGTCAAAGAATATGATGCAAGGGGAAGCCTGCTTGGCTTTGCGAAATATGTCACGGACACCTTGCTCCGATTCCCCGACATATTTGGAAAGGAGGGCAGGCCCTTTGACAGAGATGAAATTGACTCTGCTTTCATTGGCGATTGCCTTGGCCAAAAGGGTTTTCCCACACCCGGGAGGACCTGACAACAAGATACCTTTCGGCGGCCTGGTGCCTGCCTGCTCAAAAAGGTGGGCATAGTGCAGAGGCCACTCCACGGACTCGATGAGTCGGGCCTTCAAGGACTCATGGCCTCCCACATCGTCCCAATGGACATTCGGGACCTCAACGAACACCTCTCTAATGGCCGATGGTTCCACCTCTTTCAGGGCAGTAAGGAAGTCATCCATATAAACTTCCAGTCTAGCCAACTGCTCGTACGGAATGCCTGCCATGGCAAAGTCAATATCCGGCATGATCCGACGCAGGCAGATCATGGCAGCTTCTCTGCACAGGGCCTCGAGGTCGGCCCCAACAAAGCCGTGAGTGATTTCCGCCAAATGGTTCATGTCAACGTCCTGGGCAAGCGGCATCCCACGACTGTGGATCTCAAGTATTTGAAGACGGCCGTTTCGGTCCGGGATAGGAATGGCTATTTCCCGGTCAAAACGTCCGGGTCGCCGGAGGGCTGGATCAAGAGCATTGGGTATGTTCGTGGCGGCTATCACTATGAGATTCTGACGTTTGCTCAGGCCGTCCATCAATGCGAGCAACGTGGCGACCACTCGTTTCTCGACGTCGCCCACCACTTTCTCACGCTGGGGGGCGATTGCATCTATCTCATCAAGGAAAACGATGCTGGGACCTTTCTTGGTCGCTTCTGCGAAAATCTGCCGCAAATGGGCTTCACTTTCTCCGTAGAACTTGTGGATCACCTCGGGTCCGCTCACCGAGAAAAAATTGGCCTCCGTCTCATTGGCAATGGCCCGGGCAATCAGGGTCTTGCCGCAACCCGGCGGCCCGTGAAGTAAAACGCCCTTTGGAGCGTCGATCCCCAACCGTTCGAACACCTCCGGATAACGCAGTGGGAGTTCAATCATTTCGCGTATTCGGTGAACCTGGGGTTTGAGTCCGCCGATATCTTCATACGACATGGTGCGGGATTTTTCGGTCGCTTCAGGCTTCCCGATGACCAGTTGCGTGGTGGGGTTAATCAATACCGCGTCTTTCGGGTTCGTGCTTTCAACCTTGAAATCCGCGGATCTACTCCCGAAGAGCGTGGCCCTGATAGTGTCGCCCTCTACGACAGGCAGGCCATCCAGAAGGCTCCCAATGTATTTGAGGTCCCGATCAGAAGGCGTGACGTTCGTGGGCGCAAGAACGACGCGCTCGGCCGGCCGACAAGAAATCTTTGTTACCTTGACGCTCTCATCCAAACCGGCCTTGGCATTCTGTCTGGAAATGCCGTCCAGTTGAATTCGAGCTTGCCCCCGCATCTCTTTGTAGGCCGGCATCGCTTTGCAAACAGTAGCTCTCTTGCCGTAAACCTCCACGGTATCGCCTATGGCCGCCCCAAGCTTCTCCAAGTCTTCAGGGTCCATGCGAGCATACGACCTCCCCACGTCTTTACCAAGGGCTTCGCTGACTTTGAGCTTGATGTTGGACCCATTTCCTTTTGCCATTTGTATCTCCAAAATTACTTAATGCACTTTATTTCAAGTATCCCGTTGTTACACGAGACTTCCATCTTCTCACGGGAAAAGTTTCCGGGTAGCAGGACTTCCTTGCGGTATTTCTTGTCTCCTTTTTCAGCCCAGATCGTGAGCACGTCATCCTTTACTTCAAGTTTGACGTCATCAGATCCAACCCCTGCCATTTCGGCTACTATTAAGAGGTGGGCATCCTCTTCGAAAATGTCAACCATAGGCTCTCGAACCTCCTGGACGACTGTCTCTCCCGTCTGCGTGTCGCGTCTGATGTTGCCGAACGGTTCCACCTTGACCTTGTCGTCGCCCAGGCCCACCTTGACGTTGAAGCCATACACACCCTTGAGTTGTTTCCCCGATCCAAGGTTGGAAAGTTCTCCCGTTCCTGAGAGTTCCTTGCCCTTGTCTGCCAGTTCACCAAGTTTCTCGACAAGTTCCGTCAGGCCGCCCAGAAATCCTGTCAGGCCCCCTCCGAAACTTTCATCCTTCGATTTGCCGCTACTTTTCTTGCTCATCGTTACCCTCCGAGTGGATCGTGATCCCGTACTGTTTTATTTTTGAATGGATCGTCTTGTAATCTACTAGCAATAAACGAGCCGCCTCCGCTTTGTTGCCCTTTGTTTTTCGCAACACCCTGGCAAGTGTGCGACGTTCCACATCTATAACGGCGCGTCTCACGATATCTTTGAGAGAAACACCGTCCAAAGACGAATCAATCGGATTGGGGCTGATACCAGTGTCAATTTCTTGTTGCGCACGCTCGATTGAAAGATGCTCAGGACGAATTACCGTGTCAGCCTGCAATACTGCTCGGCGCACCGCTGACCTCAATTGACGCACATTTCCGGGCCAGGGGTACTCGACCAATATCTCCAGGGCGGTGTCAGAAAAACGTCGAACCTTTTTGTTCAGTTCCAGATTCGTCGCTCTCAAGAAACGCTTGGCTAAATGAATTATGTCCTCCTTTCGGTCCCTTAGAGGAGGAATCAGGATGGTGAATTCGCTCAAACGGTAGAATAGGTCTCTGCTGAACAAACCGCCGGCCACCTTGGTAACAAGATCCTGGTTCGTGGCTACCAGCAGCCGCACATCGACGTTCACAGGTTTTCTCCCACCAATCCTGAAGAATGTTCTTTCCTGAATGGCCCGGAGAAGCTTTGTCTGACAATTACGCGGCATGTTTCCTATTTCATCCAGAAAAAGGGTCCCCCCTTGCGCCATCTCAAACTTCCCTGCTTGTTGACTGATCGCACCGGTAAAGGCCCCTTTTTCATAACCAAACAACTCGCTTTCGAACAAAGTCTCTGGAATGGCCCCACAATCGAGGGGAATTACGGGAGCCTGTGCCCTGAGGCTTGCCTGATGGATTGAGCGGGCGATTAATTCCTTTCCTGTTCCTGATTCTCCCTGAATTATCACCGTGAAATCCGAAGAGGCAACCAATCGTACATCGTTGATGACCTTCAAGATCGCTTCGCTTGGGCCCATGATTTCAGCAAGACTTAAAGTCGCTGGAATCTTAGCGTCAACTGAGTCACTCGAGGCTTTTTTCAGCCACCTCGTACTCAAAATTGCTTGCCGGAGCTTCTCTATGAGAACCTCGTTGTCAAGCGGTTTAGAGAGATAGTCGTGAGCGCCCTCCTTGATTGCCTCCACTGCGCCGCCTATACCTCCATATCCTGTCATCATGAGAATCGGGATTTTGGGTGCAATCTTTTTCGAACGCTTCAACACTTCAATTCCGTCAATTGCCTGCATCTTTATGTCCAACAGCACTACGTCCGGCAGACCTTGCTCGATCATAGCGAGAGCGGTTTCTCCATCGTGTGCAATCATGGGGTCGAAGCCCTCTGTTTTGAGTAGAACGAAAAGGACTTGACAAAAGTCCTTCTCATCATCCACTACGAGCACCCGTCCCGCGCTCCCTTGCATACTCTGCCTCCGATGGGCCATTCTGGGTCGACATTGAGGTTGGCACTGGACATGCGTCGCGTAGCCAACGTTGACTGAATCTAAGACCATAACCCTCTACAGGGACCTGATGTATTGTCTTGCCAAATCCCACCCAACCCCCATAGGCGCTAACTTAACAGGTCGCTCGTGTCCGTCATTCCGGCTTCCGCCGGAGTGACGAAAAGGGATTTGGAAAGATAATGGGGCATTAATTTCGGCAACGAGTATAAGTCTCCTCTTTGATCTCCGGGCAGTCAGCTTTTGAGGGGGCGACCCACCGGATAAACTACCTGGATATCCTTGGCAAGCCAGGGCTCCAACTCATGGAGCATTCCCAAAAAGATTATCCCGACTTCTCCCGGGTCCAGAGTTTCATTGATTCGCTGTGCGATGAATTTGTCACGTCTCTCGAGCAGATCTGAGGAGTCATACGTTTTTTGACTCTTCTTGCGCGATGATTCGCCCGAACCTAACATCTTCTTTACCGACTCGTACTCCTCCAGCAGTAATTCCAACGACTCCGTTCCCATCAGTCGCGCTCCTCTTTCTACAAGACCAAGAAGCAAGGCATGATTGCGGCTGCCGGACTTTGCCAGTTCGGTCACTATGGGTGCTTCCTTCCAGGAAACAGGCAAACCATCCTGGTAAACACGAACCCGATCAAACGGCACCGACAAGGTTTCGACAGTCTTTTCTATTTCATCCCAGAACTTGTCAATCAGATCGACCTTCCGTTTCCATCCCTGTCGCCCTATCTTCTGGAGGGAAGCTTTCTTCACCGATTCGCTGAGCGCACCCATATCGGCCTGGTTGTGGACGATCGGGAAGTATATGAGTTGCCGGCGCTGAGATTGCAGGTCAGGTGGTGCATCCATTTTTGCCCTTAAGATCGCCTGGCTCTTCGGGGGGACTATGGAAATCGTTCCATAGCAAAGATACCATATATCCGAGCTATTTTCTACAGACCAATGGCTCACAGTTATAGCCGGCGCCAAAATTAATGTCGCATCCGTTCATCCCGAACCTGCCTGTGCGTCGCACTCAGACAGGCGCGATTCGGGATCCAGGATTTCTGGATTCCTGCTTCCGCCGGAATGACGAGGAACGAAACCCGTCTCATAAGTTAGCGCTCATGGGGGTTGGGGTGATTCGCTTGTGAACGAAATTGTGTAATTCGGACAAAAAAGTTTGCAATCGCTATACATGCAATCGCTATAGACTTGCTATTGCCACACCTTTTGGGCATTATGTAAAATGGAAAGTATGTGAGCTACTTGCAAAACTTGATAAAACAGTCACCCCGCCGGGATGACGAAAAGGGATTTTTGCAAGAGGCTCTCTTGTTTGATGATTATTTGTGAGGGGCGTAGTGAAAAAGGTTCTCGTGGAACAAAATGAGATAACCCAAGAACGAGATGGCCCAACCGACCAATTGCTGAAGTACGCGAGAGACGTCTCAAGGCTGTACCGGATTGAAGTAGCGAATCGTGAAGAATTGGAGGCGGCCAACCGAGAACTTGAGAGTGAAATTCTGGAACGCACGAGGCTCCAGGCAGACCTTGCACAGAGTGAGAAAAAATACCGGTCGCTTTTTGAGGACTCTTTCGACGCAATCTTCATTACGGCAGGGGACGGTCTCCTGGTTGACGCAAACGGGGCTTATTTCGAACTTTTTGGATATGAAAGGGAAGAACTACTCGCCAAGGGTGTACTCTTGACGTACGCGGATCCGTCCAGACGGGCTGTTTTTCAGAAGGAAATAGAAAAGACCGGAGCGATAAGAAATTTCCCGGTTCAAACGCGTAAGAAAGATGGAATAGTTCTTGACTGCTTGATCAGCGCTACGGTCCGTAGGAGCCCGGATGGCAACATTGTAGGATATCAAGGAATAATCCGTGACATAACTGAACAAAAAAGAAACCGGCAGATCCTGGAGCTAGCCAAAAGGATGGAGGCCCTGGCCCACATGGCCGGGGGAATCGCTCATGAGATCAGAAATCCTTTGGCAATAAGCTCTTCTGCCACCCAATTACTGGTGAAAGATACCATTAGCTCCGATCTCAGAAAGGAATGTGCGGAAAAAGCCATTTCGGGGATTAATAGAGCTTCCCATATTGTAGAAAATCTCCTTTTTTTTGCACAGCCCTTCAATGATCAAGCGATAACGGACGTGAACCTGGTAGCGGTCATACTAGAAACACTTAAGGACGTAAGTTCTCTAGCCAAAAGGCAAAATGTGGATCTGAAGGCCAAGGTAAACCAGGACGCTTTATTCTTGCTCGGCAATGCGGGATTGCTTCATCGAGCATTTCTGAACCTGCTCCTGAATGGGTTGGGGGCTATGCCGGATGGAGGAGTTCTGCTCGTTACAGTGGAGGACAAAGGCCCAGTCGCGATCATTGTTGTTACGGACTCCGGCCACGGGGTCCCCCAGGAACTGACCCAAAGAATTTTTGATCCTTTTTTCCCGGGTTCTGTAACAGGCAAAGGGCCCGGGCTGGGTTTGTCCGTTGCCCATTCCATCCTTACTCAGCATGGAGGCAGTATTTGGGTGGAGAGCATCCTGGGAAAGGGAGCGACGTTCACCGTGAGTATGCCGCTTAGTAGTCCTGATTTTTTGTAATATTTCTCTATCTCAACGTCCAGGTCGAAGATTGCCGGCACATCCGGTCCTTAGAACGCAATCCGAACCGAGTCGGTTGCCGTTTGAGCCCCCCATAGTCCTCATCGAGGGCTTGGTCAATGCTTACAGGACCCACAGGACGTGATGGCCGCTGCATGATTCCGCCGAGCAAAGGAGGGTATATGAAAAACCTATTGGTGCTAATCTTTTCTCTAGCCATTTTGAACCTGTCCTTGGCCCCCGCACTCGCGGAGGCAAAAGATGGCGTGGCCGTAATCGTGGTGGATGTCCAAGGCGATTTCACCACTGCTCAGAAAGGTTCGCTGGCCGTGCCCAATACGGATCAGTCCTATCTGGAAAACGTCTCCAAAGCTACAGAGCAGTTGAAGAAGGCGGGGCTGCCGATTTACGCCGGCCAGGACTGGCATCCGGCCGATCACATATCCTTCGCCTCGAATCATAAAGATAAGAAGCCATTTGAGACCATCAAGCTGGACGACGGCCGCACCCAGGTCCTCTGGCCCGTTCATTGCGTGCAGGGCACCAATGCCGCCCAAATCTTGGTGAACCCGGCCCTCATCACCAAAGTGATCCAAAAAGGCATGGATTCCAAGTTTGATTCATACTCCGTGTTCATGGACGACGGCGGAGCCAAGACGGAATTGGATAAAGTGCTGAAGGCCGCCGACATTAAGACCCTGATCGTCTATGGCATTGCGACCGATTATTGCGTGAAGGCCACGGTGCTCGATGGACTGAAAGATGGGTATAACGTCTATGTTGTCAATGACTTATGCCGCGGCGTAGCTGATGACACCTCAAAGGCGGCCTTGGAGGAAATGAAACAAAAAGGAGCCAAAATCTGGCCTTCCTTGGACCTGGACAAAATCAAGAACCTTTAGAGTTTGTTTAAAGCCGTTTCAAGGTCTGGTTCTCAGCGCATGTTAGGGTCTATAGCCAATCTCCGGTATTTCGAGTTTATAGAAGCGAATCTGATTGTTTGAAACGAATGTGGGACCTGGAAGAATGAAAAAGAGACCACCAACAGTCACAAACGAACACGACTTTTTGCCCGGTGAAGACTCCAAAGGCCAATTGCTGGTTTATCAGACGGATGATGGACATGTGAGGCTGGATGTACGGTTGGAAAGCGAGACTGTTTGGCTGACTCAGCAACTTATGGCGGAACTGTTTCAGACCACTAAGCAGAACATCGGTCAGCACCTGCAGAACATCTTTGAAGAGGGGGAGCTTGCGCAGGATTCAGTAGTAAAGAAATTCTTTACTACTGCCGCAGACGCGAAGAACTACAGCACTAGCTATTACAACCTGGATGCCATTATTTCCGTTGGCTACCGGGTAAAAAGTCTTGTGGCTACACGCTTTAGGATCTGGGCGACTCAGCGTTTGAAAGAGTATATTGTCAAAGGTTTCACTATGGACGACGAGCGGCTGAAAAACCCGCGGGTCGCGGGCTCCACTGTTCCTGACTACTTTGACGAGATGCTGGCTCGTATCCGGGACATTCGCGCGAGCGAGCGGCGAATGTATCTCCGGGTTAAGGAAATCTTCGCCATGGCGGGGGACTATGATCCTTTGTGGGGGGAGACGACGAAATTCTTCAGCATCATCCAGAACAAACTCCACTATGCCGTCACGGGCATGACTGCCGCAGAGTTGATCCATTCCCGTGCCGATCACCTACTTTCCAACATGGGTTTGACCGGTTGGAAAGGTGATGAAGTCCGGAAGACCGATGTTACCATCGCAAAGAATTACCTTAAGGAAGAGGAAATTGACTGGTTGAATAGGATCGTGGTCATGTGGCTGGATTTTGCCGAAGATCACGCCAAACGACGTAAGCAGGTCTTCGTGAGGGACTGGGAACAGAAGCTGGATGATTTTCTCCGGTTCAATGACCGCCGGGTGCTACCTAATGCAGGGACCGTGAGCAAGCAGGCTGCCGACGATTTTGCCAAGGCGGAATACGATCGTTTCGCTGAGCGGAGGCGAGAATACAAGGAATCCATTGGTGAAGAGGAAACCATAAGAGGACTGGAAGAAGCGGCAAAACTGCTTCCTGCGGGAGATAAGCAGTAAGAAAGCCGGGGTCTTGAAATATAAGCCAATCTCCGGTATTTCGAGTTTATAGAAGCGAATCTGCGTAGAATCTTGGGAAACCTTACTTAATATCCAGACGTGGCACGAATTGAGCATAAAGTCACCACCCAGTCCAAAGTAGTCCCGAAGGTGGTATCAAGGAGTGAGAGATGGACAAACTGCTATTTCAAGACCTGATTCCACTTGTTCTGGGGGATATTACCGGGGTAGACGTGGATGCATTGGTTAATGCAGCCAACAAGAGTCTGCTTGGAGGGGGAGGAGTAGATGGAGCGATACACCGCACAGCAGGTCCTGAACTTCTCGCCGAGTGCCGTACCCTGGGTGGTTGCGAAACCGGTGATGCCAAAATTACACGCGGTTATCGTCTAAAAGCACGCTATGTTATTCACACGGTTGGTCCTGTCTACCGTGGTGGAGTATCGGGAGAACCAAAGCTCCTGGAAAGCTGCTATAGGCGCTGTTTTGAGGTGGCCCACGAAAACGCCGTAGCCTCGATGGCTTTTCCCTCTATCAGTACAGGCGCATACGGCTATCCTATTCAAGAAGCTTCGCAAATCGCGCTCATGACTTCCATAAGACAACTCGAGCGATTTCCCGCGATCAAGAGGGTGGTCTTTGTCCTTTTTTCTCCTTCAGACCTGGATGTTTACCGCCATAATCTTCAAAAACTCCAAGAAACCATGGACGTTAGTATACCGTAGCCAGTATGCTGAGCAAAACCCTCAGCCCGAATAGGGCAATGATGGTGCCGGACACCCTGTTGACGAACCTGAGCCCCGTAGGATTAATTCGTTCATGGAATATGCTCACGATACTGCTCAATATCATCGTCTCTTCCCCCGATAGCAGGGTTGGTTACTGCCATCATCCGGGTTTCCAATAGTCTTGTCGGTCCGGATTCTAAATCCCGCTCATCACTATGGTGACTTCGGCTCTCACACATTCCTGATCTTCAACATATACGGAACACGCAACTGTACGGCTAGTACGCCCTTTATTAGTTATCCTCGCTCTTAAGACCAGTTCGGCATCCAGCGGCGTAGGCCTAAGGAATTCGACTTGCATGGCTCTCGTCCATCCAGTGGGGAGTTCGGGTTCGTCCTCAATTGATAAGCCTTTTTCACTGCACTCCGAGGCGAAGGCTGTCCATGCACAGTGGCAGTCTATCAATGTGCAGGCCACTCCCCCGTTAAGGAAGCCAGGGTATGAACAGTGGTGTTCTTGCGCGCGCCAGGTGCTGATACCCTCACCTCCTTCAAAAAAACTTTTGATTCTTAGGCCTTTTGGATTGTCGGCCCCGCAACCGTAGCAATGGCGTATTGCTGCCGCCGCATTAAGTCTGTCCTGTAAAGGGATCATTTCAGGCATTTTCAGACTCTTTCTTTTTCTCCTCGAAATATCCTGCCCCTTCGTGTGGGAAGATTGCATGAATCAGAATCTCCTCATCCGTCAGCGTGGGGAACTTCTTTTCCAGTTCGGGCCACATTGGCGCAAGCAATTCTGCCGGCCTTACCGTGGTCGGTTGCTCTCCTTTTAATACACGATCCTGTAATTCCTTGTTTACAGGGGCAGGGGTTTCTCCGTAAAGGCCCTTGAGCAGGTTTGCCGTATGGTTGGCTATGATCTTGTACCTTCCGAGCATTACATTGAAAGTGGCCTGGGACACTACTATCTGGGATGTGGGAGTTACCAGAGGAATGTACCCGAGATCTTCTCGCACTCTAGGAATTTCATCAATGATTTCATCAAGCCGATCTAAAGCATTTTGAAGTCGGAGCTGGCTCGTAAGGTTCGACATGACGCCACCGGGGATCTGCGTCACCAGCATCCGACAATCTACTCCGCCGTATGGCGCTTCGAAATCGGTATAGAGCTTTCTGACTGCCTTGGCTTCTTCTGCTGCCAGAGTAAGCTTGGCCAAGTCGCAGCCGGTTTCGTAGCCAAAGCGGTGAAGAGAGTAAACCAGCGACTCAGTGCAAGGATGACCGGTTCCGCCTGCAAACGGACTGAGGACCGAGTCAATCATGTCGCATCCTGCTTCGACCGCCTTGAGCGCCGACATCATGCCAAGTCCGCAATTGTCATGAGTGTGGAGGTGAATGGGAACGCTCACAGCCTTTTTTAGACTTGAAACCAGCTCAAATGTGGTTTGTGGGTCAATGAGGCCGGCCATGTCCTTGATGGCTATCTGGTCCACTCCTTTGTCTTCCAATTGTCTGGCTTTTGACACAAACTTCTCAATAGTGTGGACAGGGCTAATGGTGAAGCAGACAGCTCCTTCGGCTGTTTTCCCTACTTCTTTGACCGCATTGATGACCGCCTCGTGGTTTCTCATGTCATCCAAAGCATCGAAGATTCTAAAGACATCTATTCCGTTTCTCGCCGCCGCTTTCACAAACTTGCCCACCACATCGTCGGAAAAATTTGAGTAGGCCACGAGGTTTTGGCCACGAATGAGCATCATGTTTTTCACATTAGGCATAGCTTCCTTGAGTTTCCTGGCTCGTTTCCAAGGATCCTCTCTAAGAAACCGTACACAGACGTCGAAGGTGGCTCCACCCCATGTCTCTGCGCCGTAAATGCCTGTATCTGCCAGGGCTGTGGCCACCTTGAGCAGGTCCTCAAGCTTGATACGAGTGGCCACTTTACTTTGTGAGCCATCCCTTAGCGTTATGTCGAAAATCTTCACTTGTTTTGAACTCTCTGATTTCATATAAACCTCCAGACTCTATTGGGGAACTTGAATATACATTAGTCTCAACCGATTGTGCAATCACTGAGATACGGCCTGCTCGTCCCGAATCAGACGAGGAAATAATTCCTTGATCATTGATCTTTCGTCTTCGGCGGTTTTGACGACACCGTTCATCTTCGCATCTTTCAACATCTTAAGTATCTTACCAAAGTACGGACCCGGCTCATATCCCATAGCGATAATATCTTTGCCCGTCATCACAGGCCTTACATGTCTCAACGTGCTAATGTACTCTGAAATGGCCATCCTGGTCTCCTCACGCGTTGTCTTGGCCATGGTAAAAAGCAGAGACTCCAGAGAAAACCGTCCCAGGGTCTCTCCTATCTCGCTGGGTCGCCTTATGATTCCTCCAGCAAAAAGTGCCAGCCTCTTGCGCAATTCGAAGCGCTCCAGCAAAAGCTGATCTTTCGTGGGTCTCGGAAAGGACAAGCGTTCCATAACCTGCTCAAACTCATCATTACTCAAGAAATCCGTGAGAGCCACGAAGTAGACCAACCAGACGTCAACCTTCTCCTTGACAAAGAGGTATTTCCACCAGGATAGCACGCCGGCAGTGGACTCGCACATTTCTTTGTTTTTTACATTAAAAGTCAGCGCGGGGTGTATGGCTTGCAGAATTCCGAAACCGGCCATCGATGTAAGACATGAAATAAGATTTTTTTCCTTCAGGATATGAATGAGTTCGTTCAGGATACGTTTCCCTTCGACTTTGTCGAAGATCTTCATTTTCACGGCGCCTTTCATCAGGGTGCCCGTATGCTTGGATATGGTGAATCCAAAACGGCTACTGAAACGGATAGCTCGCAGTATGCGCGTAGGATCTTCCACGAAAGCCAAATTGTGGAGCACGCGTATTATTCGTTCCTTGATGTCACTGGCTCCACCGAAAAAATCGCTAACCTGCCCAAATTTAGATGGATTCAAATTCACAGCCAACGTGTTTATGGTAAAATCTCTACGGTACAAGTCGCGCTTGATCGAACTGGTCTCTACTGTCGGAAGGGCTCCTGGACTCGAATAGTACTCGTGACGGGCCGTAGCCGTATCGATTTTGAATCCGTCGGTAAAAAGCAAAACTGCCGTACCAAACTTTTCATGCCCCCGAACTCTGCATTCTGGAAATTCAGTTGCTAATTCACGCGTAAAGGGGATTCCTTCACCTTCGATCACCAGATCAATGTCAAGGTTGTGTTCTCTCAAGAGCAGGTCACGGACAGCGCCGCCGACAAGATAGACATTTTCACCCCGTCTCTCCCCCACTTGGCCCGCTTGTCGGAGAATGTTCAAAACGCGCTGGGGCAGTCGCTCTTCCATGAGCTTGCGCACACTCCGACTCCGAATTCTTCCTAAGGGGAATTCATGGGGACCGGTAGAGTCGCTGATTCTGGGTAGTTTCATGTGCTCCAGAAGATCACTTCGTGATATGACGCCAACCATGCGCCCGTTGTCCATAACCGGAACGATCCTATGGCGGCCGTCAACCGTCATTCGAAGCACAGCCTCAATCGAATCGTCCGGTGCTACAAATGCTGCGCCCGGATTCATGTAGTCCATGACCGGCTCATTGTTCAGTCCGTGGTGGACAGCCTTCTCAACGGCGTTCCGGTGTAGGATGCCAATGACAGCCTCGTCCCTTACGACCGGGAGAGAACTTACTTGGTACCGGCTCAGAAACTCGGCCGCCTCACTTATCGTCTTGAGGGGATCAATCGTGATCACCGGGCGACTCATAATTTCGCCCGCCTTCTGTTTAGGGCGAACTTTTTCCTTGAGCAGACTAACGAGTTTTTCGCGAGCCTGGTAGAGCGACATGTCTCTGATCGTGGCACTAGCCGCGGTAGGATGTCCGCCACCTCCAAATTCCGCAACGATTTCACCCGTATTTACTTCATCAACGCTGCTTCGCCCAATGAGGTGGATGCGGTCTTCCATTCTCACGAGAGCAAAAATGGCGTCGATACTCTCCATGTCCTTATACTTGTGAACCAGAATGGCGAGGTCTCCAACGTAATTTTCAGCACCGGCAGTGGTAACGACTATGTCCACACCTCCCAGCGTTATAAGTTCAGATTCCTGTATAAGTTGGTGCAAGACTTCAATTTGATCTGTGCTGAGGTCGCTTGTCATCATGTTGGAAATAATGTTCAGGTTGGCTCCCCTTTCCAAAAGCCAGGCAGCCGCTTCCAAATCTTCTTGAGTTGTAGAAGGAAAGGTAAAAGAACCGGTGTCTTCATAAATGCCCAGGGCCAGTATAGTCGCTTCCTCAGCATTTATTTCTACCCCTCGGTTGCGAAGCTGACTGATAAGAATGGTGACGGTCGCACCCACTTCCTCCACAATTGCCCGGTTCCCTTTCACGTCGTCTTCAGAGTCAGGGTGGTGGTCGTAAATGTGAACCTCTACGTTGCTGGAATCAGCTATAGAAGCGAACCTGCCTATTCTGCTCCTCTGTCTGGTGTCTACCAAGATCAGACGGCGGACTTTTGACAGGTCTATGTCCTTGGCCTTCTCGATAGATAGTATGTAAAGGGTCGATTCTATGAAAAAATCCCGAACGTTTTTCCCCTGCGAACCCGAAAAAGCTACCAAGGCATCCGGATAAAGTTTCTTGGCTGCTACCATGGACGCAAATGCGTCGAAGTCAGCGTTCAGGTGAGTAGTAATGACTTCCATACAACCAACTCCAGTGACCGATGTCCTAGACGCTCAAAAGAAATTGCCCAATTCGAGACCCCGTCAACGGATTTCGTGCGCATGGTTGAGGTCAGAAGCTCCGACGATCCCGGTGAATTATATGTGCTGCGGATGGATGGACTCATCTCGGACGTCGTGGCCCCTGTGCCGACGCGAACACTGAACGTATTCTATTCGCTCAACAACTTCCAGTACATTCACATGAGAATCCTGGATGAGGCGCAACCCGCACAGGAAGCTACGAGAGTGTGGTGTCATCCTCCCATTTTGGAGCCTGTCCTGTCCAGACGTCTTGACACAAGAATAATGGAAAACCGACCGGAGCAGTCGGGTAACTCCGGTGTGGTAATCGCGGATCCTGGCGAAAAACGGTTTCCAATGATTAATTTTGCCATAGAATAATTGCCAAAATTCATGTCGGTTTGACCAAGTTAGATATTGGCTATCATTCCTCTTGAAAAATGTGTGGCTGCCCAGAAAGGAATAGAGTACTAAGAGCGATGCAAATCCTTAATTACAGGTTTCCAGCCAACCCTCCGGCGGTTTCAATCGCCGGACGATGAGTTGAGAGGAGCGAACGAGAAGGTCACAATGGACAGATGTTTGATTTGTTTGCTCATCCTTGCTATGGCTATGATCCTTTCACCGGTCCTGGCAAAAGACGTCAAAGATGAGAGGGACCAGACAGGTAGCGCGGTCAAATCGCAGGGAGTAAATGAGACAGATGAAAGCAGTCGAGAGCGGAAGGTCTCTGGCGAGACCCCAAAGGAAACGCCTGCCGCGCACGAAGATTCAAAGCACAAAGAACCGCGGCCCGTTCTCAATTACGGACGTCAACCGGACTCACGATTGGATTCAAAGCTGAGAAGCATAGACCGAATTAATCGTAGTTTTAACAGTTCTATGAAAAGTATCGACAATAGCATCAGGAAAATGAATACGGACGTCAACCGGATCAGAACTCTCGACAGAAGGTTCTGATCAGAAGGACTGTTTTTTCATGGATAAAACGTTGTTAGTGGTCGAGTCTCCGGCCAAAGCAAAGACGATAAAAAAATACTTAGGATCGAGTTACGAAGTTAAGGCTTCGGTGGGACACATTAAGGATTTGCCGAACAAAGCGGAGCGGTCTGAACGAGAGAAGAGTTCGACGAAAATCACAGAAAGCCCCGTGTTGGGTGTTGATGTGGAAAATGGATTCAGGCCTCATTACCAAATAATTCCGGGCAAGGAAAAAATAATCAAAGACCTCAGAGAGGCTGCTGGGAGAGTCAAAAAAGTGTTTCTCGCGACCGACCCGGATCGCGAGGGAGAGGCCATTGCATGGCATCTCAAAGAAGAACTCCATAAGCCTGAGGATGCAACTTACCGAGTATTATTCAATGAACTGACTGAAAAAAGCATCAAGGAGGCTGTGGCCTCACCATCGAGGTTGGACGAAAACAAGTATAATGCGCAGCAGGCTCGACGGATACTGGATCGAATAGTGGGCTACCAGCTTAGCCCACTTCTCTGGGACAAAGTCCAGTATGGGCTCAGCGCAGGGCGAGTCCAATCAGTGGCTTTAAGACTTATTGTTGATAGACAAAAAGCTGTGGAAACATTTGTGCCACAGGAACATTGGTCTATCACTGTTGCACTAGACGCTGCGGCTCCTCCTCCTTTTGACGCGAAGTTGATCGAGGAAGACGGCAAGAAAATAGAGATATCCGATGCTCAAGTTGCCGAGACCGTGGCTCGAAGGGCAGCCGAAAATCCTTTTAGCGTCGTTGAAGTCAAACAACGAGAGCGAAGCCGGAAACCACTGCCTCCGTTTATCACTTCTACGCTCCAGCAGGAAGCCTCGAGAAAACTAAGGTTTCCAAGCACTCGAACCATGAGGATTGCCCAGCAGCTTTACGAAGGAATCGAAATGGGCAACGAGGGCTCTGTGGGCCTGATAACCTACATGCGGACCGACTCGCCACGCACGGCGCCCGAGGCGATCGCCGCGCTTCGCAATTACATACAACAGCGGTATGGTTCCAGGTACTTACCCGACAAGCCCTATTACTACAAGGGACGAAAGACCGCGCAGGAAGCTCATGAAGCCATTCGGCCAACTTCGATGGAACAAACGCCCGAAAAAGTTTCCACGTATCTGGACAAGGCTCAAAGTGCGCTTTACACGCTTATCTGGAATCGGTTTGTCGCATCTCAGGCAGCCCCGGCAATTTTCGACATGACTACGGCCCTCATAAAGTCCGGAACACTTCTTTTCCGAGTTTCGGGATCTGTCATGAAGTTTGACGGCTTCATGAAGATTGTCGGGATAACTAAGGACGAACAAACGGATTCGGAAAACGGTGAGAAGGACTATGTTGACCGTCAGTTGCCTCCGCTGAAGGCCGGAGACGCGTTGAAACTGAGACGAGTTATTCCCCGCCAGCATTTCACTCAGCCGTCTCCCCTGTTCAACGAAGCAAGCCTGATCAAGGAATTGGAAGAACAAGGAATAGGGCGTCCTTCTACATACGCCGAAACAGTAGCTACCATACAAAGACGCAAGTATGTGGAATTGCAGGACAAGAAGTTCAGGCCAACCTTATTGGGCCGCATAATATCCAATCTTCTTGTGGAAAATTTCCCAAGGCTGCTTAACACGGAGTTCACGGCTCAGATGGAATCTTCACTGGACCGCATAGAGGAGGGGACAGTTTCCTGGACTGAAACATTGGCCAACTTCTACCAGCCTTTCCAGGAAGATTTGCTGCAAGCAAAGAGAATTATGAAGAGTATTAAAAAGGAGGGAATCGTTACACGAGAAGCATGTCCCCAATGCGGCACCGCCCTGCTTATTCGATCGGGACGATTCGGTTTGTTTCTGGGGTGTTCGGATTACCCTGATTGCAGATACACGAGAAATATCATTTCTGAAAACGAGTCTACCAAAGAACCTGTCTACACTGACCAGATTTGCGAGTGTGGAGCCAAAATGGTTATGAAGGAAAGTAAGAACGGTCCTTTTCTGGCCTGTTCCCGCTATCCGGAATGCCGTGTGGCTCGCCCCCTTAGTACCGGAGTAAAATGTCCAAAATGTGAAGGCGGAGAGCTTGTCAAGAGACGAACCAGGAAGGGGAAGAGTTTTTACTCGTGCAATCGGTACCCTGCTTGTGATTATTCTCAGTGGAACAAGCCGGTCAACAAGAGATGCCCAAATCCGGCCTGCGAACAGTCAGTCATGGAGGAGCGGGTCGGCAAGGAAGATGGTACCTTTCTTCAGTGTCCAAAATGCAAGCAAAAACTGGTGGAGAAAACCGCTCAAAATCCAGGAGGTAAAGCGGGGGGATCATAATTTATACTCATTGCTAAAGTTTTTGTCCGAATCAGGGTTGATGAGCGGCTGCAAAGCTTATCCTAAAAAACTGGATGTCGGATCAATCCCGGCATGACAGGAGGCCCTTACTGGAAGCCACATCTTTTCCTGTAATTCCCGAACCCTTCGTTGTCATTGTCGCGAAAGCCGAAATCCTACAATGCCAAGGTGCCGGGGCGCACCGAAGGAAATAGCTCAGATCGTGTGTGCGGCAGGAAAAGCGCTGCCATAAAATTGTCCATATATGCCGGGTCTTCAGAAAGTTCAATATTTGTCATGGCTCTCGCGATTTCTCTGGACCGCTCAAACAGCTTTCTGTCAATAGCAGCCAGACGGGCGCCTTTCAGGGACGAGTTCCCGATGAATGAGAATTTGTCCCGCGGGATGTCAGGCAAAAGGCCGATAGTCACAGCGTGATCGAGATTGATGAAACTGCCGAAAGCTCCTGCTATTATGACTCGATCCAGGGCATCCACGCCGAGGCCGATTTTGTCAAGCAGGCAGGCATATCCTGAGAACATAGCAGCCTTGGCCCTGAGTATGTTGTCAAGGTCCACTTCGGTAAGCACTATGTCTTCATTTAGCCCACTTTCTTTAGCCCAGCAGATTACATATTCCAATCCACTCCTGCCCTCCCGAATCCTGCCGGTTTTCAAGTCGTGAGAGTATTTTCCGTTCTGATTCAAAATCCCGATTTTCAGCATGTGGGAAATGATGTTTATTATGCCGGACCCGCATATTCCCATTGCAGCCTTGGCATCAATAGTCTTTATCATGGGTTCAAGGGTATCAGGATCTATGAGGACTCCTTCGATAGCCCCAGGTGCAGCTCGCATTCCGTATTCCAGTCCTCCACCCTCGAAGGCCGGCCCAGCCGAGCAGGACGCCGTCATCAGCAGGTCCCGGTTTCCCGCAACTATCTCCCCATTGGTGCCAATGTCTATGAACAGGGTCATTTCATCTGAATCCCACATCCCATTAGCCAGGACTCCACTGACGATATCGCCTCCCACGTAAGAAGCCACTCCGGGAAAAACTCTCACAAACGACTGAGGAGGAAGATTGAGACCGAGAGCAGATGCGGGTACCGGATCCACGTTCTGAGCAGCCGGAACGTAAGGGGACTCCCTGAGAAATTTCGGATAGAGGCCCAGAAAGAGATGCGTCATAACGGTATTGCCGGCTGCCACCATGTAATTTATCGATTCTATGGGTAAACCTGCTAACCGTGTAGTTTCTTCAACGATCTCATTCAATCCTTTTGCAACATGTTTCTGGAGTTTCTCCAGACCGTCTTTCTTCAACGCGAAAACAATTCGGCTTATGACGTCGTCACCCATGGATATTTGGGGGTTGTAGCGTGAAGCTCGCGCAAGAACTTGTCCGGTTTCCAGGTTGACCAATTCGCCCCACAGCGATGTGGTTCCTATATCTATTGCCATAGCGGTGGGTGGAAACGCCAAATCACCCGAACTTACCCGGCATAGGCGATAGCGCGGCATATCGGACCCTGCACAATCATCAACCTCGAGACTTGCCGTGAACTTCCAGTCATCCTTTCTGACTTCAGTCGGAAGTTGTCTCAACAAATTAAGATCGGTAGTAACGGGAAAGTAGTTATGATCGACTCTCAAGGCACGCATGACTCTCTCATCATCGCTGACGTTGTCGAGGGATGAAGGAGGCTTCGGCTGCACGAACACTCTGATAGTCATGGGGTTTATTTCATGGATTGTCGGCGATTCCATGGGCCTAGCGGTCAGACGCATACGCTCGGCCTCATCCCTGGGGATTACCTTTCGGCCCACCTTTGCCTGAGGAATTTCGACAGTAACGTCTCCCCTAAGTCTCGACTGGCAAGCAAGAACGTAACCCGCGGCCCGGGCAGCGGCATCAATCTTTTCGGTCATGAGGAATTCGACCGACCCGCTGAGAACCCTCACCTTGCAGTGACCGCAGGCACCTGAGCCTCCACAGGCCGCCCGAATAAAAACCCCGGCTTCCAGCGCCGCATCCAACAAGAACTGTCCATCGGGAATTTCTACTACAACGTCATCAGGAAGAAATCTAACTACAACGTTCCCCAAACCTTTGCCTCCGAGACCGGGCTCACCGGTTGTTTGTGTCCCACACCATCATACCGATTCGAGTTCAAGTGGCTAATTATCCAATACCTTTTCTGCCATGCCTGCACGCTTCCTCGTTTGAAAGCAAATCAGTATTGGTAGACATTTGGCCGATTGTATCACCACGAATGACTTTTTCAAGATTTTCTCCTATCCTGTTGTGGATGAATGGTTACCCAAGCGGAGGAGCTTGTCGTAATAAGTGGATAGAGCAATGGTATTACAAGTTTCAGAAATCTTTAAGAGTATTCAGGGCGAATCCTCCTATTCAGGGCTTCCGTGCGTATTCATACGACTGGCCGGGTGCAATCTTCGCTGCCGCTATTGTGACACTCGTTACGCCTACAATGAAGGGGAAGAGACGTCAGTGCTCGAGATCCTTTCCAGGGTCGTCTCATACCAATGCAGCCTTGTGGAAATAACAGGAGGCGAACCCCTCATCCAAAGAAAAACCGCGGATCTTGCGGCCGCCCTCATCGAAAAGGATTGCAAAGTTCTGGTGGAAACCAACGGGACTCAGGATATTTCAGTTTTGCCTCAAGAGGCAATCCGAATCATGGACATAAAATGTCCGTCGAGCGGAGAAAGCGACAAAATGAGATGGGAGAATATACTTGAGCTGAGGCCTGAAGATGAGATCAAGTTTGTGATATCAGACAGGCATGACTACGAGTGGGTCAAGAAAACCTTGTTTGAAAAACTGGCGGACACAAAGGCGGGGATACTTTTTTCCACGGTATTCGGGGAACTGCACCCACGACATCTGGCTCATTGGATGCTCACGGACAACATCCAGGCAAGGCTCCAGTTGCAGATTCACAAGTATATTTGGACGCCGGATGCTCGTGGAGTCTAATACCTATTTGCCATGAGAAAAGTAGCATTGTGAGAGAAGAGATCTTGTAGTGGGGTGGGCGTCCCTGCCTATCCGATCACCCCCTGCTTCGACAACGACTCCATCTGTTCTTTGTTTAATCCGAGCCGACCCAAGATTTCGCACGTATGTTGACCCAATTCCGGGGCAGGTACGTCAGCCGATGGATGGGAGCCCGACATCTTTATTGGGCATCCCAGGAAACGTCCGCCGTCAGGCGCCGGATTGACCATTTTTCGAGCATCAACGAGGGGTGAATCCACAGCGTCATGAAGCGTCAAGACAGGCTCGCAGCAGGCGTCCGCACTCTCCATCATCTTGATCCACTCACTTAAGGTGCGTGATGCAAAAAGCCTCTCCAGTTCTACCACAACTTGCGGTCCGCCAAATTGTTGCGCGGCTAGATCATCACGGCCCACAGCCGCACAGAAATTTTGCCAGAATTTGAATTCGAGTGCTCCAAGTGACATGTATCCGGCGTCTGCCGTCCGGTATAGGCCGTAGCACGGGAAACGACCATTGAGGAGCATCTTGCCCGGTTCCGGGCACTCCAACCCCCTATCCACACCTGAGAATACCATGGTTGCCAGAGAAAGAGAGCCGTGGAACATGGATGTATCAATGAACTGGCCTCGTCCGGTTCTATTCCGCTGAATGATAGCGGCCAACAGAGCGGCAAGTGCCATGAGGCTCCCACCGGCGATATCAGCCACCTGTACACCCGGAATGCCGGGCTCGCCGTTCTTGGAGCCGGTCATCCCTATGACGCCGGCCAAAGCCAGATAGTTGATATCGTGCCCTGCCCTGAGGCGATAGGGACCATCCTGCCCGTAGCCCGAAATGGATACATAGATGAGACGCGAATGGATTTCGTTCACCGCCTCAAATCCCAGGCCAAGACGATCCATGGTACCTGGCCTGAATCCCTCCACAAGAACATCGTAACCTTCCAGCAATTCCAAGAATAGACGTTTGCCCTCGAAATGTTTGAGGTTGAGAGCGAGGCTTTTCTTGTTCCTGTTCAACGCGGCAAAAAAAGGTGAACTCTGTCCACCTCCGAGGGCACGTGCGTAATCTCCACCAACCGGGTTTTCGACCTTGATCACCTCCGCACCAAGCGATGCGAGCAGCCAGGTCATGTACGGGCCCGGCAGATTCATGGTCAAATCGAGAATTTTTAGTCCGGTCAATGCTTGGGACATGTTACGCTCCAGTAGGCTGTGAAGTGGTTGCCTGTGCGCGAGCCACGGCGATTTCAAGGTCTGCCGTGAACCGGTTTCCTATCCTATTGACAGGTCCGGCCGTGTCGATGGCCATTGTGGCCACCATCGAGGCAGGATCAAGATGATATTTGACTTCCGCCATGTGTCCTCCAATTCGCCCCCATAATCATTCATGTTTGAGCCATGACAATAACACGCCTCCATGTCGAAATGAACGTAAAGGATTCTCAAAAGACCGGTTCCCCGGAACTCTTGTGCCTCTTGCCCAGGGCAACATTTCTCAGCATCACGCCGTCGGATTCAATGGTGATCGCTCCATCCCGACCGGTCCAAAGAATGCGGGTCCCAGCGCATTCAAGCCGATTGATTACGTCCATGTTCGGCAATCCTCTTACAGGAGGGTGCTCTGCCGAAATGACTGCAATGTCCGGTCGTACTGCTTCTACGAAACGCCTGGTTGTTCCTGTGTTGCCGGCGTGGTGGGCTACCTTGAGCACAGTAGCTTTGAGCGGCAAGCCTGACTCAAGAAGTTCTTGTTCTCCTTCGCGCTGCAAGTCTCCAGTGAAGAGAAAAGAGGATTGTCCGTGATCCAGGCGGCAGACCACAGAATAGTTGTTGACGTTATAGCGTGAATGGCTGTCTTGGTATGAGGGAAACGCTTTGTTCAGAAATGTCAGGACGGCACATCCGAGTGCTATTGGTTCGCTCTCCCGCGAGACTGATTCCACCCGCGCACCTGAAATTTGAGTCGCCGACAGTATCTTTTCCAGATGAAACACGTTTGCCTGCACAGGATTCCAAAGGAAGCGCAGGGACGGAATTCTTTGAACCACTGAAAGAAGCCCCCCCATGTGGTCCATATCAGGATGCGTCATTATTACTGCGTTCAGGGTGGATGCACCCGTCCAATCAAGGAATGGCAATACGATACTACGTCCTGCGTCAAATTGATTTGTGTAAACTCCTCCATCTATAAGCAATCCCTTGGAACTGGGAGGTTTTACAAAGATCGCGTCTCCCTTGCCAACATTCAGGAAAACTACTTTCAACCCAGTTTTGTTATCGGTAATCCACGTCGAGAATCCGAGGAAAATGACTGTTCCAGACAGTACCGCAGCAAAGGACAGGAGAACCTTTCTTGAAGGTTTGCCCAGGTACCAGAGAAAAGTCCATGCGGAGCCTGAAATGAGAATGAATTCCATCACGCCCATGTGTGCGAGACGCACAGTGCTCCAAGGCAGCCCTGAGAAGAAATCGGCAGTCTTGTTTATTAGCCATACCAATATATCGGATGGCGCCAGAAGAATGGACCCCAACTTTGGCCATACGCATCCTATTGTAGAAGCTGATAATCCAAGAGATAACGCGAGAGTCATCGCAAAGTCGGTCACGAGGTTCGCAAACAAGGTGTACACGGGAAACGAATGAAAGTATTGGAGGATGAGCGGTGCTATCGCAAGGGTGGCAGCCAGTGATGTGACGATCAGGATCGTTAAGGCCCTTTTGACAGTGGCAAGTTTTGTCCCAAACGCGGATTCATTCTTGATGTTCGGACCAGGAGTCGGCCCTTCGACTGCTCGGTTGTTATGGCCGTAGACATGCCTACGGACGTTGCCGAACACCATCAAAATGCCTGCCACAGCCAGGAAGGAAAGCTGGAAACTTGGAGTAAACAGAGAAAGTGGATAAATCAGAAGAATGATCAAGGCCGACACGACAAGCGAGTTAAGGGAATTCCATCTTCGATCCAGAAGAATGGCCGCAGCTACGACCAATCCCATGATGGTGGACCTGATTGCAGGGACTCTGGCGCCGACGAGCACACAGTAAAGCACCATGGCAGGGACAGAAGCAAGTGCTCCAAGCTTCCTGAAAGGTACGCGTAAAAAGATTTGCGGTGCCGCATACCCGGCTGATTTCACAAGAAAGAGAGAGAGCAAAGCCACTATTGCGATGTGAACACCCGAAGCCGACAAGGCATGAGCAATCCCTGATTCTGCCCAACTCTTGTTCAGAGCAGGGCTGATTTCCCCCATGTCCCCCAAAATAATTCCTTTTTGAACGGCCCTGACGTTGACTCTAGCCTCATCATCCAAGAACCGGGCAGAATTGGTATCCAGGAACCGCGTCATGGTATCCCGAATTCTGAACATCACGGCTCTGGGGTCATAGGGGGACCCGCGTCTCAATACGAGAAGAGACCCGGGCCCTTTAACTGATGCCAACCAACAAATCCCGTTATTTCTGCAATCCAGCTCCCAATCAAATTCGCCCGGGTTGCCCCTGTTGACGGGCTTTCTGATTCTTGAACGGAAAGCCACTCTATCGCCTGCGAGCAGGGGAAGCGAATCATTTCTGGTAAACAATCTGCCCAATCCCGGCAACGGTCGGTCGGATTCCGATTCGATTCCTGATCCTACCAGCAAGACCCTAAAATCAGGCCCTGTCGACCAGGTCTTTACAACAGTGGCTTGAACACAGATCGAAGCATTGGAAGGCTCAAAGTCTCGCCCTTCCCAAAGCTCTCTCGTGGCTACATTCAATCCAAGAACAAAAAAAATAATAGCCACGGCAGACCATAGGAATCTCTTGTCCTGCCACAACATGGCCGGTGTGACTATCGAAGCGGTTATTACGAGACCGATCCGGAGTCCCCACGAAGCCCCGTCAATCCAGTGTGCGACGAGTATGCCCAGGCAAAGAGAAATAGTTGCCACAAAGGCTGGATAGCGTTCAGTTGTTTGGGAAAAGGTTGTCACAAATGAATCGCCTCACACGGCAATAAACTCTTGATCATCCTGCGCGGGAGTGCTAATCGAAATCTGGAATAATTTTTTGTCTGGAATGGGTGCCGTCCTGGAACACCCGTCTCTTACAGTTGTCTGACGGAAGGGTCCAGGGGCGGATCAATAGTAAGTGTCACATAGGGCGGTTCGGTTAACAAGCTGAAAATAGTAGGCGTGATGAAGGTGCAACAGTAGTTATGGAATCCTTTGGACCATATCTGAAGAGCCTTAGAGAGGAAGCCGGGAAGACTCTGGAAGAAATATCGGAAAGCACCAAAGTGGCGGTAGCGAATCTGGAATTCATGGAGAAGGATCGCTATGACCTGCTGCCTCCACGGGTGTTCGTGAAAGGCTTCATAAGTTCTTATGTCCAAGAACTTGGTTTGGACGCAGGCGACGTGGTGAGGAAATTCGAAGAATACATAAGTGAAGGAGAGTTGTCCGACTATGCTGAAGAGGGACACCCAGTTTTTCAGCAAGTCTCTCCTACACATTCATTTATACATAATAAGTGGTTCACGATAGTTCTTACAGCGGCCGGCCTACTTTCTCTATGTATCCTCATCATTACCGGAGTAAGTCGCCTTATTTTTTCCGACGAGGTTGCACATGTCGTACAGCCTTCGGCGGTGACAAGTCAGGCAGGGAGTCCTGTTTCCCTGAATTCCCGCATGCAGGCCGAAAAGGTATCTGGGAAAAGCTTTTTTGCCGATCCTCCTAGAAAGCAGGCGGGAAAGAAAATTCTTGAAATTAAAGCCTTGGCCAATACTTGGGTGAGGGTGGAACCTGACGCTGGGGCTACTGAGGAACTTATGATGGCTCCGGGGGACATACAGGTCTTTACTGCGAATGAGGTTTTCAATTTACAGACAGGCAATGCCGGTGGCATGAGGCTGCGTTACGATGGCCGGGAACTGCCTGTGCTGGGGAAAATGAACCAGTCACTCTCGTTGACGCTTCCGTGACTAGAGAAAAAAACAGAGGTAAACAGGTCGCTCACGGAAAACATATACGAACCACAAACCGCTCCTAAGGATTTAGGATGAAAGCACCGGTGAAGAAGCTGCTGTTGGTGATCCCGATTCGTCTGGAGGAAGACCTGATTCCTGTCATGGAGTCGGAGGGGTGGTACAACGTGAGAGATTTTTACAAAAAAACCGGAACGTCGTATGAGACTCACTGGAGCGGCAATTACGTTGTAGACCAGGATGAGATCCCATGGAAGGCGTCAAAAGAAGAGTGGGATTCTCTTGAAAAATCCAAGGGTAGAGTGGTAGTGATTTCCGGAGCTGACTACAACATATCGGACAAGATCACGCTCTACACCGATACGGATGGGTCGGTTTACGTTTCGGAGGACGACCTCGAAGGCCTTTTCAACTGAGCGACTCTACAATCGTCGGTCCGTATTTCCTCGGTTGCTCTCTGTATCTTTAGGGACTAAAATTTGACTAGAATGGGGACGCGCCGGTGAGACAGCATAAACCGAGATTCATGTTACGGTTTAGGATTGCAGCGATCAAGCGTCGCAAGAGAATTTTAGACCTAACGGATTGTCCTGAAACGACTTTTTTCTCGTGTCCGAAGAAAAACGACGCGTTTTCAGCATCCGGCCCTGGGTATGACGGCGGGATTGTTTCGGCGCAGGTCCTTGACGGCCAGTAACCTTACCTCAGCGTTGTTCACTGCCTCCCTTGTTTCCAAGCACGCTGATTTGAACTGTCGAGTTCGATCGCAGGTGTCAGCCGCTGTACGTCCTTTCGACATCTATTCTCCGGTAGAGGCTATGGAGGAGGTTCAAAAAGCCTTCCTCAAAGCAGGGGTAGCTCATGGCGCTCAAGAATCCATCAGTATCAATGAAATCCTCAGGGCTGCCAAACAATCCGAAGATTGGATGGAACAAGGCATATTCTTGATCCGCAAGGATCAATTGAAATCCCCCTTCCCGGAATTGCACGACCCGCCTCCGGTTTTTTTCGCCTTCGGTGATAGCGCAATTCTTGAAAAACCTTCTGTTTCTATTCTCAGTTCAAGAAGGTCCAGGCGGATAACGCCTCTGGATCCCTGGCTACTGACCACTAGAGTGCTGGCCGAGTCGGCCACGGAAAAAGGTTGCGCAATAGTATCAAGCTATGGAACTCCTGGTTACTTTCTGGTCAGTTTACTGTCAAAGGGGTTCCCGACTATAATAGTCTGCCCGAACCTGCTGCCTTTCATGAATCCCTCGAAAGGCAGAGCAAAATTCGTGTCGGAATACGGCGATGTTTTTGATTTTCGACACACTTTGTTTCTGTCTCCTTTCCCTCCCGGAACTCAACCCGCCGTGCCCCAGCGATTGTTGGAGAGGGACCACATGGTCGCCGCCTTATCCTGCGAGATCCATGCAGTAGATGCGCGGGCGGGTGGAAACATGGAAGCTGTCTTGGATGTTGCCACGAGGAGGAGGGCACCAGTCAGGCTTCATAATACAGTGGAATTGGAAAAAGCGCGCGGCCGGAATCGCGCAGCGAAGGCGCTGGAGTCCAGAGAAGCCCATGGAAGCATCAAGACCGGCCTTGATTCGGGAACCTCAAAATCCGGCCGAACAAATATCCAAGGAGCGCCGGAGGACTCGACTGCAAACTCTTCAATTTACCCATCGAGTGCTCATTGCTCCGAAGAATCGGTTTTTCTTTACCACTACACGCGCTCTTGCCCGGGTCCCTGGCCTGGTCAAACCATTGGAGAATATTGGCGATCTCTAATTAACGGGTGCAAGGATGCCGGACACACCGGCCTGGACACTCTGGCGCGGATTTTGCGAGAAGGAGTCATTCGAGCCGGCAATAAGCTTACTCGTGGAGAAACGCGGGTAGTTTGTTTCAGCGAATGTGAGCCTTCACTGCTACGCAATATCGTCAAGTGGCGTCCCGGCCTTGTTAGATGGTCTTTTGAGCCGTACGCAATAGGGATTCGTCGAGCCTCCCTCATGAAACTGGGAGCGCTCCAGGTAATCTATGGCAAGGATGAAGATTACGTGAAACTTTCCGAATCTGTAAAACACTTGTTTCAAGTAAAAATGACCTCGTCAAATGACTGGTCCTTGGAAAAAGAATGGAGAATTGTTGGGGATATCACCCTCAACGCTGTATCCTGCAGCGATATTGTGGTAATCGTTGCTACAATGGAAGAGGAGGAATTCATGGGGCCTCAAGTCTCTTACAGGGTCGAGTCGGCAGGCATTGAAAGTCGAGTTTAGAGGCAGTTTCAAGACCTTCAACACCGGCTTCGGAGACGCCGCCGATCATTCCTCCAAGTCGTAGACCGGACTGAGGAGTATGATGTCATAGCCGTCCCCGGCAATGATGTCCGATTCTCCTTGGGGTCAACAGTACGAGGCCTGAACTCTTGGGAATGACCCTGATTCTTAGGATTACTAATGCAGATGCAAACGGATATCTTTGAGGCCGCATTAGCCTTCCTGTTAGGCGCTGTGGTCGGCAGTTTTCTCAATGTTGTGATTATTCGCCTTCCAGAAGGCCAATCCATCACCTATCCGGCTTCAAGATGTCCGGAATGTGGTCGTAACATTAGATTCTACGACAACATGCCCGTACTCAGTTTCTTTTTGCTGGGCGGTCACTGCAGGGATTGCGGCAACAGGATTTCCCTGCGGTATCCGGTGATAGAGTTCATCAGCGCATGTCTGTGCACGGCCTTGTATCTGAAATGCGGGTTTAATGCCGCATTCGTGACTTATCTCTTATTTTGCTCTGCCATGTCGGTGGTCTTCTGGATCGATCTGGATCACATGATCATTCCGGATGCCATTTCTCTTAACGGGATTCCCGTTGGAATTGTGGCGTCGTTCGCCGGTCTGATCCCCAATTTGGACTGGCAGTCCTCACTTGGAGGTGCTTTTTTTGGGGCCGCTGTTCTTTACGTTCCAGCCTTCCTCTATGAGAAAATAAGGGGTATCGAGGGGCTTGGAGGAGGGGACATAAAGCTTCTGGCAATGATAGGGGCTTTTACAGGACCATACGGGGTGGTCTTCGTCCTGTTCTTTTCGTCTCTCACCGGATCACTGGCCGCTCTTGTGGGCATGCTGACGAAGGGTTCGGCATCCACTACTCCCATTCCATTCGGGCCATTCTTGAGTTCTACCGCTATCCTTTACGTGTTTTCGGGCAAATACATTATCGACCGGTTTCTTGAGATCTCCCATTTTACCTAATAATTAGTGGGCATGCGGCACCATCTGGATTCATCGAATTCTATTTCTCTCCTAACATTTTTCTAACAAAACACGAGCACCCTCACTATAGAACCTTAAAACCGTTCAAGAGACCAAACCAAACATTTGTCTGGAGGTGACTTGTGATACGGAGGTTTTGCACAATCGTTGCTTGTTTGGCGTGCCTGGCAGGCGGCCTTAGTCTTGCCACAGAAATTGATCCGCAGCTTTCTTCTTACACGGCTGTGAGCGGCGTGTCGGGCAATCTAAAGTCCGTAGGTTCTGATACACTTAACAATCTCATGACCTTGTGGAGCGAGGGCTTCCGCTCAAATTATCCCGGTGTAAAGGTGGCCATAGAGGGCAAAGGATCATCCACTGCCCCGCCCGCCCTTATTGAAGGCACTGCCCAGTTCGGTCCCATGTCCAGGGAGATGAAATCCAAGGAAATTGATGCGTTTGAGAAAAAATTCGGCTACAAACCCGCACTGATCAGGACCGCGGTTGATTCGCTGGCCGTTGTAGTGAACAAGGACAATCCCATCCAATGCCTTGCTCTCAGACAGCTCGATGGTATTTTCTCGAAGACTCGAAAGAGCGGAGAGAAAGATGTCAAGACCTGGGGCGATCTAGGCTTGACCGGCGAATGGGCTGACAAGCCGATCTCACTTTACGGCCGAAATTCAGCTTCTGGAACTTACGCCTATTTCAAAGAGGTTGCCCTCTTTCAGGGAGATTATAAGGACACGGTGAAGGAGCAGCCCGGATCCTCGGCAGTGGTTCAAGGAGTGGCTTCGGACAGATACGCGATCGGCTATTCTGGAATTGGGTATAAGACCGCAGATGTCAAAGTGGTGACACTAACTACTTCAGCGGGTGGAAAGTGCTTCAACCCTGATGCCCACAATGCGTACAGCGGGGACTATCCGCTTGCTCGATTCCTGTACGTTTATTTCAATAAGAAACCCAACCAGCCCCTTGACCCTCTCATGACAGAGTTTATAAAGTACGTTTTTTCAAAAGAGGGCCAGCAAGTTGTCATAAAAGACGGTTTTTATCCAATATCGAAGGCCCTGGCAGATGAAGACCTCAAGAGGCTTGGAATAAAATAGTGTCTGTCTCATTGGCACCAGGCAGATTACAAACAGTTCCGACGAGATTGCTTCGCCACACTCGCAGTGACGATACTCCTTCCTCGCATACGGGCAGGGCAGGCGTGAGGCAATGAACACATGAAGAGGCCCAAGGTAAAAGGCCCGAAGACAACACGTCGCTGGGTTTTGATCGCGGATCGTGTGGCAGACCGCACAATAACCATAGGGGGTGCGCTGGTAATTGCTGCGGTTCTGGGAATGATGGTTTTTCTGGTGTATGAGGTTCTTCCTCTCTTCAAGGGTGGTTCGGTCGAATCTCATTCCGATTATGAATTGATGGACAAAAGGGAGCCCATTGCTGCCGTCCTGTTGGACGACTACAAGACTATAGCCGTGTCACTGACCAATAACGGCAAACTCGCTGCGTGGCATGCCAAGACAGGGGCCGCCTTGGAATCTCCTTCCGTGGATCATGGGGGAAAAATCGTTACCGCTTTTGCTAAGGCCATCGACGGCGTGAACATCGCTTTGGGATTCTCAGACGGGACAGTCACATTCGGCAAGATTGTCTTCAACGTTGAGATTTTGTCCGAAGACCAGCTTTCCGGAGGACTGACGAAACTCAATGAACGGGAACGTACTGACGGCAGATCCGTTTTTACGTCAATCCCAGGCGGCCAATTCAGAAAAATTGATGTGCAGTTGGAACTCGGGGACGATATACTGATCTCTGAGTTGCGAAACCCCATCAAAGTTATGGATTATCATTTCACGGATTTCGGGGAGAGACCTGTTCGCACGCTGTTGGCTGTCGACGGAAAGGAGATCGGCTACCTTAGCAGTGCGACATCCAAACTCAATCTTTTCACCAGAAAAGTCAGCACAGATATTTCGAAGAATACCCTGCCGGCGTTGCCGGAAGGGGCCACCGTTGATTTTGCCCTGGTAAATGACGCCGGTGACACGGTCTATTTGGCCGAAAAGAACGGGAAGGCTTATCGTTTTAACACGTCCGATCCTGGTGGACCCGTTCTTGCCGAAACATTGAATCTGACGCCTCCTGGGGTCGATCTGACGGTTATGGGCTTTCTTCTGGGGGACAGGTCTCTGGTGGTAGGAGGTTCCGACGGTTCCGTGAAAATATATTTCTTGCTGAGGTCGGATGATGCCCACGCTTCGGACGGGATGACGCTTGTCAAGGCCAGAGAGTTCATCCCGCACATGTCTGCCGTGTCTGGTTTCAGCCCCAGCCAACGAGGCAAGACATTCGCCACGGTGGACGCTTCCGGCGATATTCTCGTTCGACACGGAACCAGCGAGAAAACTCTGCTGAGGCTAAGTGACCCCCGGGGTAAATTCCCCCAACAGGCAGTGGCTCTGACTCCTCGCCTTGACGGCATCATTGCCGTCGGGGCCGACGGTCGTGTAAATTTCTGGGATCTGAGCATCCAGCATCCTGAGATATCGTTTAAGACCTTATTCGGGAAAGTCTGGTATGAGGGCTATCCTGAGCCCAGTTACACATGGCAATCAACCGGCGGTACAGATGCTTTTGAGCCCAAGCTATCCCTGATACCTCTTATATTCGGCACGTTGAAGGCAACTTTTTATTCGCTTATGTTTGCTATTCCTCTGGCCCTTCTTGGAGCGATTTACACGTCGGAGTTCCTGCCTCTCCGCGCTCGTGGAAAGGTTAAGCCGATAATGGAAATCATGGCCTCTCTGCCATCGGTTGTGCTCGGGTTTGTTGCAGCGCTGGTGCTGGCTCCGGTAGTAGAGACCTGGATCGCAGCCATCATACTGGCATTCGTTGTGCTGCCGGTTTGTTTGATTCTTGCAGCGTGTCTCTGGCAGATTGTACCCCCCGTTTTGGCTCTGAGACTCGAAGGATTGCCAAAGCTCTTCCTTATGTTTTTTGTGGTATCGGCGGGAATGTTCGCTGCTTATTCTGCCGGTCCCATGTTTGAGAGAGTTTTCTTCGCAGGAAACTTCAAGGCCTGGCTTAATAGAGATTACGGCGACGCAGCCCCTCTCCTTTTTCTGCTGAGCGTTCCAGTAGTGGCGGTGGCAGTTGTGTTTTCTTCGACCCGGCTGCTCGGCCGGCGCTTCAATGATTATTTTCGACAGCTCAGGATGCCCTACTCAGCTTTCCTGGACCTTCTCAGATGGCTTGTGATGGTGGGTGTTACCGTTGCCGTTTCGTATGTTCTGGCTGTTCTGATGAATCTCGTGGGGATGGACCCGAGAGAAGGGGTGGTCGGCACCTATGTTCAACGCAACACCCTCATAGTGGGATTTGCAATGGGTTTTGCGGTTATTCCGATAATTTATACCCTCGCTGAAGACGCCCTCAACGCAGTTCCCGAACATCTTCGGTCGGCCAGTCTGGGTTGCGGGGCAACACCATGGCAAACAGCTATCTGGATTGTTTTGCCAACAGCGATCAGCGGTGTTTTCACTGCAATCATGATCGGTATGGGGCGAGCCGTGGGTGAAACCATGATAGTGGTGATGTCGACAGGCAACACACCGATCCTGGATTTAAGCATATTCAGCGGACTCCGTGCGTTGTCGGCAAACATCGCCGTAGAACTACCGGAAGCCCCAAAAGACGGGTCTCTCTACCGGGTGCTGTTTCTGACCGCACTCGTGCTTTTTGCCATGACTTTTGTCATCAATACATTTGCCGAACTAGTGCGCCTTCGGTTCCGAAAAAGAGCCATGCAGTTGTGAAACGGCCCGAACAGAAGACAGTACTGAATATGAGGAGCATTAGAGGGTGAAGGGGTACGCCGCGGAAAAAAACTACGATTTCAAAGAACAATCAGACAAGCTGCCCCCGTCGCCCGAGGAAATCATGGAACGTCCTCGAAAGTCCATGAACTGGGACATCAAGGCTAGGGGAGAGCCTTTCTTGTGGGTCTTGGGAGGCGCCCAGGTAGTAGGAATATTGATGATCGTCGGTTTCGTGGCACTGATTTCATATAATGGATTCCTAACCTTTTTCCCCAAATCCATTGACAAGGTTCGCCTGAGAAGCGGATCAGTGATTGCCGGGGAGCTTTTTCGATCAGAAACTTACAGGCCGGGCCCCGAATTGCTCGCAAACCTGAGCGAGGACACGCGTAACGATATAGCAAGCCGCGGCGAATTTGTACGCCGTGACCTATACCGGATCGGCAATTTTGATCTCTACAATGAAGATTTTCGTTGGATTCCCGACTACGAGATAGCGGAAGTCACCTCACCCACCGACATGTTTTTTTTCGAGCGGATCGAGTGGGGGCCTTTCATCGGTACCACACGATCCATAGATCTCAACGGCAGGGTCATGCAGGGCGACTCCCTGAGCCTGTCGACTCTTCAGGAAGCTCACCGGCGAGCAGCAGACCGAAGGGCACGCCTTCTCGATATTGAACGCAACAAGATAGGAGCAATAAATTATTTTCTGGATGAGGGCAGGCTTAAACTGAGAAAAGTTGAACTTGATCGCGGCAAGGACAGCCCAGAGTATCACAGTGCCTCAGAGGGATTTAGGGCCGAATCAGCGAAGCTGGAGGCGAGGCATGCCGAACTTTCCAAAGAGGCTGCCAGCATCAAGAAAAACGACACCAAACATACGATCACGCTTGCGGATGCAGATGGCAGAGAAAAGACCATAAAGCTCTCAGAAATAGTTCGCTTTTACCCCGCAAATATCCTGACTTTTCGCGAAAAACTCAGAATATATTTTTCCAGATGGTGGGAGTTTTTGACTCACGAACCCCGTGAGGCCAACACTGAGGGAGGCGTGATGCCCGCCATTTTCGGGACGTTTTGCATGACAGTCCTCATGGCCTTGTGTGTGGCCCCGTTCGGAGTCGTCGGCGCACTGTATCTACGCGAATACGCGAGGCAGGGACATCTCGTATCATTGGTGCGAATCTGCGTCAACAATCTTGCCGGAGTCCCGTCAATAGTTTACGGAGTCTTCGGTCTCGGTTTTTTTGCGTACGTGCTTGGAGGCAGCATTGACGAGCTTTTATTCCCTGAGAGGCTACCCACACCGACTTTTGGTACTGGCGGCATACTATGGGCGTCGCTGACGCTTGCCTTGCTGACGGTCCCGGTAGTCATTGTGGCCACAGAGGAGGCCCTGGCGGCGGTGCCGCAGTCCCTCAGGGAAGGGTCTCTGGCCTGTGGGGCATCGAAATGGCAGACAATAAAGTATGTTGTTTTGCCGAGAGCCATGCCGGGGATAATGACGGGACTCATTCTCGCCATGGCCCGTGGAGCGGGGGAGGTGGCTCCCCTGATGCTTATCGGCGTAGTAAAAATGGCCCCTGAGTTGCCTGTCGACCAATTTTTCCCTTACATCCACCTGGATCGTAGTTTCATGCACCTGGGATTTCACATTTTTGACGTGGCCTTCCAGTCTAGAAACTCTGAGGCGGCCAAGCCAATGGTCTACGTCACAACCCTTCTCCTGATAAGTCTGGTTTTTGCCATGAACGCGGCTTCAATAATGATTAGGAACAGGCTGAAACGAAAATTCTTTACAGGACATTTCTAGGAGCGGCCTTCATGCCGATAGCCCTCAAAACATCAGAAACCGTCTATCATACCGAGTCAAGTCCTCAGGGGTCACTGTTGTCAATACAGGATTTCTGCCTCTATTACGGGAAAAATCAGGCGCTTTTTGACGTGAACATGAGCGTTGAAAGAGGCTTGGTGACTGCTCTTATCGGCCCTTCCGGCTGCGGTAAATCCACCTTGTTGAGGTCTATCAACCGCATGAACGACCTCATTGACGGAATACGGACCACAGGGAACATTTATCTCGATGGGCAAGACATCTACAGCCCCTCGGTCGACGTGATCGGCCTCAGGAAGACAATGGGCATGGTTTTTCAAAAGCCCAACCCGTTTCCCATGTCCATTGCGGACAATGTTATGTATCCTCTTCGGGTGGACGGTGTTCGTGACAAAAGAATCTTGCGGGACACCGTGGTGTCGGCCCTCAAGGCCGCAGCACTTTGGGAAGAGGTGGAGAACCGCCTCCAGGACAATGCCCTGGGCCTATCTGGTGGACAACAGCAGAGGCTTTGTATTGCCCGGGCAATTGCGGGGGAACCGGACGTACTACTCATGGACGAGCCGTGTTCAGCCCTGGACCCCGTGGCAACAGCCAAGATAGAGGATTTGATGGACGAATTGAAAGGTCGGTACACCATTCTTATCGTGACTCACAATATGCAACAGGCAGCCAGAGTCTCTGATAACACGGCTTTCATGTACCTTGGGAAACTCATCGAATATGGAGATACTTCGCGAATATTCACTAACCCCAAAGTGGATAAGACCATGGAGTATGTTACGGGTAGATTCGGGTAGGACAGTCGCTCGGTCCGGCGGCTTGAGTCAACATCGATCAAGGCCTATTCGTAAAGAGGGCCTCTGTGACGGTGAATGGCTCCGCCTATCATGTATATGACATCTTCGGCAATATTGGTGGCGTGGTCGGCTATACGTTCAAGGTGTCGGGAAACGAGAAATAGTTCTGTCATTGCCTCCATCTGACCATAATTTGCGCAAACTTCCTTGGCAAATTGCGTCTGCAACCGCTTTTTCATAATGTCCACCTCGTCGTCTTGTGCACATACCTGATAGGCCAGGTCGATGTCCCTTTTCATTAGCGAATCAAGGCTTTTTTCGAGCATCTGCTGTGCACTTTCAGCCATTTGGAAATAATCGAATGGAATCTGAATATGTCTGTATTCGGCAATCAACTCCACCGATCCCGCAATATTCACTGCCAGGTCGCCTATTCGTTCGAGATCGTTGTTCAGCTTCAACACTGCCACGATGTACCTCAACTGGTCTGCCACGGGCTGATGGAGAGCCAGAATCTTGAGGCATTCTTCCTCCAGATCCACCTCCCGCTGATCTATCTCCAAATCGCCTTCGATGACCTTCCTGGCCAATTCGGCGTCCCGGAACTCAATGGCCTTCACGGACATTCTGAAGCGTTCCTCTACGAGTGTGCCGAGTGACGCAACACTCTTGTTTAATCTCTCGATGTCCTTTTGAAGTCTAATGCGCATAGACCGGGCCCCTTCTCCATGTGGCATTAAGTGGTCGTGTACATAACTTTAACTAAATTGTCAAATCCATTGTAACTGGAAGACAAATGGAAAAGGCGCTGCCCCGTCCTGGAGAGCTTTCTACTGAAATTTCTCCACCGTGTGCGTTCACTATGTGCCTGACGATGGAAAGGCCCAAACCAGTCCCGCCCACCTTGCGAGACCTTGCCTTATCAACCCTGTAAAATCGCTCAAAAATCCTCGTAAGATGCTCCTTGGGAATCCCACAACCGCTGTCTTTGACCCGGATAGTAATACGGTCATCATTTTTAAAAGCTTGTATAAGGACCGAACTTCCTGGCTCGCTATACTTAACCGCATTATCCACGAGGTTGACAACGGCCTGTTCAAGGAGAGTGGTATTGATTCGAGCTATAATGTCTCCGGGGAAGTCAAGCTGGATTGCTATATTTTTGATGGCGCATCTCTTTGCGCAAGCCCTGACCACTGATTCAAGAACAGGGATAATCGGCCCTTCTTCCAGAACGATTTCTCCTCGTTCCCGGTCTCGTTCAATCCTTGAGAGACTCAGAAGGTCCTCGATGATTTCACTGAGCCTGTCAGCATGTTTTATTATTATTTCAAGAAACTTGGTGGTGTTTTCCGGGTCGATGACGGCGCCGTCTCTCAGTGTTTCAAGGAAACCTTTGATCGACGTGATGGGTGTTTTCAGTTCGTGGGACACGTTTGCAACGAAGTCTCTCCGTATGTTCTCAAGGGTCTTCAGGCGAGTGACGTCATTGAGCACCACAATGGCGCTTGATATATTGCCATCGGCATCCTCGAGCGTTGTCCCGTGTGCTTGAAGAAATTTGTCCGGCGGTCCGATAATAGTGATGTCACCCTCGATCGGTCCCTGGCCGCCAAGGGTCCTGGTAATGAACCGGTGCAGATCCGTGTTTCTTATGGCCTCTTGTACTGAGCGATTCTTTACCAGGTTTTCGTCTATGCGGAACAGCCGCTCACCGGCTCGATTGACCCTCAGTACTCTCTCCCCTGTATCGATAAGTAAGACAGCTTCCACCATTCCGCCCAAAACGGCTTCCAGTTCATTGCGCTGGCCTAGAATAAGAGTCATTCTTTCCCGAAGCTGCGCAGCCAAGGTGTTGAGGTCGTGGGCAAGGGGCCCGAATTCTTCGGAATCGGAAACATCGAGACGGTAATCCAGGTCTGTTGACTCAAAACTCGATGCAGCCCTGCGCAATTCCGCAATGGGAACTCTAATTCTACGTGAAACGTACCGACTTGTAATGCCCGCAAATACGACTACCAGAATTGCGCCAAGGGTGAGTTCAGTGTAACCTAATTTAGGCCAACATTTAGTTGAATCTGCCGCCACGCCGGCCCTCACAACTCCGGCAACCCGGCCGCCTTCCACCACCGGTACGGCCAAATAGGTCATGTTCAGGTCTGTTGTCAAACTGGGCCGAGTCAGGGTGCTCGGTTTGCCCTCAAGGGCGTCTTTAACTTCTGGCATGTAGTCCATTTTCCTAGCCGGGGTCTCTATGGAGTCGGCAATGATCTCTCCCGACGATAGGAATACTGTAAGATGAGCCGGCGTCTTTGCCGCAACCTCCTTGAGAATCTCATCGAGTTCTTGGGAATGGTTTTCCGAAAATTTTCCCTGAGCCACTTTCTCCAAGAGACTCGTCTGGGCCTTGAGATGGAAAAGGGCGCTTTCCATGCACTGCCCAGACACCGTTTGGCCAATGTACCAGCCGGTAATGGCCACGGCCGCCAGCAGCACGATGCTATGCAAGAGGAACAACTTTCGGGTCAGTCTACGCCTTTTGCCCATGGATCACTCCTTGAACCTGTAACCTACGCCTCGGACAGTCTCTATGAAATTCCCTAATTCTCCAAGTTTTTTGCGGAGTGCAACGATCTGGACATCCACAGATCGGTCGGTTACTGGGTAATCTTCCCCCCTGACCGCGTTTATTATCTGATCCCGGCTGAAAACCCATCCGGGCCTCCGTGCGAGAAACAGCAGAATCCGGAATTCAGTCGCTGTGAGGAGCACAGGCTGTCCTTTGACGAGAACCTCATGCCGAGACGGGTTAATTACCAGGTCATGGATCTTGACGACCGCAGAGGGATCGACCTGAGTCTTTTTTTTCCGACGCAGGACTGCCCGTACTCGGGCCAACAGCACTCTCGGGCTGAAGGGTTTTGTAATGTAATCGTCCGAGCCCAGTTCCAGGCCGGTGATTATGTCGGCATCCTCTCCCTTGGCTGTGAGCATTATTATTGGGACATCAGACGTGTCAGGGTTTCTTCGCAACTCTTGGCATACATCAAGACCATCCAGGCCGGGAAGCATAAGATCAAGCAAAATTAAGCCGGGCCGCTGATGACTAACGCACTTAAGCGCATCCTCGCCGGATTCGACGCACACAACCTCGTAGCCCTCCTTTGCCAGATTGTACCTCACCAGTTCGAGTATATCCTCTTCATCATCCACTACAAGAATTCGTTCCTTGGCCATGACTTTTATCTCGATCAATTACGCGATACCAGCTAATAAAAATTTCCAAAGTTGACAACCAGGCAGCGGCCATCGTCCTCGTTAAGATTACACCAAACCTCTCCAGGAACAAACAATTTGAATCAGGCGCTCGGACGTTCACCCGGCAGTGAGAAGACTTGATCAGTGAACATTTCAGCCATGCGGCCTTGTCATCTTTAGCGGGTTGATGTAGCCTAGCCTACACTTATGAGACCTCTTAATCTTAAAAGGAAAGTCATTGCCTCACGGAAACCCAGCCACATAAAAGGGCAGAAGAAGACCCGTCCCGCAAGGGAAAAAGAGCCATGGGTTACACGTATTCATCAGGAGACTGCAAAACTCCTGGCCGAAATTGGGAAGCCGGAGCCATCGCCCTTCATCCCGGATCCTTTCCAACTTAACGCTCTGGACTGCGTCCGACGACGGGATGTTTTGGTAAGCGCTCCGACGGGTTCAGGAAAAACCTGGATAGCTCTTGAAGCTGCCAAGGAATATCTTTCCCGAGGATGCGGAGTCTGGTATGCGACTCCATTGAAGGCTCTGTCAAATGCCAAGTACGATGAATTCGGCAGCGCTCTCGGTCTGGACAAAGTGGGTATACTGACAGGTGATCGGAAGGAAAACGCGGATGCTCCCCTGATAGTGGGAACCACGGAGATTCTACGCAATCAGCTCTACGATGCCATGGATGCCGGGGTTGATCTGGCCGTGGATCTCGTCATTCTTGACGAAGCTCACTACCTGGGGGATTTGGATCGGGGTGTGGTGTGGGAAGAGGTGCTGATTTATCTGCCCCGTCGAGTAAGACTCCTGCTCCTGTCCGCCACAATCTCAAATGCCCAGGAATTGGCCAGGTGGCTTGAAAATGTCCGCAATTCCCCTTGCGCCATAGTTCACTCGGAAATTCGGCCCGTCCCCCTTCACGCCCTGTTTCTGGCGCCAGGGGGGGAGTTGACCCCGTTTTTCAGAGGCGCACGGCTGTTTCCCACAGTAGCGACCTGCGTAAAGGAGCAAACGGGGCGAAAAAGATTCACACGCGAGGGCTCTCCTGATATAAATGCCATAATTGAAACACTTAGACAGTCTAGTCTTCTGCCGGCCATTATTTTTCTCAAATCCAGATCCGATTGCGATCGCGCTATTGAAAGTCTCTCGGATTCTCCTTTTGATGCTGATGAGGGAGGATTCTCCGAGTCGGTAAGAGAGCAGGTGGATCTGTACCCTGAACTAAAGGGTAGGTCACAGGTGGACCGCCTTCTCGAGTGTCGTGCAGGGTCGCATCATGCAGGGCAGTTACCTGCATGGCGCTTGCTGATAGAAAGAATGATGGGGCTAGGGCATCTCGACGCAATTTTCTCCACTTCCACTGTGGCAGCAGGGGTAAACTTCCCGGCTCGGACGGTAGTTCTTCTTCAGAGCGACCGTTTTGATGGCAGGAGTTTTGTTGACATGACGGCAACCGACCTTCATCAGATGACAGGACGGGCCGGAAGACGCGGCATGGACAAGGTTGGGTTCGTTCTGGTTGTACCTGGTCGGTATATGAATGTCCCACTGATAAAGGAATTGTTTTTCTCACCACCAGAGCCGCTCCAATCCAAAATAGCCGTCAATTTTTCAATGACACTGAACCTGCTGTTGTCGCACGATCCGGAAGGAGTCAAGAAACTCCTTGGACTTTCCTTCGCAGCCTTTCACGAAAACCCCAGGCGAAAACGGGAGGCTCAGGTACGACTGTTAAAGGATTTCCAGAATCACCTCAACTTGCTGGAGGAACTTGACTATGTGGACGCCCAGGGCGCTCCCACCTATGACGGCCGCTGGGCTGCTCAACTGAGGCTGGATCACCCATTGTTGATAGCCGAACTTATCAGGGCGGGAGAATTCAACGGTCTGGATTCGCAGGAGTTGGCGGCAGTCATAGCGCCTTTCGTTGTGGACAAAGATCGAGACGTATTTGTGAGCCGAGAGATCTGGGAAAGGACGCGTCCCCTGTGGAAGAGGTTCAGAAGGATGATTCAAAGGCTCAAGCCGCTGGTTCAGTTTATGATAGCCAGAGGCTTCTCGGCGCCGTCAATAATGTTTTGGCCGGCGGCTTCAGTATTCCTTTGGGCCGAAGAAGTCGACTGGGACGAACTAATTTCCCACATCGGCGCGGACGAAGGGGATCTTTCCATGCTCATCCTTCGCACAGCCGACCATCTCCGACAACTCATATCGCTTGAGGCCGTAGAACCTGAGCTTGCGAAGACGGCACGCGGGGGCATACCGCTGCTGATAAGGCCCCCGCTGGTTTGATCCGAAAACCGAGAAAGCGGATTTTTTGAACCGGAGAGGAAGCCTGAATCTCAGCGAGGAAAGCAAGGAGGACTTGATAATGTCTGAAACAAGAAAAACCAATCTGGAGAAGGAACTGGAGGCACAGTCCAACTTATCGGGGGACGAGAGCGGTGATCCCTGCGTGGACATCAAAGACCCTGTGAGGAGAAGCTTGTGCCGTGTCTGCCAAGTGCCGGTGGTCGGCGAGGCACCATTTTGCAAGGATCATGAGCCGCCTGTACCTTAATGGAGGAGCTACGTCAAGATCGAGCGTGAAATCCGTTTGTTCGCCTCCTATTACGCGTGGTGTGACCAACATTGGCCCGGCCCATTCAGTCCCTACGGATTCGAATCGTAGGCAGGCTCAGGAACTGTTATTGAACCACTTGTACCTCGGGTTTTCTTTTTTTCAACAGCTCATTGATGGCTTGCTCAGGACTCCGATCCCCGTAAATTACGGACATGAATGCTGGGTATTGAGAAATCTCTTTCTCCTCCAACCGAGAATCATTACCAGAAACTGGTCGTCCAGCCGTTTGTCCCATGTGCGGCGCTACGGCCCCGGCGACAAAGGGAGGATGCGATAGGTGTGAATCTGATGTGTAGGGGGTGGTGGAGTATGGGGATGCTGATTACCGGTAGGTTTCTCGGCGAAATTTTATGTTGGAGATTACGACCAGCAGCGCTGAATCGTCTATCTCATAGAGGATTCTGTATGGACCTTGACGAACCCTGTAGGCCTCTTGGCGTTGGAGTTTCTTGCAGCCATGCGGCCTTGGGTTCTCCGATAAAGAATTGATTCTGTCCCGAACAAGTTTCTGGTAATGTTTGGGTAACTCATCCAAGGCTTTCTCCGCAGTATCTGAAAGGCTGAGTCGGTACAATATGCTACAACCCCAGCCTTGCCTTTACTTCTTCCCAGGGAGTCGTCTTCTCCTTACCTTCGCGGATTCGACGCATGACCTCCAGATGATCGATCAAGTCTTCTCTGTCTTCCGGGTCGTCAAGCGCTTCCAAGGACGCCCGGACTTCCAGATCGGCCAGGATCTCTTCTGTCTGGCTGTCTATGGCTGCCGGCTCTATGACGGGCGCTCCGGACATAGGCGTGTCCTCCTATTACGTAGAATAGCACAGTTTGGGTCGTGATTCTACCCCCCGGTACGGCGGCATGGTGTCGAGAAAAAAAACATGACGGAAAAACCGCATGATGGGGAAGGCCTGAGCTGATGTGGGGGCACAACGTCTCCTTTTCCCGGGCAATAACCATAGCGAAACGGTATAAATGGAGTGACGAAGATCCCGTGTGTACTGAACCCGGAGAATGACGCGACAGATGCGGTTCCCGTGGGTCGCCGCATCCTACGCGGGCTCCAGTTTTCATCGGATTTCCGTCACAAGCCGCTTTTCTGGTGGTGTCCCTCATTAAGGTTCAAGGTTCTTCGCCCGTTATTCTTACCGGTCCCTGGTCCAAAACCAGACCCACATCGGGACCCAGCCCCAGGTATGGTCCGATACTTGGCTTGTCTTTCAGCAGATCAAAATATGCAGGGCTCAGGAAAGGTATGATACGGGACTCCATCCAAGAACGGTATTCCGTGTCGACCCAGACTCCGTTTTCCAAACGAAATGTCTTCCCGTTGACCCTTCGGAAGCGATCTGATTGTACGTCAGACGGCACGACCGAGGTCTTGAACCGCCAATACAATGATCCCCATTCCTGGGCAACCGACGACACGAACGGCATGGTTCGGAATCCAAATTGATCGGCCAGAGTGGCGATCTGTTCGCTGGTGTCGGGCTCCGGACCTTTGATACGCTGTCTTTCGAAAAGCCTTGCAATTTTTCGCATGGCCCAGATTTCCGATATGTACGGCTTGGACATATCTATCAGAGGGAATTCGAACGTCTTTGTGAAAGTTCTCTCATGACCTTTGATCTTGCCGCTCAAACGCACCTTCGACGATGCGTCATTCTTGTTGTCGTACCGCCCCACAACGATCACACCCTCTTGTCCCAGCACGTCAACGATTGGATCCGGGATAACCTCCTCAGGAGTTATATCCTGAAAACCCAGGGATAATTCCGACACTTGTGGAGGCGATATGCCTTCGAACAAACGGTTGACGACGGAATCGAAATCATCTTTGCGGGATAGATTCAGGCACGATCCTTTCGTCGATTCCGCGATGTTGTCCAAAACTGCCGTGTCTGCACGATCCCCCAAAGCCAGAGCAAAAATTCTCGCAGCGTTCCTGTTGTTGCGCCTTACATCATCAACTATCGTCGCAGGGTTGGTGATGCCTACAGTGCTTCGACCATCGCCGGTAACAACTATGAAACCCGGCCGCTTGTGCGAAGTAAGCTGCTCCAAGGCAATGAGAAGACAGTTATAAAGATCGGTTCCACCTCCCACAGGGAGTGAATTGACAAAGCGAACCGCTTCCGAAATGCTTTCATCTGTTGCAGTGACAAGTTGACTTCTCATTCTTCCGGTGGCAGTCCCCATGGTGAGGACATTGAACCGATCTTGAGGGCGGAGTCGCTCAAGTCCCTCTATCGTCGCCCTCTCCCCAAGTTCAAGATCGGACTGGCCCATGCTGCCCGAACGGTCGAGCACGAATACCACATCCTTGTAAGGTTGAGTCTGTTTGGAATCCGGCGTAGGCGGTATGACAAACGCCAAGAAAGCGCCTTTTCGGTTAGGCTGCCTGTGTGTGAAAAGCCTGAGATCCAAATCTCTTCCTGAAAATGTTGTGAGGAGACGAAAGTCGTCAGTGATTCTCTTTTCTTCGCTCTTGACGGAAACGAGGCACCGGTGCTCGGCCTCTCGAAGAATTGACACATGGTGTGTTGGGGATAAGACTGTTCGCAAAGGCCTGTTCATCTTGAACCGAACCAGGATTTCAAATCCTGTGACAGGCCAGAGGGAAAAGCGTTCACCGTCGAGGGGAATCATGAGTTCCAATTGGTCTTTGTCGATATTGTTGGGTCTCCGGAATTGTATCCGAAATGACTTCTGTCTTTGAGCACCTATTTGAACGGGCCTTACCAATAATACATTTTTTCCTGCAAGAACCAGCATTGACGGGTCTTTCATGGCAATACTCAACTCTTGGAGTACCGGAAAAAAATCAGCTCCTGAAACCAGGCTGAACGGCGCAGATACGCCGTTGATGCTTACATCCACATTTAGCAGGGCAGGGCCGAGATCTATGGGAAGAACAAAAAGTCCCTCCAACGCAAATTCGTTGTTGTTAAAAAAGGTCTGATCTATCCTGTAATCCCGGGTGGATTCGGACACGGTAAGGAGGGTTCTGGAGTGGAGCACTGCGGGGCGGGCTACTGCAACGGATTCGCCGTTAACTGTCGGGGGAAACAGGTGAAGAATGCCTCCGGCGTTGGATACAGAGGGAAACACCGGAAGCGACATTGCAAGGACGCAAAACAAACAGTGAATCCGCAAAAAGCTCCAGTTGGCGAGGTAATTGAGGGCAAGCACCCCGGGTCGGTTCCACAGGACTTTCGAGATAAGCAACCGAAACTTGCGAATTCCAACGGCATCCTGTAATCTATGAACACCACGGTCAGGAAGAGTGACATGGTTGGCCATAAATTCCTCAATCCCGCCTTAAAGATTATTCTTTGCCTGTTGGGAATGCTTGCAATGGGTTACTTTATCTACCCTGAGTTGGAAGCCGGCACATTCTCCGACAAGTTGACCATTATCAGGGCGCTGGTGTTCTTGGGTTTTGCCTATCTCCTTGCCCAAAGCGTCAGAGACATGATGGCTGGCTCATGACTCGCTCGAGAATCCGGCACAACTCAGCAACGTCGTATGGCTTGGGAATAACGTCGCAAAAGCCGTAGTCCCGGCATTCTGCCATTATTGGAGCATCTGCGTACCCGCTGGACACCACTGCTTTTACATGGGGGTCGATCTTCAGGAGAGCCTTTACAGCAGCCTCTCCGCCCATGCCCCCGGGGATTGTCAAATCCAGAATTACAACATCGAACGGCTTATCCGATTTCAGGCTTCTCTCATATATTTGAACGCATTCCGCCCCATCTCTTGACGCTTCCACCTCATAGCCGATCATGGACAACAGATCCACCACGAGACTTCTTATGGATTCTTCGTCGTCCATGAGTAAAACCTTTCCTCTGGATGCCTGCTCAGCAGGCTGCTCCAAGTCGGTTTCTTTCCTGATTTCAGCTTCGGACGCGGGTAAGTATATGTAAAAGGTTGAGCCTTCTCCTAACTTGGATTCCAAGGTGATGAGTCCCCTGTGGTTCTTGACTATGGCATAGGACGTGGCAAGTCCGAGACCGCTGCCTTTGGGTTTTGTAGTGAAATATGGGTCAAAAATCTTTGGTTGGTGTTCAGCCGCTATTCCTTCGCCGTGGTCCTGGACTGATACCCTTACGTACCTTCCCTCTTCGAGAGCGATAGGGTCTCCCTGTGTCACCACAACGTTTTCAATCCTCACAGAGATCCGGCCCCCCTGAGGCATGGCCTGGCAGGCATTGATACATAAGTTAGTGAACACTTGACCCAACTGACCGGGATCGACATCCACAGGCCAAGTGTCCGGATCAGAAAATACATCGCCGGTGCATTGGCTGCCCCGTACGGCAAACTCAATCGTGTCTCTGATTACCCCCTTGAGCGAGACGGTTTGCTTTATCGGGGCACCACCTTTGGCAAACGCGAGCAACTGTTGGGTCAGATCCCGTGCCCGGTAACATGCTTTCTCAGCTTCACCCAATCTTTCGGATCGCCTGTCTCCGGCGTGCAGACCCAATCTAGCCAGAGAGACGTTTCCTAGTATTGCAGTTAGCAAGTTATTGAAATCATGCGCTATGCCGCCTGCCAGTACGCCTATGGAGTCCAGTTTTTCAATCTTGACGAGATCTTCCTGCATCTTTCGGGCTTCCGTGATATCAGTCACAAAACACAAGACCCCCGGCTTGCCCTCCCACCTGATCAGCACACCGCTGACCTGCGTCCACATTACGGTTCCATCGTGGCAAAAAAGCCTGAATGCCACGTGACCGCCGAGCACCGGCTCACTATCCAGAATCTGCCGGCGAAACTTATTGGCCAAATCGAAATCATCCGGGTGAATTATGTCCCGGAGAGGCATGGATGCGATTTCTTCTGTTGAGTATCCCGTGATAGTCTTGAGCCTGGGGTTTGCATACTTCACCTGCCAGTCTTGCAAGATCACAATACCTTCGCTTGCATGCTCAACGACGAGCCGGTACTTTTCCTCCGACTCTTTAATAGCCTCCTCGGCTCTCTTCCTTTCAGTAACATCCGTAAGAATTGTTATGAATCCGATAACGTTACCTTTTTCATCTCGTTTGTAATTCCAGTCCACCTGCACATCCAAGAGCCTTTCGTCCCTGGTGCGTATCTTACCAAACCATGTCTCGGGAGGAGGGTTGTTCGTCAGCAACGAGGGTCCAAAACGGATGAACTCCTTTCGTTCGGAATCGTCTGCCAACAACTGTAACGAAGGCATTCCTATCAGCTCTTGCCTACTGTAACCGGTGATTCTGGACTGAGTGGAATTGGCAAAGGTGATGATCCCTTTGACATCCATTTCGGAAATACCGTAGGGAATGGATTCCACAAGCGCTCTGTAAAGCTCCTCGCTCTGTTGCAAAGCGAGCAACGCCCTCGTACGATCCGTATTGTCCCTATAAATACCGAAAAAGCCGACCTGAGCACCATCCACGATGATCAAGGACCCCCCGAGTGACACGTCGATCAGGGACCCGTCCTTGCGTTTTCTGACCGTGTCCACGTCAATTCTGTTACCACGCCTTGCTGCAAGGCTCATGGCTTCAGCTTCATCCACACGGTCGGGAGGGGCAACGAGGTGGTTTAAGCTGTGTCCGAGGGCATCTTCGTCGGTATAACCGAACAATTTTGTGAACGCCGGATTTATCCTGGCGACTTTATCTTCTAGATCAATGACAGCTATGGCATCCGGTGAATTGTCGACGAGTTGTTCAGCATAAGCTTTTTGGAATTTCAGTTCTGCCTCGTCCCGTTTGCGTTCAGTGACGTCATGAATGTTAGCCAGGATCAAATCCCCCATTCCAGTGTAAACTTTGCAGAGGAACATCTCCACGTCGAAAACAGACCCGTCGTTAGGGCGGCGGGCTTTCCATTCAAAAAACTGATTTTCCCCCTGCTGCACCTTGGTCCAAATGCCTGGAAGCTGATCGACCGGATTGTCATCAGAAGAGTAATCGTGCTCTATGGAGAACGTTAAGGCCTGTTCTCTTGACACCTGATAGGTTTCTAACATCCTGTTGTTGACATCGACGATTTTACCATCCACGCTGTGGATAAAAATGGGGTCCCTCGAGTTGTTGAAAATCACACGCAAAGTGTGTTCAGAAACCGCGAGGGCTTGCTCGACAGCTTTGCGCTCCCAGATTTCCTGGTTGAGCTTCTCGTTAGCAAGAATGAGTTCCTCAGTGCGTTCCTCAACCCGGGTTTCGAGTTCTTCACTTGCTCTCTCCAATTCTTTTTCCATTCGGTTCCGGCTGATCTCAACCGCTGCCAGGTTGCCCAACAGAGACAATGAGGTCACGTCTGATTCAGAAAATAAGGTTATGGAACGGTTGTAGACGAAGAACACCCCTAATGTCTCTTTGCCCATGATGATCGGCGCTGCAATTCCCGAGACAATACCTTCTCGCCGTGCGATGTCATGAAATGTCGATTCGACCTCTTCATAGTAATCTCTTACTAAATAGGGTCTACTGGTCTGAATCACTTTCCCGGCAAGTCCTGCTCCGGAATGAATTCTTCTTGTCTTGAGAGCCTCCGTACGCAGGCCGGACCACGTACGTACGTAGATATCGCTGTTAGAATTATCAAGGAGTCCGATATAGGAAATATCGACTTGCAACAACTGTCTACTTTTCTCGACTATTTGTGAGAGATTCTGATCCAGGTTGCGGTCGGCAGTCATGGCTGTGGCCAAGTCATACAGGGCCTGAAATTTTGCCAATTCTCTTTCAAGATCTGCCTCAGCCTTCTTACGATCAGTGATATCGACAATAAGCCCGTTGAAGTACATAAGTTTGCCTTCGTGGTCAAAAACGGGTGTAGCGCGGGCATGAATCCAAACCCAGTCGTTTTTGCCTCCATGATAAATTCTCATGGTGTGCTCGAAGGTGCCGGCGCGGGCAATGGACTCCAACGCGGCTTGCATCACTTTTCCCCGCTCTTCGGGATGGACGTTTTCGAACCAGGTCTCAAATTTGTACGGCTCAGGGATGCCCATAACGTCCTTGATGGACGGACTCACGAACATCAGTTGGGATTTGTTGGGAGTCTTTTCTTCGAGCGCTAACTGGTACACCACAAACCCGGATGCGCTTTCCATGAAGGATCGTAGATGTTTTTCAACCTGCTTGAGCTTGAATGTTTCTGAAATAGCCTCAAACCCCTCCAACCACGGCCCGGGCACCTGTGGGATCGCCGCCTTGCCCTCTATTGCCTGCGTTTGGATAAACTCGGCCATGGAGATCGCAGGGGACACAAATTGTCGCCGTATAACAATCTGAGCAAACACAAGAAAAACAGCCAGTCCCAAGGTTAATCCCAGGTACACGCTTAAACGGGGCAGTAGACGGCTCGTGATTGCGGACTCCTGAAGAATGTGAACAAGCGACCAGGGAGCAATATCCAACTGTTTCACAATGACGTTGTATCCGGAAATGTACGACGATCTATTGGTATTTCGCATTACTTCATCAGCTTCATTTGCAATTGCCTTGGGCACGACCTGCCTTAGAGTTTGTGCCTCGCGGGAAGAAGCGTCCATCCATCCCGAATCCCCAAGAACTTGACCCTTCCGGTCAACCAATATCAATTGTCCGCCGCCTAAATTCAGATGCTCAACCACGCCGTTGAGGAATCCCACGGTCAAATCTGCGGCCAACACGCCAAGGAACCGGTCATCCTCGTATAGTGGAAAGCAGTTGGTCACAATAAGCTTGTCCTGCCCCGGATCAAGGTACGCTTCGGTCCAGTACGATTGACGATCAACGTTGTTTCCAGGTAAGGCAGACTGCCAAAATTGCTCCCTGTAAAGATTGTTGAATGCCTCTCGCATGGTGGACCCTGAAAGTTTCATTGAGTCCGGAGAAAACATCCACGGGAAAGAAGCAACAAATTTCTCATTGGACACGTAGTACGTTCGCTCCACGTACGGCAGAGCGCTATGCACGATGCTCTGCATTCTGAATAGGGCCAGAGCCATGTCCATCTCTGCAAAGAAAGCATCACTCCTGTTTGTCAGTGACCCCAACCCTACGATGTTGCCGGTATTGCTTCTGTTGTACGGCGGCTCCAGCCGATCAAGGTGGTAGTTATCGCCCGTATCGGAGTACTGCAAAAGGCCTCTCAACTGGTTGTTTCTATGTTGATGACCGAGCATCCCGATATGGTCTTCAGCCCAGAGGCTCATTCTCCCCATTTGATTGGAAACGCCTCTCAACAATTCCTCAACGTACGCTGAACAGTTTGACATCCTCGTGTTTACATCCTGGAGTTCCCTTGAACGTTCGCCGAGGTACTGGAGAGCGGCCAAACCCAAGACGAGTGCGATGAAGGCCAGCGCGCTGAAAAGAAGCACTCGATTGTACTTCATGGACAGCTTCTTAACCTGGCGAGCGTACCTGTTCCCCCTATGTGAACTTCCGCCTGATTCGGCGGTGAGGTTTCTATCAGCAGCCATCACATTGCTCCAGTTTGTTTGCCTAGACGCGGGTCTTTCAATCCTTGACGATTTCTTCGAGAGATCCTTGGTTCACTGGTAGAGAAAGAACAACCCTGCGACCATTACGGATGATGCGATCAGACGATAACCAATGTTACTCTCATTAAAGAACAGCCATCCAAATATGACACCGAAAACCATGCTGATCCTCTTTACAGATATCATATATGCCACAGGTGCCATACTCAGAGAAACGAAATGTGTTACTTGTGCTCCGGCCATGAGTACCCCAGCCAGAACAAAGAGTACAGCAACATATACCGTTGGATCTACTCTTGCCACGCCAAGCTTCAATCGAACGAGGCTCATCGCACCAAAACACACAGCAGCAAAGACGATGATCAGGAACCCGAACTGTATGGCTCCATAAATCAGGATCCCTTTTTTCCCAAGAGTCACCGTCAATGACCAAATGGCTGCGGTCATGAGCATACGACGCGACCCGGGACTGGAAAAGATCGCTTTGATCGGAGCTGCAGGATTAAATTTCCCCGGATCGGTGTACAAGATGTAGGCTCCCGCCGTCACGAGCCCGATCCCGACCACTCCGTAACCGCCGATTTGTTCCCCCAGCATGACAAACGCCGTCAGAGCAGTGAGCACGGGCGTGAATGCCAGCAAAGGCAAGACGAGTGAGAGTGGTGCCAACCGCAGTGCCGACAGAAAAAAATAATACCCCAGGACCTCCAAGGGAATCGTCACTGCCAAGACGACCAGGAGATCCAATGAAACAGGACCAAATTCCATACAGGAAATCAGCGGAAGAAGCGCCACTCCTGACACGAGCAAAACCATTGCTCCTGTTGTCCACTCATCGATGTCCTGCATGATCCGTTTAGAGACTGCATCGCAGCCCGCCGTAAGCAGGGCACAACCGAGGGCAATGAAGAACCAGGGCGGCGCTTCTGCAGGCAGTTTCATTAAAATGCGCCAACCTTTTGAAATGGCAATTCTAATTCATCCCAACATGAGGTTTTCCATCGAATCATTGACCGCTCACAAGGTGTCGGGCATACTGTAATCGTAAGGACGAGAAAAGGCCAGATCGACTTTTCCGTGTTCGGGGAATGTTTCAGTCTACACTGATAGGGTCGCCGGCGGAAGAGCACATCTTAACATTCTTCCAGTCAATCGACAAATAACAAAGAGAGATTCCTCATGCTTGTCACATCAGGGCACCGGTATGTCCAGGTGGATAACAACGTCAAACTTTCCCGTTTGGTGCAGCGGGAGCACGAGGCCTTAAGATTCAGTAAAGAGTCTTATGACATGGAGTTTCCACATCACGCCAGGCATATTCCCCATGACCTGATGAGGCGCCTGGCAGTTAAAAGCGTTCTGCAAAGGATATGTAAACCGGAATGTGCGGGTGAAGATTCATTCGTGTAGGAGCGGACCCGTGTGTCTGACCCGTAGATCCCCATCCATAGGTTAAGATCAGACGATAAGGACAACATCATGTCTCCTGACACAAACCAGGGAGTACTAACACCGGCTCTTGAGCCCTCAAAAAGATTTCAGGAGCAGTCATTCAACCACGTGAGCCACTGGTGCAAGGCATCAGCAGAATTCGTGAGCCGAAAAGTAGAGCGCTGGAAACTTCTTGAAGATCTTTACCACAACAGGCGCGATCTGAATTCTTGGGGGGCACGTTCCGACCCGGCGGTGGCTTTCGACAGTTTGGGGCTCAAAAAGGATTCTCCGTTGAGGCGGGATCGTTGGCGGTCCGACATAGTCTTGGCTCCGTCGTACATTGTGGATACTTGGGCGGACAGGGCCTACCAGTCTATTTTCAGTGGTCCCGAATGGCTTACGGTTGTCCCGACCGACTCAGAACAATCCTCGGCAAAGCAGGACGCTGGATTCCCATCTTCTTATAAGCTCCAGGAACTCCTCCTGATGCGGCTGTCAGAAGGACAGATCCACGTCAGACTCTACGAGATACTTCAACATCTCGTACTCTACGGGACGGCATACGCCAAGATTTTCTGGTATTCCAAGGGCGTGCGAAGCTTTCGCTGGGATTATGAATCACTGGCAGTGATCGAAGAATCGAAAAAAATTTACGATTGCCCCGTGGTTCAGGTCATCCCCTTAGACCGGGTCCTGCCCGATTGGGCCGCGGATCACAGCGACGTCCAAAGATTCACCGGAATCGGTCATCGAGTTGATAAAAGTTACGAACACGTGCTCGAACAATACGCACGGGGGGTTTACAATCTTAATAAAGAGCGCTTTCTTGATCGCTGGGAGAATGCGTCTTCGGAGGCAAACCAGAACTCGGACCAACTCTTGCAAGACCACGATTCCGTCGGGATCCGGCAGGACGACACGGGGAAACTCACTGTCTGGGAATGGCACGGCCTGGCGCCGACCGACACGGGCCACAGAGAATGTCTATGCGCCATAATAACTGAAAGGGGCGCAAGCAGTCCCGAGGACGGAGTCATGGTGCGGCTGACGGAAACCCCGGTGCTGTGGTCTGGTCTTAGACCTTTCCTTTCTGCCCATTATACCCCTTTACCCGGTCCGTTCGGCGTCGGGGCCGTGGAACCCAACCTGGACCTGATTCATTCAATTTCCCAGTTCATAAGCCAATCGCAGGACAATACCAGGCTCACGGCCAATGCTCAGCTCATGGTCCGAAGAGGATCCTCCGCGGCTCGCCAGATCAACTCGGATGACGATGTGATCTATCCCGGAAAGGTGTGGACAGTCGATGATCCTGGAGACATACAGCCTTTTCCGACTCTGAACTTCCCGCAGCAGGAAGTAAACCACCTCATAGACTATCTTAACAGCCTTCTGGAGCGTCGCACAACTGTTTCAGAGATTACCCTGGGAGTGTCAACCCGAGGAAAGACCGCCACAGAAGCGCATATACTGCAAGAGTCGGCCATGAGCCCCTTTGCAACCAGGACGGACCTTTTTGCCCGCGCCTTTTTGGAACCTCTCGGCAAAATAGCCCTATCCATGCTCCAACAATTTCTTCTGGACGACCAGACGATTACCGTAAGGAACTCCAGCGGCCAAGAAGTCCCTTTGGTCGTCAGGTCGGAAGAAATCCAGAAAAGCCGTTACAGGGTGGCGGCGACTCTGACACGCCAGGATTCCACCAGGCTGGCCAAGGCGCAAAGTATTGAGAGGGTCCTGCCCACGCTCTCCAGTTTCCAGCCCATTCTCGCCTCAGAAGGAGTGCGCATTTCCTTCTCGGAATTGATAAAGCGGTACCTGGACCTTATTGGAGTGGATGGCGCGGATCGTGTCTTCACCCGTGTGAGCGTGCCCGACGAGACGAACCGGGAAGAAGAAGGCTCATCCAGTCCTCCTGATGATCATTTATCCCGGTCCCCGGAAGACCCCCGACGAATCGGACCCTCAAGGAACTCATCTCCACATTCACCGCCACCCCTGCTGGAGAAGGGAGGTCCCATGGGCCCCAATCCCACTGACCAAAATGCACTCGCCCAGTTCCTCCAAATTCAGGCGTCCAGCTTCTCGCAATGACAGGTAGCGCCGGTGTCAGGAGGCTGTCTCAGAATGGGCAAAATTCACCATCCCCTATCCCCTCCCATCAAGGGATGTGGACCAACCCATTGAATCAAATGAGGTGTTCAGCCTCTCCCTGTGGCAAAAATCACAGGAACAAACACGAGTCGATATGAATCAGTCCGCAATCACAAATTCACCCTGCAAATCTGTCCCAGACACCGGAGGAATTTATGTCCATGTTTTACAAGGAATACCTGTTGTTTCGAGACGGATGGGACTCCGAGTCGGAAAAGGAAATAGAAGACAGGCTGGTCGAGGCCACTGTGTCCTCAAGCTGGCACTACCGGTTCCTCCCGGCTTTCATCGAGACGCTGAAAAGGGAACAGTTCATAAAGATCATGGAATGCTTGGACAAGGACAAGAACCTCGAATTTAACCGGGGTTTCGTTGCCGGAATCGACGTCGTCCTCAACAGGCTCGATCGTATCGCCATCAAATCGAAGCCGCCCAGACCTTCAGTGCAATTGTAAAGGAGAAAAAATTTGGATCCCCGAGAATCATCAATCACAGGACAAACACGGCTGCTCAACAGGGATGACGAATTTCAACGGGACGATGAGCAGGCTTCCCATGAAACTTCAGGTCTCGACCTCGACCCAATGGACCCGGACCATGCAGAGAAAACCCAGGAGACTCGAGATAAGTTCGGTTCTCCGGAAGAACTGCAACAGGCCTACGAGGCTGTCGAAAACCAATTGGTCGAAAAGGCTCAGGAAGCTGACGCATATCGTAAAATTCTTGAGGAAATGGGAGCTGATACCGGGAGCTTGCGATTCAAGGCAGATGAAGATGAGTTCCTGAAAGCAGTGAGACAATCCTATGAGAAAGACCCTGTAGACGCTTTCCAAATGATGGTTACCAGGGCCCAGAAGGAACTTTGGGATGCGGTCGAAGACAGGATAAACCATGTTTTTCGTCAGGAGGGGCAATTCAACAAGCTCATGGGCAATTTTTTCAACGACCCGGCTAATTCAGCTCTGAAACCCTATGAGCAGGAAATGGCATTTCTCATCAAAGACAAAGGCCTGTTGCCCCGCGAGGCTGCGGAATTGATCCGAAAGATACACGAAAAGCGCGACCTCGCAGGTCGGCTGAGATCTGCTGCTGCCGGAGAAGTCAGGAACCGATCCATGGTGGAGACAGGCGGAGATGCAGGAGAGCCTATGGACAGGGACAAAGAATTCTTCCGGATAATCAAGAAAGCAAAAACCCTCGATGATATGTTTGCCGGCCTGCGCAAGACCGGGACATGGTGAAATCTACGCCATTTCCAGCCCTTGAAGGGGCAACAACAGCCAATCGCAGGCAGGGACGCCTGCGCCACTAATGCAAAAGCTACTTGGTCAGGGTAAGAACCCTTGCAGTGAGGATAAAACCCTTGCAGTGGAGATAAAACCCTTGCAGTGGGGATAAAACCCTTGCAGTGGAGACAAAAGTCTTCCAGTGGGGCGGGCGTCCCTGCCCGCCATTTCCAGCCCTTGAAGGGGCAACAACAGCCAATCACAGGCAGGGACGCCAGCGCCACTAATGCAAAAGCTACTTGGTCAGGGTAAGAACCCATCCCACTAAACCACGAGGAGTGAATAAACAATGGCCGGTAACGTATTCGACTTCATGAAGCTTTGGACTCAGGGAGACCAGGAATCCGAGCGCAAGCTCCAAAAAATCCTGCTCATGGGTCTTGACAAGGTTGTACAGGGACAAAGTGACGTCCTGTCCAAGATTTCAGTGGGCCCGGCAGTTGCCGGTCCGGTAGTCCGGTGGATGGAGGAATGGGGATATCCTTCACAAATTAAGGCCTCTCTCGACGACGATACCATGACATTTTCAGGCTACCTGTTCGGTAAGGAAATCAACTCGGAATCCGTGAAGAAAGTGATTCGAGCAGGGACAATCCTCGAAAGGCCATCCGACGGCGTGCAGGCAAAAGTATCATCTGCGACCGGCTTGACGGCATTAGTGTCGGCCTATGGAAATACTACATTGAGCGATGACGAGGAACCCCAGAGCTGGGATATCATTGCAGAGGTCTGGTCGGACTATCGGGACGCCTCCGATCCACGCGCCCTTGACAGAATCTTCCGAGAAGTCGGCACCCAGATTCACGCAGAGACTTTCGAGATTCCCAAGACCCGCAAGAACACCAAGTACGAGATTGTGGCGAACGAAACGGAGCGTCAGATCTCGGCTCTTCTGGAAAAGCTCAGGCGGCAGTTGGCGTATGCCGTGCTCAGGTCACGGCCGTACCACGATGGTTCCGACTATGTATACGGCAACAAGACCGAAGAGCCCACCATGTGCGGAATCTGCACCTGGCCGATAATAACCCAGGCCGAGCTATCCAATCCATCGGTTTATGTGAACAAAAATTCCACGGCCCTGACAAAGGCCGACCTCGACGATCTGGTCCGTTACCTCTGGCTGGACGAACATGCCGATTACAATAAAGGTAACTGGTGGATAGTGTGCCATCCGTTAACCCACAGGTACATTCACGACTTTGATATTGCTTACCGCAGGATGGAAAAAAGCGACACAGGAGTCGGTTTTTACGTGGACAACTTCGATGCCAAAATCGGCAAAAGTTTTCCCATCCTGTCGGACAGGTACATGCGGCCGGACGTTTTGATCGTCGTAGATTTCGATGCCGCCAAGTACGGTTACTTCGCCAACGACAGGATGGACCGCAAAGAGATTCCTACTCAAGGCCGGTACCAGCGCTGGTTGATTTCATTCCAGACGTACGGGGTGGTGGTACGGAACCCCAGGTCCAATATCGGCATGATCCACCGCCTTCCCCACACCCGATAGAACCGGGGCCGACACACATTCCTGTTGTCCTTATGAGGCCTGTAATCGGGCGCCGGACGGACAGGTTTAGAGAGGAGCCGCATGGGTATTCAGCCTGTATTGAGAGACGATAACGGCTGCGCCTTGCTCGACTATGGGTCCGAGCTTTTCACCAGGCGTTACTCCGGCGTAGGCGCGGACGGGCAGGCCATGTCGCTGGGTGTGGACGTCAAACGGGTCGTTGTCCACATCGAAGGGAGCACGGTGCGAGCCAGGTTTCTCGGCACTGTGCAGGGCTCGGAAAGTATCAACTGGACATCGGATGGCCTGACCCTACCGGAATTATCCCTTGTCAAAGAGGCGGATCAAACAGTCCTCACCGTCGCCGCTCCGTCCGGAACCATAAATGTTTCCGTCATGGCATGGAGATAAGCGAACGTCGGCAAGTAATCGGTATGCACGACGCGGGCATCTTGCCCGCCCAGAATTGCCGTACCTCTTACAGGCCGGCAGCCTGCGCTCCCAGAGGAGATCCATGCCTCGTACTGCACAGCGAATCGGACATTAATCCCGGCACTTGCCATATTGTTCTCTATGTCTGTGCGCCTGTGTGTCTCCATCTTTTTCAAGCGGAGGTTCCATGCGAATAACCGTGTGCGTGGCCACCAAGAACCGGCCGGAAATAGTGCATCAACTTCTGTGGAGTCTCATTCGCCAGGATTACCGGTCATGGGACCTGGTTATAGCAGATGATTCCGACATGCCCGTTCAGTGGAACAGTCTCGGAATTTACCCGAGACTGTTCAGCGAGATTGCCCGTACCGGCCATGAAATCAAAATCCTCAGGGGACCGCAGGTAGGCCGTATCGGTGCGGCCTACCAGGTGGGGTTCAAGACCACGGGCGACAGTAATCCCCTGTTTCTCAGGGTTGACGATGATTGTTGGCTCGAACCTGATTACCTCTCCAGGTTGGCGGAAGTCCTGGAGGACGCAGACGTGGGCGCATGCGGCGGCCTATTTCTCCACCCAGGTCAGGAGATCGAAACCTTTCGACCCGATGACCCGCGTTACAGACACAGCCGTATAGAAGCCTTGTCCGACAAGGTGAACATTCAATGGTTCAGACACTCCGAGACCGACCTCCTCCCCGTTGAACACCTGACCGGAAACATCCTGTTCAGCCGGAAATGGCTTGAAAAGATAGGTGGTTTTGAGACGCGTCTCTACAGACAGCACAGGGACGAAACTCAGGCAACCTGGCGGCTCGGCGTGGAAGGGGCAAAACTGTTCGTGCATCCATCGGCCGTAGCATGGCATTTCAAGGCTATAAACGGAGGATCACGGAACAATTCGCCGGACGTTTACCTGGATGACCACAGGCGATTTATGGCACAGCGCAGGACCATGAAACCGGGCATACACATCAGCCTGGGCCACGGCATAGGGGACGGGCTGATGGCAACTCCCATGCTGCGTGTCATGCGGAAACAAAATCCCGACCGAGACATAGCCGTATATGCTCCGTGGGCCAAGGCGGTCCTTCAAGGAAATCCCGATGTGGATGAAATAGCCGAGCAACCCCTTGACGCTCAAAGGACCATCAGGCTGGAAGAATCTGTTTACGCCTGGGCAGCGGCTGCAGGGTGGAAGGGCCACCTTGCTGCGGCGTACTGCAAGATGTTCGATGTGCCCGTTCCCGATGACATCACGCCCAGGGTCTTCATCGGCCCTGACGATTTTTCCGTATGGCCCGCCAAAATTACTCATCAACCCTTTGTGGTGGTAGTCCCCTGGTCCTCGGCCAAGACCTATGACTTCTTCCAGCCGAGTGGAAACAAGAACTGGCTCGTGGAAAGATGGAAGGTCGTAATCGGCTGGGCGCATGAACATGGGATGAAGGTCGTTCAGTTCAGGGAGTCGTATCTGGAACCCCTCATGGACGGCGTGGACGTCGATTTGTGCCAACGGCCCCTGTCGGAGGTGTTCGCGTGTATAGCAAGGGCCCGCCTGCTCGTGAGCGTCGATACCATGGCTCACCATGCTGCTGCTGCCCTGAGAATTCCGTCCGTTGTGTTGTGGGGTCGGTCCAAACCGGCGCATTTCGGATACGTCAAGGACCATATACTCAACATCCAGGGCCAATGTCCGGGGATTTACGTCGAGGACTTCTCAAGTCAAGAAGCCCTGCAAAACTTCCCCGTTCCCCAAGTGATACGGGAACGGCCTTGTATCCGGGGCGACCAGTGGGCCATGGATATCGAAGTATGTCCCATAGCGGGACACCCGTGCATGGCGGGAATCACCACGGAAATGGTGATCGAAGCAATTGAGAAGCTAATGCCGGTTCGCGTTTGAGCACTTACGGTGGTTTTCAAAAGTCTTGACCGAATTAACTTGTTTGACGGCGAAATCGCATGAGGTGAAACCAATCGAATGGAAAAATCCTACGGAGTCCATCACGGATGGCTGGCTGAACGGTTCAACCATGTCAATACCATTCTGGATCACATCCGCACGACATTGGAAGAACTCCGTGACAGCCACGCACGATGCGCCAACAGGTGTACCGCGGAAATGAATGAAGTTTACCATCGCCTGAGAGATCTGGAACAAGAACAGGCGCTCAACAACGGTGTACACGCCCACAAAAAGGAATCGGAGCAAGCCAAGAACGTTACCTGGCAAATGATAATCGCCTTGGGTACGGCTGCCTCTGCTATAGGCGTGTTCATCGGGTACGCTATGGGTAAGGTATGATGAAGAAAGAGATTTCCCGATGGGCAATTCTCCTCGGAGTGTCCGCATTCAGCATTGGACCGCTCCTGTGTGCAAGTCTCTATTCACCACTCCTCATGGGTGAGGATCCATACGGTCTTGCCAGGTATGTCTTGCTGCGTTTGACCGCAATTTTTCTTGCAACTCCGGCGCTGGTGGGCCTCATGCTGGCCGTTGACTTCGTGACGCCCGGAGATTGGATGGAGTCGATAGGCCATGATCCCAAGGCTTCGAGTTACATTATGGCTGCTGTTGTTCTTGTCATCGGCGCCGTACTTTGCTGGACGTGATTCCTGGGGACTGGCCGAGCGCTATGAGAGATCACTCACACGCCAGTTAAACTTCATAATTGCAAAACATCCACGGTATGCCTGGGGAGGAGCAGAGGACCTTCAAAAAGGCCTTGACTGCTCGGGGTACATCTTCCTCGCAGCCAAATGGGCTGCAATCCCGGGCATCACAAGAACCACGGCGTATCGAATGTCCCAGGGCCTGGGAGGATGGAACGGTCGAGATATTGTCCTGGACTCTGCCAGGCAATGCGACCTGGTTTTCTGGACCTTTAGACCGGCCGGACTTCACGGCCATGTGGGAGCCATTCTGCGCGACCGGCAAGGTTTACACAAAGTTACGCATTCGTCGGCCCGACGAGGCGTGGTGCTGGACAGACTCGAAGGACTTTCTCTTCGCAGCCTGACCGGAATCAGAAGACTGACCATAGGAGATTAACTCATGGAACGAACAAAAGTGTGGTGGATGTCAAAGACGATTTGGACCAACATGATAGCCCTCGTGGGCTCCATGGTGATTGCGGGCGGTTTCGATCCAGGACGCTGGGCGGAAATTTCCGCAGTCGGCCTAGCCGTCGTGAACCTCGTCCTGCGTCTGGTAACAAAGGATGAAATTCAGTGGCAATCGAACTAAAACCGAACTGCACTCGCACTATCGACAATGACGGGCAGTGATCAAACAATGGCTTCATTCATCATAGAAACACTGATGCCCTCATCAGGGGCAGTCCCGGTAAACGGGTACGATGCCGGCACCGGAGCCGGATTCACCGGATGGCGAATAAGGGACGAAGCCCGGTTCTCCATCCTGGCCCCGGTGAATTACATTCCCGGCAAGGATTTGTCCATTCAACTCCACGAATCTTCCGTTTCACCGTCCTTGCAGCACGGCTGGCAAGTGACTGCCCTGCTCCTGCGGGCCGACACAAATGCGGCCAATCAAGGGCCGATAACCGAAACATCATCCGCTGCTTACCGGTCTGCGGCAATTTCCGACATGGTCTCCAGGCGCACTTTTTCAATAACAGGCACGACCTTTCCCGGCCGAGTGGCCGACACGGCAATAATGCCCGGTGACCTGCTTTCCTTTGTTCTTACGAGAATCCCTGCACCCCAAAACGAGGATCCAGGGCTTATAAAGGTATTCCAAATCTCGGTTGAAATGATCCTGGATTCAACCAGGCTGTCCAATTGCGCGGGCAGGGTAGGGGAGATCATCGACTCTGTGCGGGATCTTTTCAACGAAAGCACAGACGGATTCCTTTCAGATGAATTCATACTTCGATCCATCAATCGATGCCTCAAGGATCTTGCCCAGGAAAACTACTGGCGCCGACAAACCTGGATACCGACAATGTCCGGCGTCTTTGAAACGGATCTTGTGTCTGTCATTCCGGACTTTCAGGATCTACACCAGATGTGTTTCAGCGGTAAGAACGGGCTCATGACGCCGCTGAGAAGTCTGAGGGAATTCCTCGAGATCAGGAATGGCGAGAACTCCCACGCTGCTCCATTGTACTACACCGTACAAAACGGGTCGCTCTACGTGTGGCCCCCACCTCACTCGGACATTTCATCAGGCTTCTGCGTCTACCACTCTTACCTGCCCGCCGGCCTCACGTGCAGCCCTGACAATCCCAACCCACCCATGCCGCGTGCCGGTGATCACATTTTTGTGTATTTTTCTCTGAGAGAGGCTTTCCTCAGAGACCGGCATGCCCCAGGCGCGGACCTGAAATACCAGGAATATTCCCAATTATACGAACGGGAAAAACAGAGGCTTCTCGGAGCAAGCGAGCCGCCTTCACTCAGCCTCCGACCATCCCGTTGAAAACATAACCCGTGCCTCCACACAAGGTTATTTCTCATTGGTGACCATATGTCCCCTGCTTCAAACGATTCATACAAGGTTGTCAACCTGTTCGACTGGACAGGCGGTATTCGGGATAATCGGCGCAATCCCTTGATTTATCCTGAGAACAGCTTGGTGTCCGGCGAAAACGCGGACCTGGTGAACAGGGGGCTCAAGACCCGCCAGGGATGCGGACTCATCGGCAGTCTACCTCCCTCGAGCGGGTGGTCTGAAGCTCAGAGTGGATGGTGTGAAATCCGCGTGCTCACCCAGGTCCGTTTTGCCTCTATTGAGCAAAGCTACCTGGTTGCCCAGATGCTGGACATCTCAGGAAACAACCGACTTTACGCATGTCCGGACGAAACGGCTGACCTGTCGGGCTGCGGTTCCTGGACAGAAATCTACGACCTGACTTCCGGAGCCGGGGTGGTATCGATAACCACTCTAAATGACAGGGCAATCATCACAGAAGGTCTGAAAAAGCCGCCCCTGGTTTTTGCCGGCTGTCTGGATGCCTCAGGAAAAGACTGGGCCGTTCCACGATCGGTTCTCGTGACACGCAACAACGGCGTGGACTGGTATGACATCACCGCGGACGTTTGCGATGCAGACACGGAAACAAATGCCAATATCGGAAATTTGGGTTCCGTTTCAGGATGGTTGGCCGTCTGTCTGGACATGTCGGGAGTGACCGGTTTCCGGTTCGACATGCTGTCGGGTAACTCCCGGTCCGGTGAGCTTATCGTGGAAGGTTATTCCGGCGATTGGTCGAGCGGATCGGGATGGTCGGACGGTACCGCGGGTTTGAGCCGCAACGGAATAGTGACTCACTCGGGCGGATCATTTTCCGCCGGGTACCATGTTGAAAACAGCCTTCCCGGATACTGGTACCGGTTCAGATGGCCCAGCGGTACGTCGGAAAACACCCTGGTTCAAAAGATACTGTTCAAGGCCCCGTGCCAAAACCTTCAGGTCATCGGTGAAGCCTTCGCCGATGCCGCGCTTGGGTTTATCTATTGGGATGAATCGGAAAAATCAGCAAAAGATTTCACGCTGGAAGTGAACGATTCCTCAAGCGCGACCTATGCCAGGCTGAATGACGGCCTGCCCGACAATCCCACGGGAATGGGAAGCTCCGACGCAATCTACATCGGATATCCGATAAAGTTTGATGCAGTCGAACTGACTCCCCACAACGATTACAACAACAAAACCGCTGCCGCACTTTCCGGGTCCTATTGGACCGGGTCTGCATGGGCCGCACTCTCCGGATTTTCAGACGGCACACAGGAACCCTCCGGCAAATGTCTGGGCAAGAAAGGCAAGATTGCATGGAGACCGCCGACCGACTGGAACCTGAACCGCCCTGTCAGCGCCCAATTTCCCCAAGGCCATTGGATCAGGCTTAAAGTATCCTCAAACCTCACGCCCAAGACCTACATAAGTGAAGCCGGTATATGGCCCATCCCGATTCCTCTGAAGAAACACAAGATCGCCCTCACCGTGAGGGACAGGCTGGTCCTGTGCCGAAGCCACGAAGGCCCGGAGCGCATACTCATATCCCGGCCCGGAGAACCGCACGGTCTTACGGGGACTCACTCGCCATCGTTGGGGCTGGGCGGCCAGGGGGAAATCGTGGCTGCGATAGAGGCTTTTAACCAGGGGTTTCTCGCCAAGACCGACGACTGGTACCTGCTCAACAGCTCCAGCGACGGTGGAGTCTCCGTCGAAAGAACCGAAGCGGCGGGACAGGCCCCGATTAACAACCTCGTTGTAATGAGAGCGCCTCACACAGAACCGGACATGAAGAATCTCATGGGCCTTTACTACATAAACGCCGCGGGGGCCTGGTATTTCTCCGGAACCAAGTTGTACCACATCAGTCAGGATGTCTCCTGGTGGAATCCGGCCGCAGACGTGCCGCGGCTGGATCTTGATAACCTTTTCAAGGCCTGTGGGGTTTACTTGCCGGAAAAGAACCAGCTCATCTGGTCCGTGCCCATGATCGTGACCGGGACTGCGCAGACCTTGAACAACCGCCTCATTGTCTACGACCTGGCTCTAAAAACCTGGTTGCCGCCTTTCACCATAGCCGTCGGCGCCATCACATCCGCTCACTGTCACAATGCCGCTGCCCCGGGTAAGATCGGGCAAGTGACTCTCTACGGCGGCGATTATCAGGGCAGGATCATCCGTCTATTCGCACCCGGGCAGAGCACTGACCTCGGACAGGACATAGAAGCCTGGGTAGAAACAGGTTGGCTTCATTTCGGATCGCCCGAGTATATCAAAATTGTCCGGGCTGTCAGCGTGTTCGGAAAAACGCCCGGAACTCCCGTCGATATAAAGGTCTTCAAGGATGGGGACATGGAGTCCCCGATAGTGGTTCAGTGTGGGGACCTGTCCTGTCCGGATAACAGATTGTTCTGTTCTACACAGGCCCCGGTAAATATTACCGGGCGTTTCTTCAAGTTCAGGATAGCCTTCAGCGGCCCTTCGGATATCTATGGACTCCAAGTGGGAGCATCGGTAGTGCGCGAATGGGGACCACTTTGATGCCTTTCTTGAGTCAAACCGAATGAATACCAATTCGCGTTGAACGATGTGCTTTTGAATCCAGGTGCACACGGCGTGTGCCCTCCCCAAAACGCGGGTTGTTCACCGGCCGTTTGCCGGTCTGCCTCCGCGTTTCTGTGGTTCACCTTGTCTTATAGGAGTTCACCATGCCGACCGCAAATAACTATTCAAGCGCCTGGGATTACACTCAAACTTCCAGGACCAATCCGTCAACTCAATCGACGAGGAAATTCTCATACGATTCCTCAACTAAACCAAGCCTCCGGAGCCAATTTGGAGACAGGCTCATTTCGTCCGGAAGGAAAACCCCGGACGGGAAAATCGACCAGGAAATCAGACAAGTGGAACTGGACCGGCTGCGAGAACTGCTTGACCTGGAACGGCGCCGGAACATTGCCGAGCGCGAAGAAAGACAGCGGGCCTTGGACGAGAAGTTCGCCAGAGAAACCGATTGGCGCCGTCTCATGCAAAAGGCGGCCCTGGCATACAGGGTGGGCAAGTTCGGCGCGGGCTGGACATGGGCGGACGACGCATACACTGACCGCCTCGGAGTAGAAATGGGTTACCTCAAGCCGTGGGACAGGAGATACCAGGTAAAGGTCGGTGTGGGAAAATAACCTCTATCGTCCTCTACCCGAGCAAGGAGGGGTAGATGGTGTATGTGGGCGGAAACACTCGAAGGGCGCATGTTTTTGATTTTCAACTTGACTTATTTAGTTAATTATGGCCCCATAAAAACAAATAGAGAACATTTGATCTCCATATAACCAGCCATTAATTAACCTAAAAGGTTATTATGCCGCCCAGGGCCACACACGAGAAAGGAGCTTTCCCATGCAGACCGTGAATCACAGAAAACTCATGTCCAATTCCTTCAATAAACTCCACGAACAGCTCTCCCTGATCAGATCACACGTGGATGAAATCAACGATCCGGAAGCCAGACAGCTCCTCAATTCCATGGAATTCGGCATGCTTGCTCCAATGCGAAGGCTCAGACTGAGGCTGGATATACCATACGACTGGCACGAACAAAGATCCGAGAAAGAAGGGAAACCGTTGTGAAACGATCTGAAATGGTATGTGATGTGTGCGTCAAATTCAACAGCGGATTCTGCCGCCTGGAGCCCCGGTCCGTTGCTGTACCCGATCCGCACAGGGGTTGGTGTTCGCAGGGAAGGTGGCACCAGTGGTCTGCCAAGTACCAGGAGATGGAAGCACATTTCTGGGGCGAATGGGAAGAGTACGCCCAGTAGCCGCAATTGCGTGCCGGATGCCAAGGAGCGCAAAAAACCAGCAGCAAGAACCGGTCCCAGGCAACACAGAAAAACCGGTGCGTAAAAGACCAGCGGCACGGGCGCCCACTGGTGCAGAGCATGATCTTTTCAAACGCATCAATGAACTGACCCGCCACGGACTTTCGCCGTCGTCTGCGCTTGAACTCCTCGGCCTGTTGATACCCTGGGTATTGTCAGCATCCAAAGAGGACACAGACCGGCTCAAGATGATTGACAAATTTCTGAACACCGCCCGCGGCCTGATGGAAACCCGGGTCAAGACCGACGAAGCCCAACTGATAGCGGCCCGTCTGGACGAGTTGGAAAAACGAATGGAATCGATCATGTCTGCGCAAAGCCGGCACCAGTCAACTCCCATCGAGGTGTGGCACGAATGAAACGGATTCTTTGTCAAAGGATTGACATGGATAAGAAAAGCTTTTGCGGCGCAGGCGTCCCCATTGTTGGGGTCTTGATGGCGAATCAATGTGAAACCGCTTGTCGTTCACGTAGGTAAATGTTGAATAATTGTACGGTTATCTTTTCTGATTTAACGCTGCGCCGCTCAAGGGACCGGTTGCAGCGTTTGAACAAGAAATTCGAGGAAATGTCTCCCTCGGGTTCGAACCATCTCTTTCACATCAGGACATTCATGGAAAACCTGAAGATAATCAACAAGCATGGAGAGATGGTTTCCCTGATCATGAACCGGCCCCAGGAGACGGTATTCGAGAAACTGATGGAATGCCGCGAAAAGAGACTACCCGCGCGATTTATATGCCTCAAGTCGCGTCAACTGGGGATTTCGACTCTTATCGAGGCGTTCATTTTTGCGCTGGTCACTCGATACCCCAATCGCTTTGCACTTGTTGCAGCGCATTCAATGGAAAGCGCCCAGATGGTTTTTTCCATGGCGCGGCGTTTTCACCGGCACCTGCCGTCGCGGGGGCGGATGAATCTTGCGAGAAACAGCACAAGGCGCATCGAGTATGCTCCGCCCCATTACTCCCACATTCAGATTGACACTGCCGCCAACAGAAACCTGGGCCGCGGAGGCACGATTCATTACGTGCACGCGGGTGAGGTAGCCTTTTGGGACAAACCGGAAGAGCCGATTCTGGCTATTAACCAGGCCGTTCCTCGCCACTGGGACACTCTGGTTTTCTGGGAATCCACGGCCAACGGCGTCCGGAACATGTTTCACAGGACATGGGTGGCTGCACAGCGTGGCGACAGCGAGATGCAACCCATATTTCTCACCTGGAAGGGGTTCCCTGAATATAGTTTGCCGATCGTAGCCACCGAGCGTCTCGATCTTACGGCTGGTGAAAGGCAGTACGTTGAAGACAACCAACTCACGTCAAATCAGGCCAAATGGGCCGTGCACGTGATGAAAAATCAGTGCCATGATTCGTGGGACAAATTTCACCAGGAGTACCCAGTGGCGGCGCACCTGGCATTTGTTTTCACCGGCATGCCATGGTTCAACCAGGCCGCGCTCCAGGAATTCCTGGACCACGCCGCGATTGCAGAGGGTCCCAAGAAAGGGCGCCTGGAACTTGTTGACAGGAATTCCCGGTCAGCCGTGTTTGAGGAGCATGACCAGGGGCCGCTGAAAATCTGGAAATGTCCCGAGCCTTCCATGAGTTACAGCCTGGGCATGGACGTGGGCGAAGGGGTGGGAGCGGATTACACGGTCATACAGGCGCTCTGTAACGAGACGGGCGAACTGGTGGCCACCTACCGCTCGAACCGGGTGAGGGCCGATCTTGCAGGTGTGGACGCATATCTTCTGGGGTCATATTACAACTTCGGACTTCTGGGCATAGAGCGCAACGGGCCCGGACTCGCCACGCTCGCCGTGTGTGAGCGGGGATTGGCCGAGTTCCCAGGGCTGACGGGGTACCCCAATCTCTATTACCACACAATTACAGACCGCAAGATTCCCGAAGAGACGTCACGACTCGGCTGGATCACCACTCGAACGACCAAGGAAGCCATGCTGGGCCGCCTTGCCTCATCCGTGGAAAACCGCAGCCTGAACATCCGGTGTCGTTCCACGCTTCTGGAAATGCAAGGTTTTGTCTGGGATGCCGAGCGGAAGAACTTCCGGCAGAACTACAAGTCGCCTGGATCGTCAATTGCTCATGATGACGAGATCATGGCCTTGGCCATCGCCAATGAAATGCGTTACCGGAATTGGGAAAACCGGTTCATCACGGCAAGACTTCCGCGGGGAGGAGAATTCTAGCGCGATGCGAGCTGAACACCTGGAAGATGGAACCATAGCAGTGTCCGGCAAGGCCGCCACAATCGTGTTCAACCGTATATGCGCGGGGGTCGGCTGGCCCGATTTGGATGCAGGGTACATCTGTGTGGTGGGTGAGAGGATTGATGGGATGTACCACTGTCTTTGGGAGAAGCAAGGGGGTCTTTGGGAAATCGGAGGGGCCGCGCGGGAAGCCAAGGACCGGTTCCTCATGGAATGTGTTTGGGTGGATGGTCGGGATCCCGTGTCCACCACCTATCTCCGTACGCTCGAAGGCCTCTGTTTCCACGAGGACACAGAAAGGAGAAACAACCCTGACGGCGATTCCACCTTGAATACACTGGTGCGGCTCTATGTACCCGCCATTGAGCACACGACATGCATTGTTTCCGTACAGGACGCGATTGCATCGAATTACAGGTCAGCCCTGGAAAAGACGCGTGAGGTGATCATCACCGGCAAACTCGCGGTTCACGAGAGCAATTGCCCGAAGCTAATTTACCTGTTGCGGCAGCCGGTGGAAGCCATGTTGAAATCACCGGTCATGAAAGGGTATGGGTTATAACGGGCCTTGAAACCATTAAAGGACAGGGAATCCAAGGGGTTGACAGGCGCATCCCCTGGTATGGCAATTATCGCAAAAACATGCGGTAGGAGACGCTGACCCATCCGTGATACTGATTCGCCATTCCCAGCCTTTGAAGAGACAACCAAAGCCAATCGCAGGCAGGGACGCCTGCGCCACTAATGCAGAAACTACTTGGTCAGGGATAAAACCCTTATAGTGGGGGTAAGAACCCTTATAGTGGGGATAAAACCCTTGCAGTGGGAACAAGACTCTTACAGTGGGGTGGGCGTCCCTGCCCGCCATTCCCGGCCTTTCAAGGAGCAACCAAAGCCAATCGCAGGCAGGGACGCCTGCGCCACTAATGCAAAAGCTACTTGGTCAGGGATAAAACCCTTATAGTGGGGGTAAGAACCCTTACTGTGGGGATAAAACCCTTGCAGTGGGGATAAAACCCTTACTGTGGGAACAAGACTCTTACAGTGGGGCGGGCGTCCCTGCCCGCCATTCCCAGCGCCTGCGGCACCCGGTTTTTTCACACCACAGGCAGTCACCTAGGCCATGACTTCAACTGAATTCCGTGATAAATACCAAGGCACAACTCATTTCCAGGGAGTGTAAATAACAATGAGAATAATACAAGGTAATGTTGAACAATTACGGTCTGCTACGGGTATGTCGGGAATGGAACCGGAAGGTTTTCGTCTGCCTTTCTCCATGGGGGACAGCCACTCTGATTTTGACCATTCATACAATGACTCATTTCCCGGGCCCATGAGCGCGAAACTCAACGAAGACGAGGAAGATGATTTTGCCGATGACGACATAGACGACGACATAGATGATGATGATGAGGCTTTGGATGACGATGATGAGGATTAGCGGGCGGCCCGGATCTTGGATGCTCCAAAATAGCAAATATCCGGTTCATAATAATTGCTGGTCAACGCGATGAGAATTTTCTCGTGGCCGATAAATCCTAAGTTGTTTTTTTCCACATACAAGTCGAGCGGGTGAAAAAGCCGGCCTGACAGCTCACTATGTCTTTTTTCACAGGAGAATGCACGATGATCTCCCCGCAGATGAACTCCACCTTCCGGTCTTCAGAAATCTCCTCGTAAAAACGCCGAAGCTACAAGATTACGAACACCCTCCCTGAAAGGACGACACCATGACCTATGTGGTAGGCGATGCGACACATCTGTGTACGATTCCTCTTTCCGGTACACCCGAACAGGGCGATGTGCTGAAATATAACGGTCAACACTTCGAATTTGCCGACAGCCTGCGCCGCTCTGAATCGGAACTCGTCAAACACCGGCAAAACATACAACTCCTGTTCCTCCAGCAATCAATCACCGAGAATATCGTACGCGGCAACACCGTAGACGGATTCTTTGATACCTTCCAGGATCAATCAGGGATCGATGCGGGCAACTCAACCGCTACGTACGATGTGGGGGAGTTCTATAAAGCACCGGACGAGCCGAGCGGGCCGTCAACTTCACAGCCAAATGCTGACAGCCAAACGAATAGACTCGACACCAAAGGGCTGGTTTCGCGGTGGTACCAGGATGCAGGCGGGCTGGGCCACTTTGAAGCCTCGGAAGCCGGATTCAATGCGGCAGACGTAACGTCCGAATCGGGCGGGACTAAAACCGGCTTCCCATCCACAGCCCACGGTTTGACTACGGGCATGAAAGTGCGGTTCTACGGCTTCACTGCTACGGCGTTTAATGCAATTCACACGGTTGATGCGGCTACAACAACGGACAAAGTGGTCATTGCCGTGTCATACGAGGCTGAAACGATGTCCGGGTCTTGTAAAAGACGAAGGGTCCTGACGCTCGGATCAGGGCAGGAATGCCCACTCATTGAAATCGGTCAGCTCATTGATTTTGGTTCCGGGATAACCAGGAATATCCTGACAATTGACGAGACGACAAAAGGAGCCGGTGTATCCAAGGTAAAATTAAATACATCCAGTGCGTCCAGTGATATCCAGGCCATTTACGCCTGCGGCATGTATGCAGGATCTGTTTCGCCTCATCGTGGTCGAGGGGCCGTCGTGGATGTCTGGACCGATGTGAGCCCGACAAGCAATCCAGCAGCCCGATATTCGCCAGGCACCATCTACGATCCGGTCAACCATCAAATCCTCATGTTCGCCGGACGCATTTCAAGCACAGCCACAAACGTGAATGAATTGTGGAAGTACGATATAGCCACAAATACGTTTACGCAGCTATCTCCGTCAGGCACGCCGCCTTCGATACGATACACGCCAAACTCTGTATATGACCCGGTGAACCACTGCATGTTGACGTATGGGGGCGTTGTCGCAAGCGGATACGTGAACGATCTGTTCAAGTACGACATTGCTGGAAACACGTGGACTCAGTTGTCGCCGACCGGCGGACCGCCGAACAGCACGAGTTATCTGGATTCTGCTTACGATCCGGTGGGTCATGCGCTGTGGATATTCGGCGGACAGCATGTGATCGGCGGTGCAAAACTGAACGACCTTTGGAAGTACGACATTGCGGCAAATACCTGGACGCTACTGTCGCCTGCAGGCACGCCGCCGTCTGCCCGAACCCGTGTGATGATGGTTTATGACGTGGCTCATGCGCTCCTGGTGTTCGGCGGACAGGACGTCAGCGTATACCTCAATGACTTGTGGAAGTACGACATAACGGCTGATTCATGGACGCAAATCTCACCTGCAGGGACGCTGCCTCACATCCGGGGTGACTCGTGCCGTGCTTTTGACCACATCAACGGAGATTATATCATTTTCGGCGGCACCTCGTCCGACCTGGCCCGGATGGATGACCTTTGGAAGTACAACGTAGCTACTAACACCTGGTCAGAGGTGTCCTTGAGCAATAAACCAGGGGTGCGGTCACATGCTGGAACTGCCTGGGACGCCAAGAACGGCAAATTCTACATGATCCACGGTTACAACAATTCAGGAGCCATAAGCGACTGCTGGAAATACGATGTGTTTGACTTTCGCACTCCCTTGGCGTTGATACCTACGGCTACCACCGATGCAACACAGGTTGATTCTGCAAATGCGCTGCACATCTCCGGGGTTGCTGTGACGCAAACAACGCCGGGTTCGTCCACGATTTACCATGCCGTCTCGTTTGACGCTCGGACGACCTGGTCGATTTTCAAGAGCAGCGCTTGGTATGAAATAGCTCGATTATACAGCGGTACGTGGCAATACAAGGACAGTGACGCAGCCTGGCAATCTGCCTCATCAAACACCATGATGCAGGCACTCGCGCAGGCTTTCGCCGTTTCCGCCAATCAACAGACAAAGGCTCAGCTCGAAGCGATCACCCAAAGCCAATGGGAGACTACAGGAGGCTTCGCCGTAACGCAGACAACTCTCGACTTCGCCTGGGCCATGCAATCGGACGCGGGCAACATCCCGACCTTCACCAAATATACCGTGACCTGGACCACCGGGCTCAACCTCATCAGCACGGCACAAGCCGTCGCAGTGGCACCCGATCGGGTGATGGCTTCTGTGTTGCTCAAGAACAAGGACGCTTCCACCAAGGTTTATGTTTCCACCGCCGTTGTGCCGTCCTGGAATGAACTGACGGGCCTGGCACAGGTGGCTGTATTGGCTGGTTCCGTGATTCAGTACGCAACCGACCTCGTTGATGTTACCGGAGCCGATCAGGTCCGTGTCCGGGTTGTGTCCGATTCAGGTCTTGCGACCGAGGTGCACGGATGGGCTGTGAATTGGGATTAAACGGCGTGACAATCAGTAGAGTGAGAGTTTTATCCTGACCAGGTAGTTTTCTGCATTAGTGGCGCAGGCGTCCCTGCCTGCGATTAGCTTTGGTAGCTGCTTGAAAGGCTGGGAATGGCGGGCAGGGACGCCCACCCCACTATAAGAGTCTTGTCCCCACTGTAGGA
>JAPLJK010000047.1:0-6518 GCA_026388625.1 Deltaproteobacteria bacterium | reverse complement strand
TGCGTTCAAAAATGTACATCTCAGATTTGCTCATGGAGGATTTCAGTTCCAGAATCAGCAGGGTGCCGTTTCGGATGACGATGTCCAGTTCGATCTGATCAGGGCGGCCAAAGACTTCACCGCTGTCGTCAAATTCGTTGATGTTGACAACCTGAACCCCGAAAAAACCTCGGAGGATGCCGGCCAGGGCATTACGGAACGACCGTTCGGAAGACAAGCCCCAACGAGCGCCCAAGGCGCCTACCGTGCGGTCATGGCGCTTGACCATGGCCATGATTTCTTCGTGTACCCTGTTGAACTCCTGTCGGTTCTCTTCCCATTTTTTGCTCTGTTCTTCCCACTTGCGGTCGGATTCCGCCTTCGATTCTTCCCACTTGCGGTCGGATTCCGCCTTCGATTCTTCCCACTTGCGCTCATTGGCCTCACGATCGCGGCGCAACTCGTCCAGCAACCGGTCAAAGCGTGACTCTGTCTGCTGCTTTTCAGCAAAATCTCCGCGCAGCATACGCACCAGATTCAGTCGAAAACCGGCATCTTCTTCAATCCATTGAGGCAGGCGTTCTAAAATTTCCTGTTTGACTTCATCCGGGATCATGATTTTTCTCCCTTGATAGCGGACGTGAATGTGCGGAATATGATGAACGGAATGACGGGGAATGCGGGTGCGACCAATCGGGCGACGCATGCGTCAAGCCGTACAATCGGCAGGCAAGATGCCTACCCTACTGGCCCTTTTCTTCTCTTCCCCATCTCCCATCTCCCAACTTCTATCTTCTATCTTCTTACGATGTCATCCCGGACCCCGATCCGGGATCCAGGTTCCCCGGGCGTTGCCCGGGGCCAGAAATGGGCTGCCCCGCCGAGGCGTAAGATGGATTCACATTCCCACTGGAATAACACTCATCATTCAACACTCAACATTGCCCCAGTCTTCTCTTCCCCATCTCCTATCTCCCAACTTCCATCTCCAGGCTTTTAGCCCCTATGGGAAGATAGGAGATAGGAGATAGGAGATGGAAGTTTGGGAGGAACCTGTCACCAAGGCAATGACGGGGGGTCGTACATTGGCCAATCGGGCGACGCATGCGTCTCCCCTACAATTTCCTTATTCAACATTCTCTTCCCTATCTCCCATCTCCCAACTTCTATCTTCTATCTTCTATCTCCCCTGTTATTTCGATCTATGGGAGACACTCCTTCTCCATTTATCCAATTCCTGGCCGGGTCATTCACAAGACCTTGATCCAGCTCTTGGGCAACCCCCACCTGGATGACCAGGGCGTCCATACCCCTTACCCCGGTTCGGATTGCCAGATCAGAGGCTTCAAGGGCTGCCTTTTGATCCAGAACGACAAAAGAAAGATTCTCAATTTCCAGAATCTCCTTCCAGACTTCACAGGCCAGATCTTTCGAGCCCGTCCGGCGTCTTATGGCAGCTACTACCTCAACAAGAACTGAGTAAGGCATAATCGCAATACTCTCCCCCGATACAATGGATTCCCAAATTTTCAGGGCCTCTTGATGCCTGGGTTCCTTTTCCAGAAGGGAGGCGATGATGACGGAGCTGTCGATAGTCAACTTTCTCATCGGCCTTTATCCCTCTGAAGCCTGACCTCGTCAATCGCGGATAGATGATCCCAGCATTCCGACACTTTCTTTGTAAGCAAATTCCATTGATGGCGTTTACCGGCAGGCCTATCGGCCTGCTTTACCTTCTGCAAAATCACATCTCTTTTAATATCGTGAATTTCATTAACAAGCTGGTCCAGTCGCTGTTCAATTATGCCAGGCATTGTCAATCCTCCCTTTAATTATAGTGAAGCAATATCTCGATGACCGCTTACAATTATCGCGACCTCTATCGCTTCCTCGATTACCCTGTAGAAAACAAGGTAACGCTTTACGGGCAGACAGCGGATCCCTGGTGCCTGTTGCGACATAATACACATACACGGGGGCCAAGCCCTTTGTAGATGATTGTCTTTCCTCAGTTTTACGAATTGTAATGCCGCTCTTTTCAAGATCAACGGTTAGCCAGTAAATAATTCCTGCTAAATAGTGGCTTCACAGCAGGTTCATTTCAGAAGAGTCTGCTGGATGCTTTCATGCTACCGCCAGCTCTCGCAAAGGAATTTGAATTAGTTTTTTGGGGCTTTCCGTCGAATGAGCCAGCCTCTCCATCTCCTTTACAATTTCTGCCTTAAAGTATTGCTCTCCGCAGATTTGACAGACACCGGTTGGGACATTCTCAATCAGAGCAATTAAATCTTCCCCCCAACGGTAGTCCACCGTTATCTTTTTTTCAACGACTTCACCTCTACAAAAATGGCATTTATGATAAACTCTGGTCATACAAATCGCCTCCTCTTTCTGTAATCTTTGTCCCACTTTTCCGGCCGCTTAGAGGGATCATAAACAGTAATGAGCAGCAGTTCTTCGGGTTCAGTTTTTATAGTACACACGGCATGAATAGGTTTTGTCCCGCAAAATCCCAGAACCAGACAGCTTTCTCCTCGGGAATCATCGGGATAGCTCTCGATAATATCACAGACCTTTAGGGCATCCTCCAATTCCCAGACGTAAATCCTGTCAAATTCCCGCTCTTTCTCGGCATGCTTTGAAAACTCATATTTCCCTTGAGAAACAAGTTTTCTTATACTTTGTATATCCAAAATGCTATCCACCGATTAATCTCCATTGCAATGGGGTACCACGAGGATGAGGTATATCGGAAAGGGCGAAGCATTTTTCATAGAGAAAATCTATGAAGCGGTCTGCATTTCGAATGGAGTACGATGCAATATAGAGCCATATGGCCATCAAGTCTTCAATTGCCTGCTCCGTGATTATTAACTTGCATTTTTCACAGACCAAGCCTGTTGCGACCCTTTTCCTTGACATTCTCGACCAATGACTGATCGATACTTCATTTCATCCTGTCATGTGTTGCGCGAAGTTGTCAACGTTGATCAGGTGTGCGCCATCATTTCATAGCCTCCCTTCTCCTAAATGATGCGCAAGACGAGCAATCAATGCAGTGTTGTAATGTATTCCCTGTTGCCGCATATCCATTGCAGCGTGCTGAAAGGACGGGATCAGGCCAAGAGATTTTGCCTTGGCAAGTACGCCCAATGTGCCGATAACATTCAGTCCAAGGTACTCAGCCACGCGCCTCCCGATGCGTTCATCAATAATCACCATGTTGGCGGAGTGCTTCAGCGCAAGAATAATGGTCTGCTTTTCTCCGTTATCCAGCTCAAATAAAACCGGCAATGCAGACGTCTCATCATCAGCGATGGGAACAATCCACTCCAGTGCTTTCAGATCGGGTATAAGGATTCGTCCCCCTTCGGCACATTCGGCGATAACGGCTTCTGTAACGTAGATTTTGCCGAATATCTGTGGCAAAAGACCTAACCTGTCGATGCTTGCCAGTGCGATAAACGGTGTAGTGTTTGAGTAAACATTCATAGCAGGGAAATCTCTCTATCAAAGTCATCTTCGTTATTTTCAAGAAGGCTTGCGCCGCCTTCTTTCATCGCCTTGAGCAGAAAGTAGGCGCGAGATATGCCTAACCAGCGTGCCGCCATGCCTGAAGATAGTTTCCCATCACGGAATAGGGCCATGGCAGCCTCCTGCCTGACCAGACTAGCGAATTGTTCAGCGTCGAGGTGCAAACCGAGCAGAATCTCCTGCGGACACGGAATTTCAATGATGTTGTGCATTGTTAAAATCCTCCATAAAAAGAGTTCTGGCTGGCTTTACTTTTTTCAAATAGTCGATAAGACTATCCGTGTATACTAACAGCCTGACTTTTGCCATTCGATAATCTCTTCAAAAGACTCAATAGTACCATGGCTTAATTCATGGCAATTAGTATGCGCCCGGCTTCTCCACATTGTCCAGCTCTTCCAGAAGATTGGCGAACGTAAGTTCCCCTTCATTGTGAACAAGGACGTCAACGCATGGATTCTTTAGGAAAAATGGGCTATTCTACAGGGGTCTTTCGGGACAGAAGGGCCGCCAAATACGATCCGCGCACTGGGGAAGCGTTCTCGAACAAGCTTGGCCATGTTCGAGGAGGCTCTAAAATTCCATCAATAGGCGGAGAAGCCCACGATGACCGGCTCCTACATCTTTTGTACCATTATCTTCGGATCTTCTCGGAGAAACAGCAGTTCGATATCGAATGCCTCAGCGAGTTCGGCCCTTCCCATGCTGAAAGAAGTGACAAGCCCGATCGAGAGCGGGAGCTGTCGGCGGTTGGTCCCTGGTGCCGAGGTCGATTAGATAAACTTTCTTTTTCATATTGTGCCCTTTTCCGGACTTGCCAAACTAAAGGGGTCGCAAACATTGCCCCGCGAGAGAAACTGTTGTGGGTGAGATAATCGCCTGACTGCATTGCGGCTTGAATGTCAAAAGCAGCAACATCACCAGGTAAGTCCAAAACATCTCAATGGCTTATGCCGATTCCAGCCATCACAATGTAACTTCCGGAACCCAGAAGCATGGGAGGGATTGAGATGCGGGCCAAGGAAATATCCTGGAGCGCCATTATTGTGTCCACCCTTGGGGACTTCCCATCTTGGGAAATCAGAGCCACAGGTAGATTAGGGTCTTCCTTCCCTCGGAAACGAGCCCACCAACTCTGAAAATCTTCGCGGAGCGTTCCGTAGCCGATTACGCCGAGTCGGTAATGTTTAGACAAATTTTCTGCAAGAATGACGACTGACACGAAGATACCTAATGGAAAAACATTTAACGATAACCAGCGAAGAAGAACTTCTGAGGTTCAGCCTTAGGTTTGCTACACAGTATCCATGAATGTTGTTTCTATTCTGTTGAACAACAAGAGCCCTGCGCCAAAAACGACAGCAGTGACTATAATAGTTGTCAAGATATGCCCAAACTCCAAGGAACTTGTTCCAAGAAAGATCTGCCTGAAGCCTTCCACTACCGAGACCATCGGATTGATTGCGACAAAGGGTCTATAGTACATCGGAACCTCGGAAAGAGGATAGATTATCGGCGTCGCGTACATCCATAGCCCAAGGCCGAACCCCACAAGAACAGTCAGATCACGATACTTTGTAGTCAGCGAAGAAATCAGAATCCCGCATCCCAAGCCCAGGATCGCCATTTGAAAGACGAGCAACGGAAGAACCAGGACTCCCGCCCAATTAACTGACACACCAGCCCCTCGCATGATAAAAAAGACAAGGCACCCTAAAAAAATTGTCAACTGGATAGCAAATTTCAATAGACCGGAAATGACTATTGAGATCGGTACCACCAGCCTGGGGAAATACACCTTTCCAAATACTCCCGAGTACTCCAAGAAGACATTCGATGTGCCGGTTAGGCACTGCACGAAATATCCCCAGCAGACACTTCCTGCCATGTAAAAGAGAAAGGGGGGTATACCGTCAGTCGGGATCTTGGCAATACTGCTGAACACAATCGTCATTACGGTAGCACCAAACAAGGGCGTTATGAAAAACCAAAGAGGACCCAATATCGTCTGCTTGTATGAAGCGACAAAATCCCGCCTGACGAACAGTCTGATCAGATCGCGGTACTGCCAAATCAGGCGAAAATCTATGTGAAACCAAGGTCGGACAGGGACAATAACCGTGGTCCAATACCCACACTCCCCATTTTCCTCGTGTGATACTGATATGCTCATTAGTAGGTAACTCTTAGGATTTTCTCATTCGTCAATAGCATTGGTCAACTTTACCTTGGCCTACGCTTCGCGCCCTTCAAAAATAGTCAATATACTGATATAACAACTATTTTATGTTACGGTTGCACAATTGCGTATCAGAATCGGCTGGTTCATTCAGCCGGGAAGCATGCTTCTTTCCTGGTGGTTATTCGGGAGTCATCCTCTGCCGGTAGAGGCTCCATCAGCACCAGAACGTCACAATCTGCCTGAAATTCATCAATCAGGCGAACGGGAATGCCGTGGTATGAGGTCACACCGTCCAGACTATAAACATACAGATCCGTCAAGTGAATACCCTCGGAAATCAAGAAGAGTATTGCCGCTTCCGTAAACGGGGTCCAACCATACACTGCGGCAGAAACCACTCCTTCCCGTGCGAGCCCCCGCAATCTACCCAGCAATTCAGTCCTCACTTCATCGTACAATGCTCTTTGCCTCTTGAGAAAATTGTAGGCCAGGACGAATTTTTGTAGGACACCGCTGGGTGTTAGATGATATTTGAGATTCTTTGGATTGGCTCCTGATATCTTGATGTATCCTTTGACCGCGAGAAGCCTGAGGGCAAAGTTCACCGAGGCTACAGACCGGCCGATCTTCTTGGAAATAATCCTCTGCGTGAGGCTTCCATCATTGGCGTGGACCGCGTCCAGAATGCTGTATTCAAGGATTGGATCGTCCATGTTCCCCGGAATTCCTCAGTGTTTGATGTTTGTTTATCAAACAATGAGTACGCGTGTCAACCTCTTTTTCATCATCAGCTTTGAAGAGTTGAAATTATTCGCGTGTAATA
>JAPLJK010000084.1:0-25270 GCA_026388625.1 Deltaproteobacteria bacterium | reverse complement strand
ACAGGAGTGACCAGCGCTGTAATCAAAGTCGAGCTTACCTATCAGCCCCGGCCTGGCAATATTTATCCCATTCATAAAGTGGTGAGAAACGTGAGTCTCGATCAGACGAAATAAGCTGATGTCAGCTTATCGGATAAGGAGGCACTACAATGTTCCTGACTGGTTACACTACTGAAATGTTTCGTCCGAAATGTAATCCCAATTTCCAGTCGGTGCATTGCGTAGCTCATCTCGATCAAGATATCTCTGAGGTTTTGCCATACCTTAATACGGCCTTGGGAGGCGGCGATTACCTTAGGTCCCCATCTTCGCTGACCTTGAGGATTCATGGGAAACTCATCACCCTCCATGCTCGTGAGATATTTGTCAATGCCCTGAAGGATGAGGATGAGGCGGACAAGATTCTTGGATGGCTCAAGAAAGAGATAAACGATGCATGGGAGAAACGTGCAGAAATTGAGCCCAGTTTTGAGGCACCCGCGGTACCGCAAATGATGGAGATTCTTAGACTCCTGCCAAAGACAAACTGCCGCAAATGCGGAGAACCGACCTGCACAGTTTTTGCATTGAAGGCAGCGGAGGGAATCAAAGGGACCGAGGATTGTCCGGATCTCACGAGCGAAAACAGACTTATGCTCGAAGAGTATCTAGGCCGGTTCCAATTGGAGATGCAATGATCGTCGATGTGCGGGATGAAATCAGGAGCTTTGTGGAAAGGCTGGAAGAAGTACTAGGGAAGAATGACGGGACTCACGATCACTGAGTCCGAATCAAGTAGACCAATCAGTCATTATTGCTTCACGAAGCATTTAATGTATTTTTCGGGAGACGGTAGGTCGGAGGTGAGGGTGCTCGAAAACTATTCTCTTTCTTGATGGTTTGAAAGGGACAATAGCCATGGAGACAACGGACAAGAGGCCCTCCTGAGACATCTCACCTTACCCAGCAAAAGGACGAGCTACTATGCAAACGTCAGTCACAAGCAAACTCTCATTCCTGGACCGTTTCCTTACCTTATGGATACTGTCCGCTATGGTTGTTGGGGTTGGATCGGGCTATCTGGTCCCTGGAATTGATTCTGTTATCAATTATTTTCAGGTAGGGACCACAAACGTGCCCATAGCAATCGGTCTTATTCTCATGATGTACCCTCCCCTGGCCAAGGTAAAATACGAAGAATTGGGGGATGTTTTCCGAGACTGGAAAGTGCTGGGACTGTCCCTGTTTCAGAACTGGGTCGTGGGCCCCATTCTGATGTTCGTGTTAGCAATCATTTTTCTGCAAAATTACCCCCAGTACATGGTCGGACTGATCATGATCGGTCTGGCTCGATGCATCGCAATGGTGATTGTTTGGAACGAATTGGCCGAGGGGAACACCGAATATTGCGCTGGCCTCGTAGCCTTTAACAGCGTGTTTCAGGTGCTTTTCTACAGTGTTTACGCCTGGTTTTTCATCACAGTGCTGCCGCCCCTCTTTGGCCTCTCAGGAAGCATAGTTCAGGTAAGTATGCGCCAAATAGCGGAAAGCGTTTTCATTTACCTGGGAATCCCCTTCATAGCGGGGATGGTGACCAGATTCCTACTGCTGAGAAAGAAAGGCAAGACCTGGTACGAGAATGTATTCATTCCCCGAATCAGTCCGATCACTTTGATCGCTCTGTTATTCACCATCCTGGTAATGTTCAGTCTCAAGGGCAACCTGATAGTTCAGATTCCCATGGATGTCGTAAGGATAGCAATTCCGCTACTCATTTACTTTGTGGTGATGTTCCTCGTCAGTTTTTGGATGGGCCACAGAGTCGGCGCCGGCTATTCTATATCGGCAACCTTGTCTTTTACAGCGGCAAGCAACAATTTTGAGTTAGCAATAGCAGTGGCGGTAGCAGTTTTCGGAATAGGATCCGGCGTGGCCTTCGCCGCTGTAATAGGTCCGCTGGTCGAGGTCCCGGTGCTCATAAGCCTGGTGAACGTAGCGTTCAAATTCAGGGAAAAGTACTTCAAATGACAAATAAGGATTCGATGGAGAGTGCGCAATGACCGTACCTGATCCACCTCAAATTGAAAATGGGAAGTCCCTTGCAAAAGGAACCCGAACAAGCTCTGCGCATTTTCTCCTCAGAATAGTCAAACGGGTGTGGCGTATCGCGTGGTACTCAACTAAGAAAACAGCTTACTTCGTTTTCGTCATTGTGGCGGTGGTCCTCCTTTTCGTGGGACTTGACAAAGCAGCAGAATTTGCCCTGTGGAAATCCCCCTTTTCGTACGTCTACCCGGACAATCTTTCCATGGCCAAGCGAGATCTGACCAAGCCGGAGTCCCATTATGACTACGACCTGAATCCTGGAGTCTGCCTGGTTCAGAATCAACCGAAAGGAAACCGTTACGAATATGCCAATAACGCGGGTTTTCGGGATCCTCGCGAGATACCCCTCACAAAACCGGACGATGAATTCCGCATATTCCTGACCGGTGGGTCCACCGCTTTCGGTTTAGGGGCGTCAGGAAAGGCTGCAGAGGTGACGGATTTCTACTACATCGAGAACCGGGAGACCATCGCCCACGCACTCGAGAGTATTCTCAACAGTACCGCTCCGATTCCAGGCAAGAAAATTCGAGTGTACAATACGGCCGTATGGGGACATGCCTATCAGCACCTCCTCTTCAGGTATGTGGCAAAACTCAGGGAGTACAAACCTGACTTGGTTGTTTCCCTCGACGGGGTTAACGAGATTCATCCGATTAGTATTCCTGAAAAAGATTGGAATTATTTTCGTCATGGCCAGTTCCATGGTGTTCTCAAGCAGATCTTTTCATACAATCCCGATGGGTTGGGAGCCTACCTGACGCTGTGGCTGAAAAACAACACCTTTCTTGTTGCTTGGCTGTGGAAGGGGATGGAACCGTTTCTTGTCATGGAAACCGGGATGAGGATGGATCAGGGAGCAGCGTTGGCGCCGGAACCGGAGGGAGCGGTCTTGGGCATGACAAAGGAGCAGAGATCCCAAATGGTTGCCGATAATGTAAGCGCGGTAGTGCGGGTAGTCGATGACTACCACACGGTTCTCGAAAATGACGGAGTGCCCCACATAATAGCTCTGCAGCCCATGCTCTACCTGAGCAAGAAACCACGCCATGAGATCGAGAAAAAAGTTGAGGCGCTCGAAGAGCACAAGCAGTACTATGACCTTCCCACTGATTGGGCTTACAGCTACATTGTTCAACGAATCCGGGAAAGCGCCCAGAATAGATATACGCTCATGGATTTTACAGGTTATTTTGACGACACCGCGGAATGGGTCTTCTCCGATTGGTGCCACCTGACTGCCGGAGCCAATTACCTGATCGCAAAGGAAATGGCCAATATCATCAAAGAGCATTTCTTCAAGATGCCGCTCTCCGAAGGAGACAAGGTGGAGAGCAAAGAAATCTTTTTCTGCAACCCCGTAGCAACTGCAAAAGTAGTTTATGCGCCTCCTCCAGATAATCCTGAAAAAGATCCCCAGAACATGCTGGCAGGCTATCCGGGCCCTGTGGCGTATTCTTCACGGACTGTGGCGACCGACGAGAAACTGGAATTAGTATTGGGCTTCGACAGAATCTTTCCTTTGAGCCGACTGAGACTTATTTGGGAAGACGACTTGTCAGTGCCCTCGGAATGGGTTGTGGACATCTCCACCGATGGTGAGACGTGGAATGAGTGGGTGCGAGGTTCCGATAAAAGCTTGGACAAATTTTCTTGGTGGCCTGGGTATGAATTTTACGGGGCAGAACCTGTTCAGGCACAATACCTGAGATACCGGCCCATAGTTTCCAAAGAGCGGAGAATTGGTCTCAGGTCTCTGAGTGTACTCCGGTAGCGAAGGGAGTGTGCTCATACGCTGACGGGTGACGGCCTGTGTTCCAACTAAATTGACGTAAATGTTACAAAGTACAAAGAACGACGAACATCTGCCATTTTATTTCAGTTGCACTGATGTCAGACAAACCACAAACTTTCCAGTCTTTTACCAAAAGGGTGACAACAACGACCTGTCTTTATTAGAAATATCAGACAGACGATGTATTTTGTGTCTTGAATTATCGGATTGTAGAAGAATATGACTGCATTGTCACCTCCACCTGGAGGTCAGGACGATAATCGTCGCAATCACCTCAGCCAAAAGCTGATGGCAAGCTGACAGCCAATATTGCCAACAGGCTCAGGACCAACAACATTAAATTTTTCATTCTCAGATCGCCTTTATCCGTAAGATGGTCCCATCTTTTTACACTACCTATCGTCTGCATGTCAATTCCATTTTCGAAAGAGTTTTTTTGGATCTGTTTTTTTCGATCTTGACAGGTAGCTCGTGGGTAAGTAATTTATAGCGATTCTCTAAAGTTCCGCCGGAATGACGCACTCACGCTTCTCGAACATGGCGCCTTGACCGGCGAGGGCGCATAATACCAATCTAGAAAAACCACCTGTAGAGAACACTCATCACGACAATAATTGCGCCGGCAAAGACTAGGTAAGGCGCTGCTTTGACTTCTTCCACAGCCTTCTCGTCGGTGTGGCGTGCGGTGCAACCGGAAGAACATGCTTGACAATTGTGCTCAGTGGTCATGATTCCCCTCCGATCTTTCGAGACCCCTTATACTCATTAGAGTGCTTGAGTACGTCCAAGGATTCACTCCATCTTGCTGAATTATGAGAGTGCAATTTTCAGCAATCGCGAAACCCACAGGAACCAATGCCCTGTAATGTCTGTTTCTTGAAATGATGAATTCGAACTGGTTTTCGGGCGTGCCTTAATTATTGCTTATGGAACCAAAGGCAGTTATCTCGATTCTATAGCGATGCTTACGGGAAGGATAACCTCCTGCGTCACTCCAAGCAAGCTTCACATACTTTTCTTCAAAACCGACTATCACATAATCGCCATTCGGCAGCGTGCAGGCAGAAAATCGATCTCGTCCGAAAAGACTGTATTCAGCCTTCAACCCGTCCAAGTGAATAACGTCTCCGACTTGCATGGCTCCTCCTTTTTCGGATGCAAAAGGTGAGCAACGCTGAATTGTAACAGCGTATACTTGCCTTCAAGCAGCAGGGGATACGCATTAGGCCGATTGGCCGGTTATGCAGAGGCCCGCCTGACAGGCAATCTTCAGAAAGGGCGCCTCGGGGCCGCAGCCCACTACCCGCGACTTGATACAATTTATAAATTAGTGCCGTGTTTTTGTCCACCAATAATTGTGAGGCGTGATAATCATGGGGCTTGAGACCTATTGGCTCTCATACGAGGAAGTCTGCCGATATGTATCCACTTTTGGCTTGATAGCAGGTTGTAAGGGCCATTTTTTTTAATCCCTGTTTAAATTCTGTTTAGCTTGATTAATCCATTGAAGCCTTATATAATTATGATTTTTAGGCTCCCCGTCACTATATAAGCTGAGTTTGACTTATGCGGACAACTCGTTATGAGTTCTTTGAAAAATGCGCGAAATCAAAAGATCCACCGTGACGCTTAAGTGCTCAATTATTAAGTATGGGTGAGGGCAGGCGAAATCTCCGATTTTGATGCACACGTATTTATAAGAATTGACGACACGTAACATTCCAGAGGTTCCAAAAAGATGCGAGTACTCATGATTACCCCGGAAGCCACACCTTTCGCACAGACAGGCGGGCTTGGAGAAGTTTTGTCAGCGTTGCCCGCTGAGCTTGCCGGTTTGGGCGTAGAAGTAGATGTGGTCATGCCCAAGTATCGGGACATACATCCTGATAAGTACAACCTTGAGAAGATGAACATTGTTGTCGAAGTAACTCTGAACGCCAAAAAAGTAACCTCAGAACTATGGAAATTTGATGATAAGCGGGGCGTGCGATACCTGTTTCTCGAATGCGATGCCTACTTCGACCGGGACGCCCTCTACGGCACAGCCGAAGCAGACTACGAAGACAGTGCCGAGAGGTTTGTATTCCTCACAAGGGCCGCCATTGAACTGGCTCTTTTAAGTGGGACTCATTACGATGTGTTTCATTCCCACGACTGGCAGGCGGCTCTCACTCCCGTCTACTTGAGAACGCTGTATGCAGGAGAACCGCTGTTGCAGGACAGCGCTGCCGTGATGACGATCCATAATCTTGGGTACCAGGGAATTTTTTGGCACCTGGACATGCCCCTGGTTGGGGTTGGTTGGGAATTTTTCACCCCCAAGCACATGGAATTCCACGGCAAACTAAACTTCTTAAAAAGCGGAATAGTGTTTGCCGATGAGGTCAATACCGTGTCACCAGGTTATAGAAACGAGATACTTACTCCAGAATTCGGATTCGGACTTGAGGGAATACTTCAAGAAAAAGGGTCTCATCTGTGGGGAATATTGAATGGAGTGGATTACAGGATCTGGAACCCGGAGAGCGACCCCCTGATCGCTGCAGCTTACTCCGTTGAGAATCTGTCAGGAAAGGAACTTTGCAAGGCAGAATTGCAGAAAATAGCTAAACTGCCTGTTCGACCGGAGGTTCCTTTGATAGGAATGGTAAGTCGCCTCTCAAACCAAAAAGGGATCGATATCCTTGCGGGAGCCTTTGAGTCGCTCATGCGGCGCGATCTGCAGGTCGTTGTTCTGGGAACGGGTGAGGCTCGATATCAAACGGTTTTTCACGATTTTGCGACAACCTATCCGGACAAGACCGGCATATTTCTCAGCTATGACTATGAACTGGCTCACAAAATATTTGCCGGATCAGACATGTTGCTCGTGCCGTCGAGGTATGAACCATGTGGACTCAATCAACTTTACGCATTGAAATACGGGACGGTTCCAATAGTTAGAGCTACGGGAGGCCTCACCGACACAGTGGAGGAATTTTCACTGGAGCAGGATTCCGGGACAGGTTTCATATTCAGTGAACAGGAACCTGTGTCACTCGAAATGACGATTCTCAAGGCAGTGAATTTCTATCTCAATGAACCATCCGGCTGGAAAAGGTTAGTGGTTCGTGGGATGAATAGAGATTTTTCATGGAATCGGTCGGCGAGAGAATATATCGAACTCTATGAACAGGCGATCAAGCAAAGACAGAATTATATATCTCAAGCGCCGGGATAGCAGGAACGAACTATTTCGTAGATAAAATCTGCGTCACAATAAGCAAAATTTATTGGCAACCACTATAACTCTGGGAACTATTTGAAGACGGAGGACGTGCAATGGCTCTAAACCTCGACAGTATAGGGAGGAAGCTCGGCCCTGTAACAAAGACCTATAACTGGAAGGACGTGGTTCTTTATGCCCTGGGGGTGGGAGCTGGATTCGACGATCTGGATTACTGCTACGAAAGCCGTCTCAAGGTCATACCGAGCTTTTCAATAGGAGCTGTCTTCGAGTTTCTTGCTCAGGCAGGTTTGACTTCTGAGGCTGATTTATCAGGAATTCTGCATGGAGAGCAAGATATTATTTTTCACAATTCGATTCCGACTGAGGGAACTCTGTCTACCGAAGGAGCGATCACGCACATATACGACAAGGGCACTGACATAGGCGCCCTTGTAGTGGCCAAGGCCGATACTTACCATTCTAACGGAAAGAAACTCTTTACAAACATTTTTACTCTGTTCTGCCGGAAGGACGGAGGTTTCGGAGGGCCGGACTCACCCAAGGAGCCGGTGGAATTTCCCGATAGGACGCCGGACTTCGAAGAACAATGCGTGCCTTCATCAGACCAGCCGCTCATATACAGGCTGTCTGGTGACATTTTCGCTCTGCACGTAGACCCTGACTTCGCCCAGGCCAGCGGATTTGAGAAACCCATAATGCACGGGTTATGCACCCACGGCTATGCTTGTCGGGCAGTGATAAAACATCTTTTCCCCGGTGAACCCGAGCGAATGAAGCGTTTTTGCAATAGATTCTCTCGTACCTTATATCCAGGGTCTCCCATCAAAACTCAAATCTGGAAAATTAAGGACGGCTGCGCCCTGTTCCGGACAGTTAATGCCTTGACAGGCGACGTGGTCATAGATCGAGGTATCGTGGAATGGGATACGGGAGAATTCACGCAAGGGGTGTCCCGGAAGGAGCGGATACGGTTTGACGGTCGAGTGGCTGTAATAACAGGTGCGGGGGCGGGTTTAGGACGAGTCTACGCTCTGGAATTGGCCAAGAGAGGCGCTAAGATAGTGGTCAACGATTTGGGCGGCAAAAGAGACGGCTCCGGCGAAGGTTCATCTGCTGCAGCCGACCTTGTTGTGGCAGAAATCCGAACTCTTGGCGGTGAAGCAGTGGCGAGCTACGATTCGGTGACGACTGTCGAGGGCGGCGAAAAGATAGTGAACAAGGCTGTGGAAGCCTTCGGTCGAGTGGATATCCTGATCAACAACGCTGGAATACTTAGGGACAAGACTCTGGCAAAGATGGAGCCGGCGGATTGGGCTGCCGTCATGGCTGTTCATCTTGACGCAGCTTACAATGTTTCTCGCCCGGCTTTTATGAAGATGCGCGAAAACGGTTATGGCCGGATAATCCTGACTACGTCTGCTGCAGGGCTTTACGGCAATTTTGGACAGACCAACTATTCTGCTGCCAAGATGGCACTGGTCGGTTTTATGAATACGTTAAAGCTCGAAGGGGAGAATCACGGTATCAAGGTGAATGCTGTTGCGCCAATAGCCGCCACCAGGCTTACTGAGGACATATTACCCGCCGACCTGGCGGAAAGGTTGAAGCCGGAGTTCGTAGCTCCACTCGTTGTGCTGCTGTGCTCGGAAGAATGCAAGGTAAGTGGAGCACTATACAGCGCCGGTATGGGACATTACGCGAGAAATGCCATGGTGACCGGCACTGGAGTCGTGCTGGGAGACGGAAAGGAGATACCGACTCCCGAATTGGTAGCCCGGCACATCAAGCAAATCGCCGCAATGGATGGCGCTGTAGAGTATACAAACGTAACGGTTGCGTTTGGGGCGATGTTACAGGCGTTGACTGCCCCGAAAGATCAGTCCGGCCAGTCTAAGAGCGGCTTAAGCGTCAAAGAGGTTTTTGATCGTATGGCCGGCGCATTCCAGAAGGATAGAGCTTCCGGCGTTGATGTAGTGTTCCAGTATCACATTTCAGGTCGGGGCGGAGGTTCTTGGTACGCAGCCATAAAAGAAGGGACCTGTGAGGTTAAGTCCGGAGAGCACAACAAACCCACGACAACGATCATAATGTCGGACGAAGATTTTCTGAACCTCATGAGCGGCAGGCTTAATGCTATGCAGGCTTATACTTCCGGCAAGCTCAAGATCCAGGGCGATCTTATGAAATCACAGCTCGTAGAGAAACTTTTTAAATTCTGAACCTCAACAGGAGAGCCAGGCATGATAGGCATCACTTCTTACGGTGGTTATATACCGAGACTCAGATTGAACCGCATGAGCATTTTCCAGAATATGGGTTGGTTTGCGCCTGCCATTATAATGGTAGCCCAGGGAGAACGATCTTTCTGTAACTGGGATGAAGACAGTGTGACCATGGCCGTAACAGCAGCCCGGGATTGTTTGAAGGGCAGTGACAAGAAGGCCTTAGATGCTCTGTACTTATGCTCGACAACTCTTCCGTTTTCGGACCGTTCCAATGCGGGCATAGTGAAAACCGCTCTGAATCTCAAAGACAATATCATAGCCCAGGACCTGACATCGACGCTGAAGGCCGGGACAACGGGTCTGATAACTGCCCTGTCGGCCATCCAGCAGAACAACGCAGGCAGGATCCTTGTGGTTGCAACGGACAAACGGGACGCCAAGGCCGCATATTTTTACGAGATGTGGTTCGGAGATGGCGCTGCTGGACTCATGGTCGGTGATTCAGATGTTATCGCAGAGTTCAAAGGGTCTTATTCAGTTTCTCATGACTTTGTAGACCATTACAGGGGAAACCTGAACAAATATGACTATATGTGGGAAGAACGCTGGGTAAGGGATGAAGGCTACTCGAAAATAATCCCCGAGGCAGTCAACGGACTTTTCAATAAACTGTCCATATCTATGGAGGATGTGGATAAGTTTGTATTTCCGTGCTTTTTCAAGGCAGAGCACAGGAATATTGCAAAAAAATTGGGCGCCACTCCGGAGAAACTGGCGGATAATCTCCATGAGGTGTGCGGCGAGACCGGAACGGCCCACCCACTGGTAATGTTCATACACACCTTAGAGAAATCCAGCCCTGGTGATCGGATTCTCCTTGCGGGCTTTGGACAGGGATGTGATGCTCTCTATTTTCAGGTGACTGAAAAGATCAAAGATCTACCGGCTCGTTCCGGGATCACCGGTTCTTTAGAAAACAAACAGATTATAGACAACTACCCAAAATTTCTGAAATTCAGGGACCTGATCCAAACAGAAATGGGGATCCGTGCAGAATTCCCCACCCAGACGGCGATGACGGTACTCTGGAGGAAGCGCAAAATGCTCCTGGGCATGGTGGGCGGAAAATGCACTAAATGCGGCACGGCCCAGTTTCCACGTATGGATATTTGTGTGAATCCTGGCTGCTTGGGAATTCAGACCCAGGAGGATTACGAGTTCTCCGATGTGCCGGCGGTGGTCAAGAGCTTCACCGGCGATCTCCTGGCAGTCTCTCTGGACCCTCCGGCGATTTACGGAATGGTTCAGTTCGAAGGTGGAGGGCGGTTCATGGCCGACTTTACCGATTGCGAACTGGCTGATGTTCGAGTGGGGCAGCGAGCGGTTTTGGCTTTCCGCAAGCGTTACACGGACAGACAGAGGGGCTTTACCGGTTACTTCTGGAAAGCAGTTCCTGTTCGAGGGAGTGTAGAGGACGAGGCGGTCCGGGAGCCCTCAATCGATTTCTCCGGACAAGTGGCTGTAGTCACTGGAGCAGGCGGGGGTCTCGGAAGGGTTTATGCTATCGAGCTTGCCAAACGCGGGGCAAAAGTGGTGGTAAATGACCTCGGGGGAGCCAGGGATGGTTCCGGTGAGGCTTCTTCAACTGCAGCAGATCTCGTAGTAGATGAGATAAGGGCCTTAGGCGGCCAGGCGGTCGCAAGCTACGATTCAGTGTCTACTCCAGAGGGAGGAGAAGCGATAGTTAAGAAAGCGGTGGAATCTTTTGGGCGCATTGACGTCTTGATAAATAATGCCGGAATTCTGCGAGACAAGACCTTGGTCAAGATGGAGTCGAATGAATGGAAGGCGGTCACGTCCGTTCATCTTCTGGGGGCATACAATGTCTCACGTCCAGCCTTTCTCAAGATGCGGGAAAACGGTTACGGTAGGATCATCTTCACTACTTCTGCTGCCGGCCTTTATGGCAATTTCGGACAAACCAACTACTCGGCCGCCAAAATGGGCTTGGTTGGATTCATGAACACAGTAAAGCTGGAAGGCGAAAAGCACAATATCAAGGTAAACGCGGTTGCTCCAATTGCAGCAACCCGGCTGACTGAAGACGTATTACCTCCAGATCCGGCTGATAAGCTGAAGCCGGAATACGTTGCCCCACTCGTGCTCTATCTGTGTTCACGCAGTTGCGACCATAATGGCATGATCTTTAATGCCGGTGCAGGCTGTTTCAATCGTGTGGCCCTGATGACCGGTAAAGGGGCCGTAGTGGGTGATGGCAGGACATTCCCCACTCCGGAGGAGCTAGACGAGAAATGGGAAAAGATCAGCGATTTGTCGGAAGGCAAAGAATATTACAGTGCCACACTGGCCCTCGGCTCAATGCTCGAAGTTTTGAATCCTAAAGGGGATATAGTATCGACTGATTCCGCATCGACAGTTAAAGATATATTCGACCATATCTCTGAAGCGTTTCAGGCAGACAAATCATCAGGAGTCGACATCGTTTTCCAGTTCAATATTACAGGATCGCACGGGGGTGACTGGTTTATGATGGTCAAGGACAGATTGTGTGAGGCCCATGAGGGCGTACACGCTAAACCGACCACCACAATTATTATGGCCGATGATGATTTTGTAAACCTTATCAAGGGAAAATTGAAAGCAATTCAAGCGTATACGTCCGGCAAACTTAAAATCAAAGGCGATCTGATGAAATCCCAGCTTATTGAAAAACTATTTAAATTCTAAAAGGGTGACTAGCATGGCAACTGGAATTAGAGATAAAGTAGCAATAATAGGAATGGGTTGCACACGATTCGGCGAAAGGTGGGATGTGGGCGCCGAGGAACTTATGGTAGAAGCTTTCTGCGAGTGTTTAGGAGATGCCGGTGTGGACAGACACGATATCCAGGCAGCTTGGCTGGGAACCTGTGTTGAAGAAGTCAATGTCGGCAAGAGTGGACTGCCCCTGTCTACAACATTACGTCTGCCGTTCATTCCTGTAACGAGGGTAGAGAATTTCTGCGCTAGTGGCACAGAATCGTTCAGGGGTGCCGTTTACGCGGTAGCTTCGGGCGCTTACGACATCTGTTTGGCTATGGGAGTTGAAAAGTTGAAAGATACCGGCTATGGCGGCTTACCCAACCCCGGGTCTAACTGGGGGTCGCTGAGTTGGCTGTGGTGGCCGAACATCACGGCCCCTGGTGCATTTGCCTTGCTGGCTTCTGCGTACGCCGCAAAATACAAAATTCCGGATCAAGAACTGAAGCGCGCACTCGCACATGTGTCGGCAAAAAGTCATGCCAATGGGGTGCTGAATCCGAAAGCTCACCTGAGGAAGGCTGTTACGGAGGACCAGGTCATTGCAGCGCCTATAGTGGCCCATCCTCTTGGGCTGTTTGACTGCTGCGGGGTCAGTGATGGGGCAGCCTGCGCAATTGTTACCACTGTGGAAAAGGCGAAACAGATGGGAAAAAAAGATTTCATCACAGTGAAGGCTCTGCAACTGGCATTGAGCAGTGGCGAGGAAATGGCCTTCAACGGCTGGGATGGTGATCATTTTATGACCACCGACCAGTGCAGCGTCAGGGCCTACAAAGAGGCGGGAATCACTAATCCGCGAAAAGAAATCAGCATGATGGAGGTCCATGACTGTTTTTCTATCACTGAATTGGTTACGTACGAGGATCTACACATTTCCGATAGGGGGCAGGCAGTACGTGACGCCCTCGATGGGTTTTACGACCGAGAAGGCGGCGGAGTGCCCTGCCAGGTTGACGGTGGCTTGAAGTGCTTTGGTCATCCGATAGGCGCTTCCGGCCTGAGAATGCTCTACGAGATGTACCTGCAACTCCATGGGAGGGCAGGAGAGAGACAGATCGAAAATCCCGTCTACGGCCTTACTCATAACTTGGGGGGTGTGCCGTTCATGAACGTGTGCAGTATTGCAATAATCGGAAAGTATTGAGGAAATGATCGAGGTCAAGTTCATCATGAATTCGGCCGTAGAAGAGATCTTATCCTTCAAGACATGTTGCGGGCTTATGAGGGTGTTTGATCAAAACCTGGAGATTCACCTGCGCAACAAGGGCTCTGGTCCAATAATGATTCCCAGCTATTTTGACCTGTTAGGACAACACGGTGCCATGAGAGTCGAGACTTTAACTCCCCCAGGTGTCCATCAAATAATGCCGGGGGAAATCTTGGCACTCTATTGTGCCATGGACGAGACGGTCTGGGGAAAATCCACCGAGGCGGTTTTCTATGATTGCGCGGGCAACGCATATCCTGTTGGTATAGTTGATTAATACTGTGGGGGTAGCGAATGGAAATCATAAAATACTCTGAGGAACACAAAATTTTCAGGCAATCCGTCCGGAAGTTTTTTGAGAAAGAAGTCATCCCTTATGTCGAAGAATGGGAAGAAGCAGGTATCGTTCCCAAGAGTGTCTGGAAAAAAATGGGGGATCAGGGTTTTCTCTGCATGGATGTACCTGAAGAATATGGTGGCGTGGGGGCTGATTTCCTGTATTCAGTAATCTTGTCCGAGGAACTGGTCCGCACAGGTCATGCGGGATTAGCCGCTCCGCTGCACAGTGACGTAGTAGTCCCTTACATTACGTCATTTGCCTCGGAAGAGTTGAAACATAGGTATCTTCCAGGGTGTGTTGCAGGAGACATAATCACGGCAATCGGCATGACCGAACCAAACACTGGTAGTGACCTGGCAGCTATAAGGACCACAGCGAGGGAAGACGGGGATCATGTTATTATTAACGGCCAAAAGACTTTCATCAGTAATGGTATCATTTGTGATCTTATAGTGCTCGCGGCCAGAGATCCCAACGAACCCAATCCGCACCAGGCTCTGAGCTTGTACCTGGTGGAAGCAGGAACACCCGGATTCGACAAGGGACGAAAGCTTAAAAAAATAGGCTGGCATAGCCAAGACACGGCGGAACTTTATTTCAATGATTGCCGGATTCCTAAGGCTAATCGATTGGGTGAAAAGGGCGCCGGTTTCATGATGCTCATGCAAAAATTGCAGCAGGAGCGCCTGATGGTGTGTATTTCCGCTGTGGCCGCAGCAGAGCGCATGTTGGAAATGACCATAAAATACTGCCAGGAGCGCACGGCTTTTGGGAGGCCTATTTCCAAATTCCAGAATACCCAATTCAGAATAGTTGAAATGGCGACTGAGAGTAAGCTGGGTCGGACCTTTTTAGACAAACTCGTTGTTGATCACACGGAAGGCAAGAATGTTGTGGTAGAGGTGGCCATGGGAAAATATTGGACGACCGAAATGGCCATGAGGGTCGCCGACGGATGCCTACAACTGCACGGTGGTTACGGATATTGCGAGGAATACCCCATTGCCAGAGCGTGGAGAGATATCCGGGTCATGCAGATTTTTGCCGGCACCAATGAAATAATGAAGGGTATTGCCGCAAAATTCATGGGGCTGTAATGAGTACTATAGAGATTAATGTCTTGTAAAATCAATCAGATATTCTACAACAGGGGGTGATATATCGAACACCATTGACAGACAGGCAAGGTTATTCCGTATGATATATGACGACAGACCATGGTTGAAGCACTACGATCCAGGAGTGCAGCCGGAAGTATCGGTTCCCGATGTTTCTTTGGTCGATCAATTTGATGATATAGTTTCAAGGTTTGCCCAGTCACCGGCGTTACATTTTTACGGTGTTACCTTGAGCTACCAAGAACTCCTCGGCCATGTGAACCGATTTGCCGACACTTTGACAAAAAACGGTTGCATGCCGGGCGACATTGTGGGCGTCAATCTACCCAACATTCCACAATATCTGATTGCTCAGATGGGGACTCTCAAGGCCGGCTGCGCAACATCCGGGATGTCTCCGCTCTTGACCGCACGTGAACTCGCATACCAGCTAAACGATTGTGAGGCCAAGGCGATTGTCACTTTGGACGCGATTTTTGAACATCGTCTCAAGGAGATTGCCAATGAACTATCGCATCTCAACATCGTCATAGCGACCGGAATCCTGGATTTCCTGCCTTGGCCAAAACGCTTGTTAGGTCGCCTGATCAAAAAAGTCCCCCACGGGAAGGTAACGATTCTGCGAAACAAAACGGTCTTGCGGTTTATGGATATTCTTTCCACTCCGGCAAGTAGTGGACCGGAAATTAAAGTCGGCACGAATGATTATTGCCTGGTACAGTACACCGGTGGGACCACTGGACTGCCCAAGGGAACAATTCTAACTCATCGGAACATGGCGGCCAATCTCACCCAGATAGAACACTGGGTTAAACCGGAGTTTGGATCGGAAGTGCTGCTCTCCGGTTTCCCGCTGTTTCACTTGGCAGGACTGGCACTATGTCTTGCTTCAGTTTTTGTGGGAGGGGCGCAGATCCTGATTCCCAATCCGCGTGATACCAAGCACATCGTCAAGGAAATCGCCAAGTATAGGCCCACGATATTGGTGAATGTTCCTTCCCTATACATGATGCTGCTTGAAGAACCAGGCTTTCTAAGGCTTCACTTCACGAGGCTCAGTTTCTGCCTGTCAGGTGCGTCTGCGTTTCCTGTCGAATCCATAAGAGAGTTGGAAAGCGTGGTGGGCGATGGCCGAGTACTGGAGGTTTACGGGATGACCGAAGCCAGTCCTATAATAACAATGAATCCTCGGAGGGGGAGAAAGAAGATAGGCACAGTGGGACTGCCGATATCCAGCACACGGGTGAGACTAGTAGATTTGGAAACCGGTGAAAAACAAGTGCCGATCGGCGAAGAGGGTGAAATTATTGTCAATGGACCTCAAGTAATGCAGGGATACCTGAACAAGCCGGTTGAGACCGGGATTGCACTCAGGGAACATGATGGCGCCTTTTGGCTACATACCGGGGATGTTGGTCGCATGGATGAGGAAGGCTTTATGACCATTGTCGACCGAACAAAGGACATGATTAATGTTGGAGGCTTCAAGGTTTTCTCCAGGGAGGTGGAGGAGAAACTATACGAACATCCGGCAATAGAATTTTGCGCGATAATCGGGGTTCCCAATCCAAAGCGTCCAGGGACCGAACTGGTGAAACTTGTTGTACAACTGGATCAGGCTTACAGAGACGTGGATCAGGAAGTTCTCAAGACAGATTTGATGGCGTTTTCAAAGGAAAATTTTTCTCCCTATAAGATTCCTCGGTTTATAGAACTGGTCGAGAATCTACCACTGACTGCCGTAGGCAAAGTCGACAAGAAAACACTCAGGAAATAAATGGCTTAGAATTTTTGCCGCAATGAAGGTATCCCACGAGGATCGGCAGGTTGCAATAACTGATGATAGAAGAGGAATCCATAGGCAATGTGAAAAAATTCAGGTTGGCTCGCTCCGTGGCAGGCCGACCTTTGTATTTTACGTGCGCCTATTGGGTGGACGGACTTATGGTGGATACTGGTTGTGCTCACACTGTGTCCGAGCTGGTCAACGCCGTCGGCGATCTTTCGATACACTCCATAGTGAATAGTCATAGTCACGAAGATCATGTTGGGGGGAATGCTGCTCTTAGCGCCAAGTTTGGGGCCGAAATAAGGGCCCATACAGCAGCTTTACCTATTCTCAGGGCTCCTAGAGACAAGCCTTTGCGTCTATATCAGCGCGTAATGTGGGGCTATCCCGAACCATGTGCCGGCTTGCCATTGGGAGACGTCGTTGAGACGGACAAGCACCGATTCCATGTCATAAACACCCCCGGCCACTCTCGTGACCACATATCCCTCTACGAACCGGACGAGGGTTGGCTTTTCTGCGGGGACGCTTATGTGGGCGGTCGTGATCGTGCCCTGAGAAGAGACTACAACATCTGGGAGATTATATCCTCACTGAAGGAGATGGCAAAGTTGACGCCTTCAATACTGTTTCCCGGAAGCGGTAACGCTAGGCCGGATCCCGTGGGAGAAATGATCAGCAAAATCATCTATCTTGAAGAAATGGGAGAGAGAGTGCTGGATCTGCACGGGAAAGGATGGAGCAGGCACAAAATAAGCCGGAAGCTGTTCGGTCATGAAATGCCGATTGCTTATATTACTTTCGGACACTTTAGCGGAAGAAACTTGGTTCGATCGTACATCGATGATCGATCGGACCCACGATCCTAGAGGAGTTCAAGAGCCGTAGCAAGCCATATCCTTTCCCAAATCATATTTCCTAATGCTACCTTTAAAAAATGCGTTTTTGTGGGCGTGAGATGGATAAGCTGCCTTGAGGTGGTAACAAGGCTGATGCGAGGGGATGCTTTCTCAGTTGTTTTCCGGCATAGTTCCGATAATATATGCCGTGAACCCTTTCTTCCCAGCAGGTCATTGAAGTAAATTCCTCTCGCTCCGTTTCGGGGTCGGCGGTGTCTTACCGCCTTGCGGTTTCCGGAGTTGCTCCTGGCAGACTTGTCGTGACACTTTAATGTTTCCTGGTATCTTTTTGTTTTCAAACAGGTTTCCCTTAAGCTTAGTATGGCGCTCCTTGTTCTGAATGTCCTCCTAAAAAACGTGGTATGATGAGGAAAAAGCTGAAATAACGCTTAATTATGGGATGAGAGGGGTGTTTGGTAGGCAACAATGGTCATTTATCGACAGTTTTGATGGGTTCGAACGCGTACATAAACCAGGAAAAGTGTTATCTCTAGAAATGTACTGGGATATTGCTGTAAATATAGCTCATTCTTGGACGTGAAAAGGCTTGATCAACGCGCGGAACGGTCGGGGGCGTTTGAGGCTTTTATATCCTCTGGCATCGTAGCTCTAGGCTTCATATTGTCTCAGTATTTCAGGTCGTCTTTGGGTGATGAACTACGCCGCAGATAGTGCTTGCTGAAGTAATTAGGGAGAACTATAGTCAAGAAGCGCTGAGAACGCGATTGCCTTGAAAATCTGTTGCCATCCCCAGCCTTCGGAACGACATCGTGAGGTGGATCAGCGTATGCTACGGATTCAGGCGAAGATCGAATGATTCGCGGGACGAAACAGCAGGGTGGGCTCGTTGCCGCATAGCTCCGGGGAAAGGAATGAAAAAAGAATGAAAATATTAGGTTGGTTGAAACCTCTGTTCTTGACGACAGCCGCAGCACTTCTCATGGGCGTTTTTTCAAACGGCATGGCAGCGGCGGACGAAAAATCATATCCGGAACCTCCCAAGGGAAAGACCGTCTATGACGCTCCTGATCCGCTGCCACCCGGCAAGCACGGCGATCTGATCTGGGCAACCGAGATCAAGACCGAAATTCCCGGTGCGCGTGCCTGGAGAGTGCTCTACAGATCGACGGATATCAAGGACGTAGCGGTTCCGGTCTCCGGCCTGGTAATTGCGCCGGCAGGAAAGGGACCTGGCAAGGGTCGCCCCGTTGTAAGCTATGCACACGGCACCACCGGGATTACCCGCAACTGTGCGCCTTCTATGGTGGATAATCCAGCCAAAGATGCGTCGTTCTATTTCTTTCCCGATAGTTGTGATCAGATGGATTCGGGTATTCCAGGTCTGACGCTGATGCTTGCCGCTGGTTATGTCGTGGCAGCTACCGATTATAGCGGCCTGGGAGCCCCAGGCTTTCACCAGTACCTGGTTGGTCCGACTGCTGCCCGCAATGTCCTGGACCTTGTGGTGGTAGCACAGCAAATCCCCCAAGCTGGTGCAGGCAAGCTGGCGGTTGTCTTTGGCTGGTCGGAAGGTGGTCAGGCAGCCGTCTGGGCAGGGCAGATTGCCGACTATGTTGCCGGTTCCGCTGAGATTCTGGGTGCAGCGGCATTAGCTCCCGTCAACGCTCTGGAGCAGATCAAGATTGAAGCACAGGTCTTAGCATCAGGCAAGAAGCTCCCGCCGATGACGAACGTCGAGACGATTATGGCCCAGTACGCATCGACGGTCGTTTTCCCCGAACTCAAACTTTCCGACGTGTTGACACCCTTCGGTATCGACTTCATCAAAGAAACGTCCAAGTGTCAGTGCAGCAAGCACATGGGGCAATCCCTCGCCTACATGGAAGCCTTGAAAGGGCCCGCAACTCGACCGGACCCGCAGAATCAGGCAGCGTGGATGAAGCGTTCCGAGCAGATGGCTCTGGGCAACGTACCTGCAAAGGTTCCGATAGCCGTCTATCAGGGGGATGAAGATCCGACAATTTTCCCTGCGGCGACGGAAGCCTACGTCAAGAAGGCTTGCGCTTCCGGGACGACAATCACTTACAGCCATTATGCCGATACTGACCACCTCCGGATTCCAGGAAGGGCGCAAGCTGATTTCCTGAATTGGATCGCTGACCGCTTTTCGGGCAAACCAGCACCATCAAGCTGTAAATAGGATGCCAACGAGTCATGCCGCATCCCCATTTAGAACCTCATGGCTTCCGCAGAGATTCGCACCTTGCCGATAAATACAGGGAAAGGAAAACAAATGAAGAAAGAAGACAACAAGATCAGTCGACGCGGCTTCCTGAAAGCTCCGTCGTTGATGGTCATCGGCACCCTTCTACTGGGATCGGCCGCGCTTGCGGCGGCCTCCACGAGCGATCTTGTTGCGGACGCGATCTACTTCAACGGCAAGATTGTCACGCTCGATGCGTCGGGATCCACGGTCGGCGCTGTAGCCGTCAAAGACGGCAAGATTCTGAAAGTCGGCAGCTCGGACGACATGAAGAAACTCGGTGGTCCCGCGACCAGATCTCTTGATCTCGGCGGCAAGACGGTCGTGCCTGGATTGGTCGACGCCCACTGCCATCCCATGGAAACCGTCATGATGAAGGATGGCTGGGTTGATGCCCGCTACCCTGCGTGCGCGTCAGTGAAGCAGGCCCTCACCAACATCGCCGCCTGGATACAGCATACGCCAAAGGGAAAATGGGTCTTTGTCGCCTGCGTGTCGGCAAGCGAGAACAAGTTCGTGGAGAAACGCCTCCCGACGAAAGCAGAACTCGACTCCGTGGCGCCCGATAACCCGGTGGTTGTTGCAGATGGAGCCCATTTGGCGGTAGCGAATTCGATGGCCTTGAAAATGCTCGGCGTCACCAAGGGCGTAGGCACGCTGAAGGGCGGCGGCCGCGCGATCCTCGACAAGGACGGTGAGCCGAACGGCACCCTTACCGATGCCATGGGCGCAGTACCGACCACGCCCACCCTCGATGACCTGGAACGATATTATGGCACCGGCATCCAGGATTTCTGGAAGCCGTACGGCTTCACGTCGCTTATGGCCATTACCCCCGCTGCGGCCCTGCCTGTGCTGCAGGCTGTCTCACAGAAAAGGAAGCCCGATATCCGCTATACCGTATCGGTTTGGACGGATCCCAACGCCGAGGGCATGCCTGAGAACCTCGATAAATTCAAGATGCCGGCAGGGGCCGATCCCGCCTTCTACCGGTTCGGGGCGATAAAGGACTGGGTGGACGGCGAGAACGACTGCCGCACAGGGCTTATGTACGAGCGCTATAAAGGCCATTTCGACACGGACCCGCCGGGAGACAAGGGAACTCTGGTGACCCCCCTGCCTAAAGTGGAGCATTTTGCCGATATCGCCGCCAGGAACGGGGTCATATGTATGCTCCACTGCTCCGGCGACAAAGCCATGGATATGGGCCTCGATGCTTATGCACATGAAATCAAGACGAGATCCCAGAACACTATCATGCGCATCGAACACTTCGGGATGTTCCAGATGAGCGACAAGCAACTCAACCGCGCCAGTGAGATGAAGAAGCAGGGAATCTTTATATGTATCCAGCCTACGTGGCTCCTCGAACTGGTGAAGGCAGACTATGAGAATATGGGCGCAGAGCTTGCCAAAACCGGTTTCAGATTCCGCTCGATGATTGATGCGGGTCTTGAGCCGGCCGCAGGCACCGACATGACAGGGATCTACCTGGCGAATATCAACCCCTTCAGTGCAATCTACGCGTGCGTGACCCGCAACTCCGATCAGGGTATTTTTGAGCCTAGGGAGGCCGTGACGGTCACGGAAGCCCTCAAAATGTGGACCATCTGGGCCGCGAAATCGATGGGCGAAGCCGACGTAAAGGGTTCGATCGAGCCAGGTAAGTACGCGGACATGACCGTGCTCTCAGACGACATCTTCACCATGCCCAAAGAGGGCCTCAAGGATGTCAAGACCCTCAAAACGATTGTGGGAGGCAGCGTCGTATACGAGACGAAATAGCATAAAGGGCATATATATCGTGGTGGGTTCATGAACGGGTGGATCAATGGTCTAATGGGATTTGACAGTTGAACGAGACTTGAACAGCTTCTTAAACAAATTGTCGGACAGGCTCCGGCTCAGTAGCGTCTATTTATTGACTACACCCCTTATCTTATTTTTGCAGCTAATAACAAACAGATTTTTGTATTGTTCCAACCCGTTCCAGAGAAGACCTTGTTGATTTCATGTCACTGGCAGTTCCCGGAATTTTGAGGCTTATTGCGTTGGACGTTTTTTCAAAACTTGCCTAACGACAAGGAGAGTTCTAGTGGAATGGAATGCGTTTTATGCTGCAATGGCAGGGTCATCGGCCACAGTTATTGGGCTAATATTTGTTGCGGTGCAACTTAAATCTGACAAATTCTCACAGACATCTGCATGGAAGGCGGTGGCTTCTTCCACTTTCTATATTTATTTTATGGTGTTTTTCTTGTCTTTGACTTTTCTTATCCCTGCCTTAGGACCAAATGTAAAGTCTATCATAATCTTGTTCCATGTGGGGTTAGGGGCATATCGAGTAGTGCGAATCTGGTTCCCGGTTTGGCATGGCATTTTCAAAGGTTCGGGAGAAGGTTTCATAGAAGCCCTTTGGTTCTTGGCTGGTCCATTCCTTTTGTACAGTCTACTCGCTTACCATGCGGCTGAGATATGTCTCGGGAAACATGAGAAATCGTTCGATACCAGCATTGCAATAATTCTTCTTATATTGTTGGGCTTGGCCTTAAGAAACTCATGGAATCTCTTGGTGGATGGTGCATTCCAAAGGACTAGTGTGAACCACATATCGTCTCAATAAGACATAAACAGGCCTGAATAGGGGAACAGCATGACAGCAAGACGAATAATCCAGACCATTTTCCTGGTGGGAGAAATTTCTCCAAATTAGCTGGGCCTCCCCGACCAAAATGATCGGTGCCCCGAAGAAGGGATCGCTTCCGATGAAACAGAGTTTCCAGATGTAACCTTTCCCCAAAAATACCTTTACAACGAACGGCTTCTTCCACTATATTCCCACGCTAAACCTTATTGATTGGACGAAAAATGAGGAGAACGGATGGACGTTCCTCTGAGTTTAGGGGTAAGCTATCTTTTCAGCTTTGGGTAAATGCCTGTCAGTATAGGCATCAATTATCAGGTGATCGTCAAGCATCCTGAGAACATCGAACATCAGGACTCCATCTTGAGGCTTACCTTTACCCCGGTGCTCCCTTCGCCCTTTGTCAAGAAGGAGTAGGAAATCGTTGGGCATACTGAGACAAAGGAGGAATATGACCATGAAAATCCGATCATCTCAATTGGTTCCATTTTTGGTAGCCTTGGCGTTGGTCATCGGACTTACAGATTCCTACGCGTGTATGTCGTTCCGGGTTACCGCAAGAGACGGAAACGTAATGATAGGCCGGACCATGGAGTTCGGCGTTGACAGTCAGTGGAAGATCGCTGTTGTCCCCCGGGCCATGCAGTTCACCAGTCCAGCGCCGGGAGGCAAGAATGGCCTCACATGGAATGGAAAATACGGATACGTTGCGGTCGTGGGTTGGGGCGTGGACGACATGGTGTCAGACGGCTTGAATGAAGCGGGACTCTCTTTCGGAGGGCTTTGGTACGAGCCTGACGTGAAGTACCAGGATGTGCCGCAGGGTCAGGAAGCCCGTGCCCTGGCACAGACAATGGTTGGGGCCTGGATACTCGGTAATTTTGCCACGGTCAACGAAGTGAAGCTGGCGATCGCCGAGGTCCTGATATTCGGTTACGTGGTTCCCGCGCTGGGCATAGCTCCTCCGGGTCACAGTGTCATATACGATGCGAGCGGCAAGAGCATCGTCATGGAGTTCGATGAAGGGGGCAAGGTCCGGATCTACGACAATCCTTTGGGCATTCTGACGAATGCTCCAGATTTCCCATGGCACATCAAGCACTTGAGGCAGTATATCGGCATGCGTGACGAGAATCCAAAACCCATGGAGATGGCTGGAGTGAAATTGATTCCCACCGGCAATGGGGCAGGCATGATCGGATTACCGGGAGATCTGACGCCGCCAAGCCGCTTTATCCGTCTGGGAGTGACCACATATTTCGCAGACCAGGCCGAGAACGCAGAAAAAGCACTCAATCTCTGTCAGCACATAGTGAACGCTTTCAACATCGTGAGCGGTCTGGTCGTGGAGAGGTCCCCGCAGGGGAAGGTTGTGGCGAAAGAGACGACTCAGTGGGCTTCATTTAGAGATCTCACGAACAAGGTTTTCTACTTCCAGACGTACGAGAATCTGGATCTGCGCAAGGTTGATCTTCGCAAGTTGGATTTTTCGGCGGACAAGGTGAGATTCATACAGATGTACGGTGACTCCCAGTCCGTGAAGGACGTGACCGGCACAGCGAAGTAGCACCGGGTGGTTTAGGTTTTGATTGACTGAAATTTGAGGGGACATATCTCATGAAAAGATTTCTCTTGGTAGGTTTGATTTCAGGAATGTTGTTTTCCGTTTTCCCTTGTCCGCCCTCAATGGGGGAAGGATCTACCGGAGGTGGGTTCTTGTCAGGCCTGTCGGCCCTCAAAGGAACCAAGGTGGGAGAAATCATGATCAATCCCATTGTGCAGGTTGGCTACCAGCGCAACGGCATTAATATGAGCATCCCTATAGAAGCCGAAATTGATTTGTTTTCTGCAATTCAAATTCCCCACCTAGCCATAGGCACAACTGATGTGGTCCTTAAGGATTACAACTTCTGGATGGGAACCCTCGGACTCAATGCCATCATTTCTCCCAAGCTCAGCTTGTTCGGGTCAGCCACCGGTTTTCAACCCCATGATTTTCTTGAGATAGGTCAGACTCCTATTTCCTTGGGAAATCTTGGCTTTGTGTCAGACCTTGTTATGACTGGATCGAAACTCGAATACTGGATTATTCAATGCGGGGCCTCTTATGGGATTGGAGGGGGCTATTCTGTTCTTGGCGGATTCATTTGGGGCAAGACAGCAATGGCATATACCAATCCTCGCCGCGGGGACGTACCCCTTGCCAATCAGACCATAAGTCAGGACTTTCTTCTTAAAAACTGGGTGCCATTTGTCGGACTTCAGTTTATGGAACCAGACTATTATAGGATCGCATTAATATACAGTCCCTTGGTCACATCCTCCGGTGCTCTGGCTAATAGAACTTCCCAACCGGTCGTGACGAATATGACGTATAATTTGAACCAACCGGGTAACCTTGTGTCTTTCACTTTTGAATACTATTTTCGAATTCCACCGCCATCAACCCTCAGCATCTGGGTAAACGGCGCAGCGCAATCCATTAAGGGAAGTTCCGATATGGAGTTTGAGGCGCCGGGCATCTTCATTTCCAGAAACGTTTCAACGCTGACTCTCAACCAGTACTCTCTTGGTGGAGGAATCACATTCGGCCTCGTTTTCTGAAGTCACCGAAGAAGTACTCGAAGTCAACGGAGCGAAACATCATCACATCAGCGTACTGAGAAGGAATTCCAGGAACTCGACTTTATACGGAGTGGGATGATCCGTTTAGCCTAGCTCCCAGCGGATGACATAGCCCACGTTCCCGCCTCAACTCTATGCAGGATTGCACCAGTTATTTCTCTGTAACTTCTGTGGCTCCAAGGTGAACGATTCCAAACTCCTTGCTTAAAGAGCCCTTCAAAAAGGCAGGCTCCATGACATCTCTACTTTACCTCCTACCACCAAGGA
>JAPLJK010000119.1:0-6419 GCA_026388625.1 Deltaproteobacteria bacterium | reverse complement strand
ACTTTACGGGCAAGTTCAAGCCACTCCTTTTGGGTGCGGCCTTTGAGGTTGCCCAGGGAACAGATCACCTTCTGTCTGGGCCCATTGGGAGTACGCACCGATTCGACCAGTTGATAGTTGATGTAGATCTTGTCTTTGTACACACCTTTTTTCTTCCTGATATACATGCCACGTCATGTTGCATACCACTACCTATTTGTCAAGATATCTTTTGCCACTCTATGGCACTACATTCGTCGTCAAGAAACCCTCATCTTGATATCACCAGGCATTTTGTTACCATACCCCCCAAAAACAGGCTTGGCATACTTACTGCACGTCGAAGTTGGGCTAAGAGGCTGGTGTTTTCTTCAAATTCCGTTCATATCACACACTAGATTCCGGAGCGTCTGCACCACTGGCGTGAACCATTCGTGTTTGCGCGCTGGTATCAATGTGTTATCATGAGGTTCATGGATGAGACCATTCCCTAAAGCAAGGATGGTGAGTAATCCCGTAATTTAGGTAATACAAGTCAGGGTGTAAAAAAATGGATTCTACGAAATGGGACGTCTCACCTCGGGGCAGGCCGCGGAACTTGCGGGAATTTCCCGAGTCGAGTTTCTGTTGAATTGCAGCAGGTACGGGACTGCAACGGTGGAGTGGGACAGCCATGAAATCACAATGGAATTTGAAGGCCTATGAATTTGCGCGGCACAATCGTATCCAACACCGGTCCAATCATTGCCCTTGCATCAATTGACCAGTTAGAAATTCTGCGATCCATTTTTGACTTGGTCACCGTTGCTGACCTCGTCGATAAAGAGATCCTTAAAGGGGGAATCTCGCGGGCCGGGATTGCTACCTATCAGAAGGCAAACTGGATAAGGATCGAATCGACTGCCAATGCATTGGACCCATTGATGCAAACGGTACTTGATCCGGGTGAGGCGGGACCATTCAGGTTGCTCTGAGATCGAAGGCTGATCATGTGCTCATTGATGAACGAAAGGGCCGAAAGATAGCTCGGAGCATTTATGGGCTCAATGTAGTGGGTACGGCGAGAATTCTGGTGGAAGCCAAACACAGAGGTATTCTGCTACATGTCGGAGATACTCTCACAAAGATGCGTGATGCAGGATACTGGATTCACGAAGAAATCGTTGCAGCGGCAAAGAAAGCCGCCGGCGAAGCATGAACCCATCTGATTGGAATTGATCGAAATCGGATTGCAGTTCCTGCCCTTCTTCGATGTGGTAGAAAAACTACTACCGCCAAAGAAAAATTCCGAGCACTCAATCGAATGTAAAAAGTCAGTTGCGGAGCATCCGCATGCCCCATTCCATAGCCCGAATCTATGTTCATCTTGTTTTTGGCACAAAGCTCCGGGTGCCGCTCATCCATGAGACGGTCCAAAAGTCTCTCTTCGCATTCATGGCCGGCATCCTGAACCGGATGGATTGCGAACCGATTCGCATCGGAGGGGTAAACGACCATGTCCATCTTTTATTCGTGCTCTCCAGAAAATACGCGGTATCGAAAATAGCAGAAGAGGTGAAAAGACATTCATCAAAATGGATGAAGACCCAGGGGGACGATTTTAGTGGATTCCAATGGCAAAACGGATACGCAGCTTTCTCTGTCAGCCAATCAATTCTCGATCGGGTCATCAAATATATCGAGAATCAGGCTGAACATCACCGCAAAAGATCTTTTGCACAGGAGTATGAGGCTATCCTTAAGAAACACGGATTAACATTGGATCCACCCAATTGGAATGAAGATATCTGAGCATCCCTGATTGCCCTGGGCGATGCCCAGGGCAAGAGATGGCGTGCCCTTCCAGGGCGTTAGAACCGGGATTTAGAACCTGTGCGGTTTATTTCGAAGTCTGTTCATCTTCGCCCCGTAGGGGCACACTATTTGGAACCCAGGGCATGGCCCTGGGAGAGAGGGCATGGCCCTGGGAAGAAGAGAGACACACAACTATGAGCGTGACCTGGAGCCAACCATGAATCCTGAAAATCTTATGCAGCAGGTGCGGGAAACCATCAATGCCGGACTCTTGACAGAGGCCATCTCAATGGCCAAGAGCCGCACTACTCGTGATACACTCGACTGTGATCTTCACCTCGCCTGGGCCGACATCCTGGAAGATCTGGATCTCACCGACGAAGTGATACAGGAACTCAATCTGGCGATCCGGGATGATCCAGACCGCACGGACACGTACACTCGCCTCGCGGAAGTCTATCTGGACCAGGGACATCCCAACAGAGCTGCAAGGGTATGGTCGGAACTGATCCTGCGCAAGCCGGATGAACCTCGTTTCTACGAAGAACTCGGATCAGCACTCAGAGACACAAAGCAATTTGAAAAAGCTCAGCAGATCTACCAGACGGCCTTGGAAAAGACAGGAGATGCTCGATTCAAAGGCTTCCTAAGAGAACTTAAATTTCTTGAGAGCACTGAGGCTGAAAGCCGTGAGACACCCGAAGGTTCGGACCAAGTTGTCCCCCAGCGGCATCACCTCGTCACCTTCACGACGCTCTTTTCAAGCCGCGAGGGCGTCTATGCCCGTCAATGGGTGAGTCCTACGGGTGAGTCCGGCTATACCCCTGTACAGGAGCCTCTTACCCTGAATGTGGCCGAGAACCACATCCTCGGGAACTACACCATCGGCGCCTATCCTGTGAGACTGGACAATACGGTGAACTACATCGCCTTTGATTTTGACATCGCCAAGTTCGCCGTCGCCAGCGCCATAGCAAGCGAACGCACGTGGAACTCCCTCGTGGGGAGGATTCACAAGCTGGCGTGTCGCCTTGTCGATATTGGAGCTGCCCACGATGTGGCTGTCTACATCGAAGACTCGGGCTTCAAAGGAAGACATTGCTGGATCTTTCCGGAGACGCCGATACCGGCAGGTGTGGCCAAGAAATTCGGTGAACTCATGAGGAACCAGCTTGCTCCTATTCCCCAGGATATGACCGTAGAGGTCTTTCCCAAGCAGACTTCAGTGAGGAAAGGAGGCCTGGGAAATCTCATCAAGCTGCCGCTCGGTGTTCACAAGAGAACGGGCAAGCGAGCGGTATTCCTTCAACCCGACTCCACGCCCTATCCCGATCAACTGGGGTTCATGGAGAACATTTCCAAGACCCCAAGGCGCATGATCTATGCGTATATTCAACGGATGCAAGCAGGCCAGGCTCCTCAGCCGCAGGAATTTCCTCAGCCTGGGGGGACCCGGCAGCACGAATCTCCTTTCGAGGAATCATTGCCATTTGAAATCTCAGAACGCCCGGCTGCCAAGATAGAGATCCCTTTTGATCTGGACCGTGACCCCGAGTTCCAGACGCTCATGCTCAAGTGCCCCGTGCTCAGGAACATCGTGGATAAAGTCAACCGCACAGGGTCCGTCTCAAAGGAGGAAACCCTCATACTGATTCACTCACTGGGACACCTGAACCATGGTCCTGAAGCGGTCAACGCCATCTTCCTCCGCTGTGACAACGCGGATCCTACCCTTTTCCTCAAGTCTCGGCTTAAGGGCAATCCGGTGAGTTGTCCCAAAATCCGATCCCGAATTCCCGATTTGACTTCGACCGTGTCCTGCAATTGCAGTTTCGATCTCGACCTTAACCTCTACCCCACCCCGCTCATCCACGTGCGGGCCTTTTCCGGAACGGAAACCCCCAGCCCATTGGGGCTCACCGTCGATTCCATTCAGTTCCAGACCCTGGTGCAGGACTACATCAAACTCAGGAAGCAGTTCCGTGAGACCAAGCTCCTGATGGAGCGGTACGAGGCGAGGCTCAACAGTTTCTTCGAGGATGCGGCAGTCGAATCGGTTCAGACCCCGCTCGGGGAATTGCGCCGCATGAAGAAAGAGGGATCACCGGCATCCTTCACGTTGGAAATTTAGTGTTAAGATCAGCGTTCCCGAGTGTGCAGCCGTGGCCATACTCTACGTAACCGATCAAGGAGCGTCTCTAACAAAGCAGGGCGACCAACTGGTGGTGGTCAAACAGGGGAAAACCGTCCAGGCAATCCACGCCTTCAAGGTGGAGCAGGTCGCCCTCATGGGAAACATCAACCTCTCACCCAGCGTGATTACGTTCTTGCTGCAGCAAGGCATCGACACCGTATTCCTCTCCTATTACGGCAAGTACAAAGGCCGCCTGATCTCCCAACACGGAAAGAACATAGAACTCAGGCGCAAACAATTTCAGAAAATCGACGATCCGGAATTTCGGATGCATGCAGCCCGGTGCTATGTGAAAGGCAAGCTGAACAATTGCCGTGTCTTCCTGCGCCGACAGAACCAGGAGATCCAAAACCCGGACATAACGTCCGCGCTGAACCGGATTCGTCGCCTCATAGCACAGGTGGATTCCTGCGAGACGACAGAGGCGCTCATGGGAGTTGAGGGCGCGGGTGCGGCAGCCTACTTCGGATGTTTTCATCACGTGATCAGAGTGCGGGATATCACCTTTCAGGGGCGCAACCGCAGGCCGCCGAGGGACCCCGTAAACGTTCTGCTCAGCCTCGGGTACACGTTTCTCGCGAATGCGGTCCACTCCCAGGTAAACATCGTCGGTTTGGATCCCTACCTGGGATGCCTCCACTCGACTGAATACGGCAGACCGTCGCTCGTGCTGGATCTCATGGAAGAATTTCGACCGGTGCTCGTTGATTCCTTGGTGCTCTATGCGGTCAACAAGGGTATTATTCGGACCAAGCATTTTTTCAGGCCGGAGGACAGGGAGCCCGCCGCCTTTGACTTCGCGGAAACCGAACCGGTAAAAGACGAATATCCCATAGTGTTGATCCATGAAGGGATGAAGAAGTTTATCACACTCTTCGAGGAGCGTCTGAACCGCAGAGTGCTTTATCCTCCGAGGGGGAAAAGGCTCACGTACAGGGGTGTACTTCTTGAACAGGTAAGGATGTTTGCCGCGCTGCTGTCGGGGGACTCGGATTATAACTCGTTCTCGATGCGATAGAGGCCGATATGTTCGTTGTTGTGGCTTATGACATAGTGGATGACCGGAAACGGCTTCGGGTTGCCAAGCTGATGAAGAGCTACGGGGTGCGAGTCCAGAAGAGCGTATTCGAGTGCATCCTGGATGATCGTCGGTACCTCAAGATGAAAGAACAGGTCGAAAAGTTGATTGACTGGGAAGATGATGGTGTGAGATATTACATTCTCTGTGCAGGATGCGTAAAAAACATAGACACGAGCGGAGTGGGCGTTATAATGGAGGACGAGGATGTGATCGTCGTGTGACCTGCGGTCGATGATGTTTGCGAGGGATCTTGAGGTTTTGCAGGTTATGCACAACCAATTGAAATTATTGAGTGCCCAAAATAGATTCCTCGTTTTTGTAACCACTTGGATTTGATAGGTTAAACTGTATGTACACCGCATTAGTCAAGATCAAGATAAAGGGATGTGGACCATGCGCCGTTTTTCGCGCTGAAAGCAAAGTGATACTGCCCCCTTGGGGGCACAGGTGTCCGATCAAATGACCTGATTAGAAGGGATTGCGACTCTGAGGCGCAACAGGGTGTTCCCAGTGGATCTTGCCGTCCGATCAAATGACCTGATTAGAAGGGATTGCGACCATATTTTTGGCTTTCCACACAAGATTCGCTTGCGTGGAAGTCCGATCAAATGACCTGATTAGAAGGGATTGCGACTTTAACAATCTCCCTTTCCTTTGGTCCCATAGTTGTGTCCGATCAAATGACCTGATTAGAAGGGATTGCGACTCTGATACCGACTTGTCAGAATCAACATGTCCCCGACTGTCCGATCAAATGACCTGATTAGAAGGGATTGCGACGATGACCAGGCCGGCAATGATGGCTATTATTATTTCGGTGTCCGATCAAATGACCTGATTAGAAGGGATTGCGACTAACCGAGAGCGAAGGCGTTCGCGATGACCAGGCCGGCAAGGTCCGATCAAATGACCTGATTAGAAGGGATTGCGACATTAAATGCCGGTCCCCGGTCCTTTTGTTCACAGCGATTACGTCCGATCAAATGACCTGATTAGAAGGGATTGCGACTGTGCCATAACTGTCATGGCACCGGCGTGGACTATTTGTCCGATCAAATGACCTGATTAGAAGGGATTGCGACATTATACCCTTCAGGTATTGTTATGGTCAGTCTCATTTTCGTCCGATCAAATGACCTGATTAGAAGGGATTGCGACTTTGCGATAAACCTTTCAAAAAACATTTGACAAACAATAGTCCGATCAAATGACCTGATTAGAAGGGATTGCGACACTGATAAGCTGAGCGTTGGTCAACGCAGTGATATACTTGAAACCGCATTGAGCCAGAGCCTGTTTTCCTTTGCTCTTCACCATCCCCCGGTCTCCCACAAACACCACATCTTCTACTCCAAAGCGCTTCTTGAGGGT
>JAPLJK010000022.1:0-39183 GCA_026388625.1 Deltaproteobacteria bacterium | reverse complement strand
CCTGTGGTAAATTCCTCTTGGCCATCGGCGTTCCCCTTCCCATGGTTTTTTTCAAAAACGGGTATGGCAGGAACGCCGATTGTTTTCAAGTGATTCATCCACAATTTCAAACTATTGATCCAAAAAAGGCGAAACTATAGGGTCTAGTGTCCGTGCTCAATTCGGATGCTGCAAATGTTTATGTGGTCCTAACCGCGCGTGAACTGAATCCAAAGCTGGAAATCATAGCCAGAGCCGGTGAAGAGGAGGCTGAGAAAAAACTACTGAGAGCCGGCGCTAATAGAGTCATCAGCCCATATCGAATCGGTGGAATGAGAATGGTGATGGGGATTCTCAAGCCCGCGGTAATGGGATTTCTCGAGGTGGCGATGGATCACAAGCAGATGGACATCGAATTGGAAGAAGTTCAGGTGTCCAGTGGTTCTGTCTACAGTGAAAAGAAACTCGTTGACACCGACATACGAAAGGAACTCAACCTTATTATAATTGCAGTTAAGAAGACGGACGGCCAAATGGTATTTAATCCCGGCCCAAACACAGTTATCGAAGATCAAGACGTTTTGATTACCATGGGGGAAAAGAAAGATCTCGCAATATTTCACGAAAAGGCTGGAGCGAATTAGGCAGCCTAATCATTAATAGGGACAGGCACGGAATCTGTTCCATGACCATACCCAATTTCTTGTCATGCTATCAATTTATGTGATATAAAAGTGTTATGAACAAAACGTACTGTTTTACATTATTGATTTGCATGGTGGCATGGAGTTGTACGGCCTTGTTCCGGCCTTCTCTGGGCATGGCAATGGATATCCGGGGCGCTTGGATCGGGAATGCCAAGGGGACCATATTCGGGGCCGATGGAAGCGTGACGATTACTCATCAACGCGGTGAAGATATCTATGGCATAGTAGAAGGGGGAAATTTTTTCGGCAAGGCCAAATTTGAGATCAACGCTAAGATAAGAGGTAACCATATCTTTGGAGTTAAAGAAGGTCACACATTCAACGGACTGGTCTATCCAGACGGGACGATACGAGGTCTTTTTCGAGCGGTCGATGGAGATTCCTATCAGGTTTTTCTTCAAAGACCGTACAGCCAATGGGGCTGGGGAATGCCTCCCGGTTTGTGGGACAACCAGTGACGGTCCATGATGGCTCTGTGGTCGGCCCGAATCCGATATCGGCCCCAGGAGTCATGGGCAGGTATGGGAACACAATTACAAAGCTATTACTTAACCCGGCTGGGGATCAGGTTCTCTGTAAATATCCGATAAGTGGAATTTCACCCCGTCCAAGCCTCCAATTGACTTGTTCATGAGAGGATTCAGTCACAAAAATTGCCGCCAGATCGTCCTCGGTTTTGTGTTCTTTGCACTGGTCGCGGCCGGTATTACTTTTTTTTGGATGTATATCGAAGGCACGAAGTTGAAAGGCTTACTAATCGACTTGGAACTGGAAGGACCAGACCCGTCACGATACCGTGACTTGAGGTATACTGTCCTCAATAAACTCCCCTCGGAAATTCCGGCCCTGAACGATTTCCAAGTGAAATTGGATTACGTTCATTTTTCGGACGTAACCAAAGAATTACTCAATTCCGGAAGTATCGACTTCGTCCTGTTGAGCCCTCAAGGAACTCCGTGGCACATGTATCGAAATGGAGCGGCTGAAAAACTGGGACGCGCCAAAACTATTCTGAAAGAAATGATTTCCAATCACCGGACTCCGGTTTTGGGAATATGTGGAGGCCACCAGTTCCTGGCCCTTGCCTTCGGCGGTTCGTTGGGCTTTATCGACCCTACATTAGAATGCAGCACTGTGGGATCTTATCCAAAAGAAGCAGTGGCGGAACGGGGCATTGTGGAGCTTGAAACTCTCATGTCAGATCCTATCTTCGAGGGAGTTGTCAATCATCCAGGCAAATTCTGGGTAACGCATAATCATTACGAAGAGGTCAAGTTGGTTCCGGAACCATTCATAAATCTGGCCAGAAGCAGTATGTCTGAGATCCAGTTGATACGGATTCCAGGCCGTCCTGTTTATGGAGTAGCATTTCATCCTGAAAGGGGCTTGAATCCACATCATGAAGCGAATTCCCCCGCAAATGGGGGAAAACAGATTCTGGCCAATTTCATGACTATGGTTATTGCAGAAAAAAATCTAAAAGGGTTTTCTAAAGACACGATGAAAAAGTATTTTTAAAAAACTTTACGGAGAGTTAGCATGGATGAAGTTGAAAAATGTAGAGTCCGTCTGGCGCATTGGATTGACCATAACCTGGATCATCTGAAAGGTTACGTTGAGGTAGCTCAAGTTCTCGAGACAAGAGGCCACGAGGATTCAGCTCTTCAAGTTCGGGAGGGAATACGGCTTGTTAAGTCCGCAAACGCGAAATTCCAGGAAGCTCTAAAGGGCGTGTCTTCTGAGATCGAAGAACCTGTGTCCGAGGACCATGTTGAAACCCGCAGCCATGCTCATACCCACGAGCATACCCATGCCCATTCTCATGAACACGCCCATGAACATTGTAACACTTCGGCTCAATGTCACAGCCACGACAATGACCACAAATATTAAGTTGCAGTAACCACAAAAAAACTTGACAAGGCCCAGATTACGCAATATAGCGACCCGTGTGATTACGGCTTATTAGCCGTAACACGGGGTGATGACAAGAGTAAACAGGGGTAACTCTGTTTTCTGGTCAGGTCTCCCAAGTATTCCATCTACTGTTTTTGTTACATTTTTTTATTTGAAATCGGGGGTTAGATTCATGGTTACAGGATCCTCTTTGCGCGGCGACGCATCGGCCTCTCAAACTAATTCAAACTGGAGTTATGACTACGTCAAAGCAGTCATAAAGGTTGCCCAAAAAAATGGCTGGGACCTTGAAGGCCTCGACCTGATTCCCAAGGATACGCCCGCTGGTGGACATGTGAAGCTCACCAGAAAACAGGTGAGCGAACGAGATCGTATCTTAAAGAATATTCTGGAGCGTTTTAGCAGGATTCTGACTCCGCCGGTGCCGCTTGATCTCGAAAAATCAATTCTAGAGAAGGACGAAGCCGATCGATTACCCTGGGAGAAAGAAGTTATCAAAAAAGCAGCCACCTGGCGCCGAGACATAGCACGGATTAAGCCGGAAATCCTCAAGGAACTCGGTCGAGCGACCTGAGAACGTTCCAATCCTTTACCATTCACCACCACTTAAGCCTTAAACATGCGTTAGGGCCGTTACCGCACGCCTACAGTCTGGGTGATTGCTTCCCACTTGGTTGATCAAGGTTGCGTTAGGTACATTCCAAAGTTCGAGATTCCCTGCCTTGGCGAGTCGTCCTGTTTGCTATATTACTTGACATTTGACGTAATATCGAATAATTAACGACTCATGTTAACAAAGTTGTTAAATGAGTTGGAGAAGCGACGCCCCCTGAGTGCAGTGCTGTCAACTTTTCAAGAACTTTTTCAAAAGGAGAATAATAATCACAATGAGTTGAGGCTTTCTGATGAATCCTTTTCAGCCTTGCTTAATTTCTTGGAAAAGAGGGAGATTTCATTTCGCCAGGTAGCCGTTCAGGCAGGCGCGCGATGGTCCGCATCGGCTCAAAAAGTAATGCTGAGGAACACCATTGAGAAGAGAGGTTTCTTGACCCCTTCTTGCTTGTGGGCGTTCCGGAAGCTAAGAGGAAACCCGGAGATACTTTTCAAGGATCTTCGCTCTCCAGAAATGTCCCTCATGCAGATCATCCTTCTGCGTGAAACCGATCCAACCCGCGCGGTCCCGTTCCTCATACAACGTTTTATCAACAGACGGGATGTACCGGAAGAGCTTAAGACAGCTTCGAGGCTATGCATTCTGAACATTCTCGATTCCGGGGTTTCCCCCGACCATGTGCGATACCTGCGGTCTCGATATCCAGGAGTCGAGGACGTTTACTTATGGCGTCCAGGCGTCTCAAGGGTAGCCCCGGCTTTGAAAGCGGAATTTCACTCTGGAATTGCTGATTTCCACCAACTGGTTCGATCTGTTCGGGATATGAAAGAGCTGTCTTCTCTTACGAGGACGGTCTACCTGATATCTCTCTTCCATGTACCGTTAACCATTAAGGAATGGCGGGCTCTCCTGCTTAGCCCAACGGATCAGCTATTTTTTCGAACATTGCGGTCGTGCGGATTGCTGGAACCATTTGGAGATGGTTTGGTTCTCTCCGCCGAACCTGCCAAACAGAGTATGGTGAAGAAGTTTCTCTACGACTCGTACGCTGTGGCAAGAGAATCAGTCCATCGATACCGAGCAGAGAGTCTCAAGGAAGAGCGACAACGGCGCGTGAGAAACAAGGAACTGGACAGACAGGCTTTGGAGATGTTGCCTGACGGCGTCATCTGCATCGATCGGGGCGGCCTCCTTTACTATATGAATTCTGCCGCCGAAACTATGCTCAGCGAAAATGAAAAGCTCAAGGCTCGACTCTTCGGATCTGCTTCGCTTGAGGAGGCTCTGCGTCGTTACTCCAGGGAGCGTGTTCTTGCCGGAATAACCTCCGCAATCAACGACAACGGAGACGAGACCCACGTGTTTGGGGACCGAGTAACCATGACATTAGGTGGAAAGAGATATGATGTGGAACTAGGCCCACAGGTCATATTGCTTCGGGATACAACTGATCAACATCTGATCAACCAAGAAATCGGAAGACTCTACCGCCACGAACTCAGAGCCGCCCTTGATGTCATGGGCGTCGGCATCGAGAGTGCCAGGGAGCTATTCAAAGACTCGCGTTTCGACGAAGGTTTGGATTTTCTTGACCAAGTGGCCCGGAAGAGGTCTGATCTATGCTCGATGCTCGAAGAGAGGATTGATTTCATAAGACTCCATTCCGATGCCTTTCAGATACGTCCGGTAGATGTTAACCTCAATTTTGTCGTCGAAAGAAGCGTCGGTAATTACCGGGAATCTGCAGCGTCCAAACAGGTCGAGATAGTCTCGGACCATCTCGACCAGCCGATTATTGTGGTCAGAGGAGAAGAGAGATATCTAATCCGAGCAGTGGACAACCTAATCAGGAACGCGGTCAAGTTTTGCCATCCTGGTTCGGAGATAACGGTATCGCTCACGAGAAACGGCTTCGAAGTGCTTGTGTGCATTGAAGACACCGGACCCGGTATAGCTCATGAGAATCTGGACAAGATATTCCAGCTTGGTTTTACCACCGGAGGCACGGGTAGAGGCCTGTACCTGGCTCGAAGGATAGCAGTAGCCCATGGAGGGAGCATCGAAGTGGAAAGTGAGCCACGCAAAGGTGCACGGTTTATTTTCCGGGTGCCTTTGCCAACGGAGTGAAAAATGCCGGAGCGACTATCCATTCTAATCGCCGATGACGAACCGATAATACGCCGAAAAGTATCTATGATGCTTGGCGACAGGTTCATCATTGGCGAGGCTTCCACAGCCGGATCGGCATTGGAAAACGCCGGCAACGGCTATGACGCAATCCTACTAGACATTGTATTTCCTGATGGAAACGGCGTAGAAGTGTGCGGAAAAATAAAAGAGGCTGATCCCTACAACACAGTTATCATAAGTTCTTCCCTCGAGAGCGTAGACGCGTGGAACGAGGCGTTCAAAGCCGGCGCAGACGGATACCTCGAAAAGCGAGAATTGTTGGGGCTTGATCCGAGGAAAATCGAACTGATGATCAACAACCTGGTTGAGCGAAATCGACTTAAACGGCAGGCCGAACAGGACAATCGCCGCCAGACCGAGCTATTGTCAGTCCTTTCCCACGACGTCCGGGCGCCATTTCAGACACTTCTGGGTACTATCGAGCTACTGAGGAGGAGCCATATACCGTCTTCTGCGGCCGAAAACGTGGAATCCCTTTATCAGTGCGCCAAGGACCAGTTGGAATTCATCAACTCCTTGCTTGAACTTCTCAGGCTGGAATCCGGCTCGATAGGTTTACGCCGATCGTTCGTAGATGTGAACCTTCCGGTAAACCAGTCTTTGCAGGGATTACGCATCCTAGCAAAAACAAAAGGCATCACGATCAATACCGATCTCCAGCCGGGCATTTCAAGAATCGAAGGAGACCTGGGCAGGCTTTGCCAACTCATAAACAATCTCGTGACCAATTCAATCAAGTTCACGCCCAGAGGCGGAACAGTCACAGTCAAGACCAGGTCTCTGAGGCGGAACGGAATGCCGGGGGTGGAACTCGCGGTAAAAGATACCGGCATCGGAATAAAACCAGAGGACCGGGACAAGATATTTCAACGTTTTCACAAGGGAAGAGATCGTGGAACAGAAGGTGAGCGAGGAGCCGGGCTCGGGCTTTCCATCTGCAAAGAGATAGTGCATCTTCATGGGGGAACTCTGGAGGTTGACGATGCAGAGTGCGAGGGCAGCCTAGTAAAAGCTTGGTTCCCGGCAGAGTCTGTTGAGGCCACACAAGTCCTCACCGCGCCTCACGGCTGCGAAAAGACCGTCCAATGCCCTCAAAGTGCATGAATGGGTTTACACATATTGAAGGCGCCGAAATAAGCCTGCACCGGAGTCGACCATGTAAAACCGGATGCGGGAAAATTCGTGCTGCGACGACCTTGTTTGTTCTGGTCACAGGGATCCTTCAGTGGGGTTGCGAATTTGTCCCAAGTAGACCAGAGGCGGTTTTTATGTTATACAGGGAGCGCATGAAATCGGGCTACGTTGCCGAAGGTAGAAAATTTCTTTCGGAGGAGTCCAAAGCACTAGCCCTGAACCTCACATCGCAATTCAAGCTCGAACATCCTCCCGAAGACTCTGCCTTGTTGAACATTCTTGATCCACAGAGTTCTCCGATCGTGACCATGTCGGAAGACACATTCGCTCTCCTCCAGGTGCGGACCATGAAGGGCGGCTTGAGATTGATTCGCGTGGTGCGGGAGACCGCCAAGTCACCTTGGAAGATTAACATAGTTGAGGAACTCAGGTCTTTTGAAGCCTTTCTCGAAGCTCAGTCGGCTTTGGACATGATGCGTGAGAAAGCCGGAGAATATGCGGCATCGTGGAGGGCCTTCAGCGATCAAATGGATAGAATGACCGTAACTGAAGAACCCCCAGGGAAAACTCAGCCCCCCAAACAGATCAAGAAGCCGAAATTGCAGAAATTTGACAAGAGAAGAAAGAGCGACACCCCGTGATTGCTTTCACGAGGTTTGGCCGGTGCAGAGGAACAAGAACAGCCCAGAGCTTTACCCTGGGCTGACCCATGTAGGTATAAGAAGAACTGTTCTCAATACCACCGTGCAGGTGGTCTGAAGACGACGGGCATGGGAATCGGACCACACGCGGGCGGAGGGTACATAGTGGGAAGGCAAGCCGCCGCCGCCGGTCCCGGCCTACACTTGGAAATGCGCTTCGGAGCGGGATACATCTGAGGCATCGATCCCGGATACCCCATTGGTCCTGCCATCATTGGTTGGACTGGAGGTCCAACCTGTGGCGTCATCGAGATTGGAGGGTATCCAGCGGGCAAACATGCTGAACCGGAGAAACCCGTCCAGTTGCCATGACTCACCATATAGGCGTGCCCACACCGGATCCCTGTTAACGTTACAAAGACAACAGACAACAACACCAGTAATATTTTTTTCACTTCCTATTCCTTCCATAATTAAGATAATATCAAATCATTAAAGGACTATAATACGTAAACCTAACGATCGTACTCTATCAAATTTGTGAAAATTTGTCAACAAGCTTATTTAATGGACCGAGTTGTAAATACATTCTCGCTACGTAGCACGCGTGCGCGACTACCAATCGTGCCGGTTCTCGTGCAAGCAGCCTGCCTTTCGGACATGGTTCTCAAGGTAAGCGGCGGTAAAACCATGGGAGTCCGCATCAACCGGCGTGTCGGCGGGCCTCTGCAACGCGGGAGATGTGCAGGCGAGCCTAACCTCGCTTGTTGTTAGAGGGCAGCTTGTAGTTCTTGACCACCGCTGCCGAGCATGTTATCGATACATTGATTTGTTGCAAATCCGGTCATACGATTTCGTCATAAGAACGGAATATAAGTCTCCCGGTATTACAGGCTTCTTTTTGAACCATAACGGAGGAGCCATGTTGTCTAGGCTGGTAAGTGGTGACGACGCTGCCTATCTACTTGACATGACGAGTCTGGAAGGCTTCAACGAACCTGCGGCTTTCGGATCTCTCACTCCGGTCAAGCAAGGCCCTAAGGGTCCTCGGTATCGGGTGACCGACGTAATTATCTTCAAGTTGGCTCAAGCAATAGGGCAAGTCGGGGTGAGTTCCGGGAAAGCTATGAGGTATGCCGAGGCCATATTGATTCCGAGACTTACTAAACATGATAAGACTTCGATGGAATGGATAGAAAACGAGACGCAGGAATTATTCTGCCTCATAGCCGATGGCGAGCTATCCAGGATTTTTTTGCGTAACAGAGAAGACGATAAGGAACTCGACGTAGGAGCCGTCAAGCCGGTCCTCTTGCCCACTGTAGTTTCTGAGATTAATGTTTTCAGAGTGATCAGGCCGGTGATTCGCAAAGCTCGCCACTTACTGGGTAACTGATCAAGAATCCATTCCTGGAAAGGGAATTTGTCCCCCGCCGACGAGACAGGTCACGCACATTTGTCTGTCAAGCCTGGCTGATCTATTACGTGATGTTAATTTTTCCTATTTGTTCTTGGCGCATTCCTTGAGATCAATGGCTTTGAGTACGGCGTCCAAATTTTTTTGAGCAACTGATTTTTTCAGCTTATAAATTTTGATGCTCTCCAGGGTGCCTGCCTCGATAGCAGTTCCCAGAACCGTGTCGATCGTTTTGACGTCTTCCTGGTAGTTTGTTGCCAGTCTGATTAGTTCGGAACAACTCTTTATGATCAACTCTTCGGCAAAGGAAGGTACCGCCGAGAATGACAACACTAACCCTGCAATCAATACCGTGAACCAGCTTCGAGTGCCCCTTTGCATCATCCACCCTCCTTTTGATTGAACCGTGATAACCGTTGGGCCGGCATTTTCCGCACTCCCGGTCGGGTAAGCCTTTTTCAGGGGGCCCTTATATCACATCTGACGACCGGCACAATGGTAATGTTGCAGCGCACACTTCCTTATGTCCTCGGATCCACCTTGCTTTGGCCGGGCACTTTTCCCACAGAGACACAGATCTCGCTGATACTATCCCGGCGGTGTCTGTCTCCAGTAACTTGAGATCTGTGTCTGTGTGGTTAGTTAAGGGTGCGCCAATTTTCGGGGAGCCGGTCACAACGACCTGTTTCACCCGGCACTGTCCGTGCGATTAAATCACATGGGGAAAAGGCTCTTTATGCGCTGGGCAAGCATGATGTTGCCTGTGGCCTTTAACTTGCCGCTCATGAAAGCCGTCATACCATCCAGTTTCCCGTTACAGATGGCAAGCCAATCCTGCCCGGTCAAAGAAAGACTCACCGATGGGCTGTCGTGAACTCCTTTTTCCACCTTGCAGGCGTTATCCTTGATGACAACATAGTAGTCCCCGGCTTCATCACCTGAGATGCTGAACTGGAACACCGCGTCGAGTCCACTTGCAGCGGCAACGTTAAACACCGTCGGCATGTTTTCGAAGACTTCACTTACTGTTGAAAGCTCCATTCTCGTCTCCTTCGTTTTGTGAGGTACCGGAAAAGTGTTCCGGCAAAGGATCACCCCCAGTGAACAGTGGGGGTGTATATCGGCAATATCTTACCACATTCCATCGTCAGCTTCACAGACCTTTAGTTGTACAGGACTCTTTTTGAAGTAATACGGGCACGACCGCATCCCGCCTTCCTATGGCACAAGACGATTCTCATTGGGGTATGGAGAGACATAAAACAAAAAATAAGATCGTAATAATGCCTGCACTACAATCGAGTACTGACAATTCCATAGGCTTAAACTCAGAACGCGGAGCGCCAGGGTGGAAGCCCCGAGCCGTCATTGCTAGTGCCAAAAGGTCTGCTCGCCGAAGAACTCCCATGAGAGTGGGAACAAGAAGCGCCACCAGGTTGCGTGACCGCGTCATAATCTTACCTTTTCCGAATTCGACCCCACGAGATCTTTGCGCATCTATGGTCATTCTCAGCTCTTGCTGAAGTATTGGCACAAATCTCATGGCCAGTAACAGGACCATACTAAAATTTTCTACTGGAATTGAAAATTTCTTTAATGGACGGGCAAGTCGCTCAACGCCTCTGGTCAGTTCCACGGGGGTAGTGGCGAAGGTCAAGACCAGGGAAAGTGCGATTGCCTCCGTCAGTTGGACCACAAAAATGAGAGAATCCTCTAGAGCCCCCCCGCTGAAGGGCATCTCAAGGCCAAAGAGGACGAGGGGCTTTCCCCCGCTCCCAAAAAACAGGTTGGCTCCTCCTGCAATCACCAACATCCACGAAAAGCGTTTGATCCCTAAGACCCAGACTCTGTATCCAGTTCGGGTCAATATTGCCAGCGCGATTACAGCAAAAGCGGTAACGGCAAGGCCCTGTCTGCTCGTTGACACGAAGACCGAAGCAAGCATCAACGCCAGCCCACCGAGTTTAATTCGCGGGTCAAGACGATGAATGACCGAGTCCCCTGGAATAAATCCTCCGATTGTAATATCATGAGTGATCATAATAGACCTGAATCAGTCAGCCTGGACATATTAGGGCCCAAGGCCGCCAGGCGTGCTTGGAGCCTTTTTGTAATGATCATTCCTTGCTCGCCCGGAAAATGCATCAAAGCTGTTGAGACGGTCATGTGAGTCTTGATATCGATTCCTCGTTTGAAAGCACACCCGTATGAGAGCTATCTGGACAACCTATAAGGAAATCTGGGGTCATGCGCAAGAAAGACTTTGAAGATCTGACCATTCTGCCGCGAAACCGCACCACCTATCCCAGCACTCCTGATAAAGCTCGTCTAGAGAGTTTTTCCAACAGATACCCGTCTCGGGACTATCTTATTGAGTTCGAGTGCCCCGAATTCACAAGCCTTTGCCCGGTAACTGGACAGCCGGATTTTGCCAGGATAATAATCAGTTACATACCAGACCAAAGGTGCATCGAGTCTAAGTCATTAAAGTTGTATCTCTTTTCTTTCAGGAACACAGGAATGTTTCACGAGGAGATCATCAACAGGATACTGGAGGACCTTGTAGCCGCATGCAAGCCACGTTGGGCACGCGTGAGAGGAATCATGAGTCCCCGCGGAGGAATATCGATAGACGTTACGGCAGAATACTGCAAGCCTGGTCATACAGCGCCCTCGTACGGAACTTTTCAAAGGTGAGGCACGAGACAACGTGAATTTATTGTCGGTAGCCGTTAGGTATGCCAGGGAATCTACGAGGCCAAATTCAAAAAATATTGATGATTCTGCTCTGCAACACCTATATGACAAAAGCTTTCTTTGGGGTGAATTAATCGCTTGACCGGTCGCCCCAAAAGTGCTTATTATTTACTTTTTTGGTACTCGATCCTAAATAATCCGTACGAAAGGAGTTCGCTCGATGGGGATGCGGAGTTATCTGTTCTCTTCCGAATCTGTTACTGAAGGCCATCCCGACAAGGTCGCCGACCGAATATCTGATGCCGTTCTTGATTCCATGCTCGCCCAGGATCCCAAGTCCAGGGTAGCATGCGAGACACTAGTTACGACCGGCCTAGTACTGGTCGCAGGCGAAATTACGACTAAGGCAGTGGTGGATATTCCGCATCTGGTACGTGAGACAGTGTGTTCTATCGGCTACACTGATGGAACCATGGGACTGGACGGCGAAACATGTGCGGTTATGGTCACTCTGGACAAGCAATCACCTGATATATCCATGGGTGTCACCGAAGGAGAGGGACTATTCAGTGAACAAGGCGCAGGAGACCAAGGATTAATGTTTGGCTATGCGTGCAATGAAACACCTGAACTCATGCCTATGGCCATTAGCTACGCTCACAAGTTGACCGAGCGACTGACCCTGGTTCGAAAGCAGGGAATATTGTTGTTTCTGAGACCTGATGGGAAGTCCCAGGTAACTGTGCGGTATGAGGACGGTGTGCCAAAAAAAGTGGAAACGGTTGTAATCGCAGCGCAACATATTCCTGACGTTACGTATGACGAGATCAGGGACGGCATTATCGAAGAGGTGGTCAAGAAGGTCATCCCTGCTGAATTCCTGGATGCTCAGACCAAGTACCTCATAAATGCTACGGGACGTTTTGTCGTTGGCGGTCCCCTGGGCGACTGTGGGTTGACAGGCCGCAAAATCATAGTGGACACCTACGGCGGTTACGGTGCACACGGCGGGGGGGCTTTCTCGGGCAAGGACCCGTCCAAAGTGGACCGTTCGGCTTCGTATATGGCCCGGCATGTTGCCAAGAATGTAGTGGCTGCCGGACTGGCTGACAGGTGCCTGCTCCAGGTGGCCTATGCCATCGGTTACCCGGAACCGGTTTCACTGATGATCAACACTTATGGGACCGGCAAGACAACAGATGATCGACTTGCCGATGTTGTTTTGAAACTTTTCAGTTTCAAACCAGCGGCAATAATAGACTATTTGAGGCTCTTAAGACCTATCTACCAAAAGACCTCTGCCAACGGCCACTTCGGAAGGGACGACCCTGACTTCACATGGGAGGCTACCTCCAGGGTGAAGGACATTAGAGACATCTCCGGAGTTTGAGGATCATTTTCATACCATTTGACTTGTAAGGTATAACTGATGCTATGCGGGCCATATTTGCCCGGACGGCAGCCAAGGTTATGCCAAAATCATATCATCTTTGAAGGAGCTTACATGGACTACGACATCAAAGACCCGGCCCTGGCTGATGCCGGGAAGCTCAGAATAGAGTGGGCAGAGAGAAGTATGCCGGTACTGCGAATGATCCGAGACCGGTTCAGGACGGAGAAACCTCTGGCCGGCACAGTGCTGGCAGCTTGTCTTCACGTGACTACGGAAACCGCTTCCCTCGTTCGTACCTTGGCAGAAGGAGGCGCCCAGGTCTATTTGTGCGCTTCCAACCCACTCTCAACACAGGACGATGTGGCTGCTGCTCTCGTTTCTGAAGGCTTTCATGTTTTTTCAATCAAAGGGGAGGACACTGAGACATATTACAGGCACATTAACGCCTGTCTGGACCCTCGCCCAGGTATCACCATGGATGACGGGGCTGATCTGGTAGGAACCATTCACTCTGAGCGTCGTGATTTGGCAGAGAGACTCCTTGGCGGGACCGAAGAAACCACCACGGGCGTCATCAGACTCAAGAGCATGGCGGCTAAAGGCGTCCTCCTGTTTCCCGTGATAGCAGTGAATGATTCCAGTACAAAGCATTTATTCGATAATCGTTATGGAACCGGTCAGAGTACTATCGACGGAATCCTGAGGGCTACGAACCGTCTTGTGGCGGGAAGCCGTTTTGTAGTGAGCGGTTATGGCTGGTGTGGCCGCGGGGTGGCCATGAGAGCCAAGGGCATGGGAGCCCTGGTAATCATTACCGAGGTGGATTCACTTCGGGCCCTGGAAGCGGCCATGGACGGATACGACGTAATGCCCATGGAAGAGGCTGCCCCACGGGGAGACTTCTTCTGCACAGTCACCGGCGATATCAATGTTATTCGCAAAGAACATTTCGACAGAATGAAGGACGGGGCCATAGTTTGTAATTCAGGACACTTTAACGTTGAGATCGATATAGGATCCCTTGAAAAAAACGCGGTGTCTCGCAGAATAATAAGAGATTTCCTGGAAGAATTCACCATGCCGGATGGACGGAGAATAATTCTTCTGGGCGAAGGACGACTCATCAATCTCGCCGCAGCCGAAGGGCATCCCTCGTCGGTTATGGACATGAGCTTTGCTAATCAGGCTCTGGCTGCCGAATACCTTGTGAAGCATAGTGAGGGACTCGGTCGTGAAGTTCACAAGTTGCCTCAGTCGGTGGACGATGAAATTGCCAGGTTGAAGCTCGGTTCCATGGGAATTAGGATAGATACTCTTACCGACGAACAGGATCACTATCTTTCATCGTGGGAGATGGGAACTTGATGACTGAAATGCTGACCGAATGAGTATAGGTGGTTTTCAGGTTTTCTCTGCCAAGAGAGACTTGTTATACTCTCAGGGGCAGTGTTACTTCGAGGACTCGGCGGCCAAGCTCAACTGTAGTGAGAGAAGGAGGCCCAAGATAGGACATGTCAGCGAATCATCTGACTCCTGAAAAGCCGGTCACTCCTAAAGTGCTCGTCGTAGATGACGATTCCTTAGTTCGAGATGTTGTGGTGGAGTCATTGCAGAGCGCCGGTTACCAAGTGGATTGGTGCGCTAACGGACTGTTAGCCCTGGGGAAAAATGGCCAGATCAATTATGACCTTATTATCACTGACATGATGATGCCGTCTATGGACGGCCTGACTCTGATAAGAAATCTCAAGCTTCAGAAAAGCGACACCGACGTCATAGTAATTACCGGATTCGGGTCCGTTGAAAATGCGGTCGATTGCATGAAGGCCGGTGCCCAAGATTATCTCATAAAGCCTTTAAGCGTGGAACAAATCCAAATGGCGGCACGAAGAGCCATCGAGCATCGAGAACTCAGACTTCGGGCTCGAGAGCGTGACTTGTACAGACAATTATCTTATGAGGATTCTTTAACCGGGATTTACAATCGCCGCTTTTTTGACGAATCCCTGAAACTGGAGATTGTAAAATCTACCAGGCACGGAGCACCTGTTTTGTTGTGCATGATAGATATAGATTATTTCAAGATGTACAACGACCACAGGGGACACCAGAATGGAGACAGGGTTTTGGCAGAGATGGGTCAAATTCTCAAATCCTCATGTCGTGGCTACGATATAGTAACGAGGTACGGAGGAGAAGAATTTGCTATTATTTTCCCTGGTACCGATAAGAGCGAAGCGGATAATCTGGCATCCAGAATCATGGAAGGAGTTGATGCGGCGTCATTCGACGGAGAAGATTTAATGCCATTCGGATCGTTGACTGTGTCAATTGGAATGGCATCCTTTCCCGAAGATGCGACTAATGGGGAAGATCTGATTCGACGTGCCGACGAGGCTCTGTATACTGCAAAGAGGGATGGCAGGAATACCGTAAGAATCTACGGATTGGCGTGACTATAAATAATAGAGACTCTCGTCCCGCAATTCATAGCATTCAATGGATTTATGAACTCCACATGAAAAGCTGATATGATTCCCAAGAGAGGATTTGTTTTTCTCCAGGAGGTAGGCATTAGGGATGGTTTGCAAAACGAACCCCGTTCCCTAGCCCCGGAGACTCGCGCAGAATTGATCGATGCGCTCGTTCACGCAGGACTATCACGCATACAGATAGGATCATTTGTTAACCCGCGTAGAGTTCCTCAAATGCTGGGGACCCACCTTGTATGGCGCCACATTAACAGGAGACCTGAGGTCACATTTACCGTGTTGGTGCTCAACGAGAAAGGTCTGGATCAAGCGATGGCCGAGAAGATACCCCACGTGGAAGTATACGTCTCGGCATCCCAGACACACAGCATAAAAAACACCGGAATCCCGAGGGAAAAAGCCCTTGCCAATGCGGTTGAGATAATCGATAAGGCTCTTTCACATGGAATCGGAGTGACAGCCGGGGTGATGTGTGCATTCGGGTGCTTTTATGAGGGATCCGTATCGACTCAACGAGTGCTGCGAATTGTAGAGCAGTTTGAGACACTCCGTCCGACAGAGATCTGTCTTGCAGATTCCACAGGGATGGGACAACCCCTTCAGGTAAAGGAAATGGTCGAACTCCTCCAACCAATCACAGGGTTGGATCGTATCGGCATACACCTTCATGACACTCACGGGTACGGCTTCGCTAACTTGAAAGCGGCATTGGAAGCAGGAGTTCGAAAATTCGATACGTCGGTGGGTGGGCTAGGGGGATGCCCCTTCATTCCGGGCGCCGAGGGAAACATCTCTACTGAACGGACAGTAGAAATTCTCGAATCCATGGGGTTCAAAACGGGTATCAATCTGAAACAAATCACGGATATCCGCAACCGTCTGGAAGGCCTTCTCGGGAAAAACCTTTCTGCAGGAAGAATCGAGGCACAGGGAAACGGTTTCGATGGATAACCCGCCATCGCGAAACGCGGCATTCCAAATCGGAGAGTCGCACAGCACAGACTCTTCCCTCGTAACATCATAATTGTCTGACTTTCCCGAACTTTATGAGTGTTCTTAAGCCGCCTTCAGTCCATTATTTCCATGAGCTTTCCACAACAAGGCGGAATTCTGTCTCCTTTCTTAAGAACAACGTATTTGTTGCACGTTTGACAGTAGCACCGACAGTCCTTGTCGACTCTGATTTCAGGATAATCCTGCGTTTCCGTCCCCTTGATACCCTCAATTGCAAATCTGGCCATATTGTTCTTAATGGGAATATATTCTCCCACAGGCACCATCTTCTTGTTAAAGCGAGCGCAATCAACCATTAATCTCCATAAGGTTTCAAGTTTTGCCGTTTCGTTGGCATTTTCAGGTGTGAATTCAACCAAGTTTTTGTCGATATTGATTTGCATGATAGTTCCCATTCCTCCTTGATATATTGCTGTTCCTAATAGGTTAACACGCGGGGAAAGTCTTGGTCAAACGAATCGGTCATGCCGCGAATCATTGCTGGGTCGGTAACTCTTTGGCAACTCTACGATCCAAACCAAATCATATCTTCGAGTCGGCCTTGTAAGCGCAAAGATCTCCACACATGGAGCATGTCTCATGGTCTTCCCGGCAGGTGCGAGCGCGGATGTCGCGAGCTAAATCCGGGTCTATAGCCAACCGAATCTGCTCACTCCAGTTCCTATCCTTTCTGGCACGGCTCATTCGTGTGTCCCACTCCCTGGCTCCGGGAACTCCACGGACCACATCTGCCGCGTGCCCCGCAACTCTTGCCGCGAGCACGCCCATCCGAACATCTTCAACATCTGGAAGGCCTAAATGCTCCGAAGGGGTCACATAACACAAGAAATCCGCGCCGGCAGCACCGGCGACGGCTCCTCCAATCGCCGATGTTATGTGATCCAATCCTGGAGCAACATCGGTCACAAGGGGGCCCAACACGTAAAACGGTGCGTCGTCGCACAGTCGTTTTTGAAGGATCATTTGAGCTGGGATCTGATCCAAAGGAACGTGCCCCGGACCCTCGATGATTGATTGTACGCCCTTTTCCCGTGCCCTGCGATTGAGGTCCCCTAGAGTCACCAATTCTTCCACCTGGGCTCGATCCAGAGAATCAGCGATTGCGCCGGGCCTGAGACCGTCTCCTAAACTTATGACCATTCCATACTCTCGGCAAATATCGAGTACTTCATCATAACGGTCAAAAAGAGGGTTTTCCTTCTTGTTCGTGCGCATCCATCTGGCAAGAAAGCTTCCACCACGGCTTACTATCCCGCATACTCTCGGTTCATTTTCCAGATGTTCCAAAACGGAAAGAGTCACTCCGGAATGCACGGTGACAAAACTGATTCCGTCCTCGCCGTGAAGACGTATGGCGTCGAGCATTTGGTCAGGTTCCATCCATTCACCCCCCCCCCTCTTCCTGGTGGCCTCCACAATAGCTTCGTAAATAGGGACAGATCCCACGGGAAGCGAAGATTCGCTAATGATCTTTCGACGAATGGACCTCAAATCTCCTCCAGTGGACAGGTCCATAACAGCGTCCGCACCAGCCTTTTGTGCAGCCTCCAGTTTGCGCAATTCCAGGTCTTCATCGTGAAGGTCCACGGAAGTGCCGATGTTGGCGTTAACTTTGATCCTCAGGTTTTCCCCCACTGCCACAATCTTCCCCCGTGGAGAAGTTCTGAAAATTGCAACTCGCCCTTTGTTATAACTCTCTGCCAAAACTCGTTCATCCAAGCCCTCTTCCCGAGCGACTATTTTCATCAGGTTTTCCAAAATGACTGTCTCCATGTTGTGAATTTGTCATCAGTATAGAAGCATGGCCCAACGTTGTCCATCACAGTTTGGCAAAATAGAACCGAAGATAATATGCCACGCTGCTTTCCGCAAACCGTCATTCGTTCCTGTGGTTTTCTCTGGTTGCCCAGAAGTTGAAGAGGGATTTGATTACCTGGTGATAACGTTGTATGCGGAGAAATTCTTACGCGTTAGCCTGGTTGCGCCGACTGCCGGCTTTGGCTATACTCCCGAAAAGTGAGGTGATCCAAAACCCATGACCGGGATTTATTCCACCGCTGTCTCCCTGTGCCTGTTGGTTGTTTTGTCCACGTCGTGTACTTTTCGATCCGTCACTGACAATAAGCCGAAGCCTCTCGATCCACTGCCAGGATATGGATCGCTGAACAGATTCCCTTTTCACGAGGCCTGGTACGGAATGTACTTTCAGGAAGACAAGGTCGGTTACAGCCATTTCAAGATAGATTTGGAAGGACCGAATTTTTGCATTGCCAGCGATTCCTTAATGAGGCTCGCCGCGGGGAAAAAGACCGACGAAATCGCAATGAAAGAAAAGGTAATCGTGCGACCCGACCTGAGCATGCTTTCTTTCGAATCGGTAGTTCACATGAATGAAAAAGAGATGAGAATGTCGGGAAGATCAGAAGGGAATCATTTGGTTGTGGATATAAGAGTCGGGGGAGAGACGCTGAATCGCCGTTACCCAATAGACGGAAAAGTGTTTCATTCCAGCGCAATTTCCCTGATGCCTGCTCTTAAAGGACTGAAAGAGGGGGAATCTTATTCTTTTGTGGTATTCAATGCCGAAAAACAAAAAATGGACACAGTCGAACAGCAGGTATTTCTGGTAAAGGGAACGCCTGGTCCTAAGGGAGCCGTATGGAAGGTCAAAAATAAATATGGACCATCCGTGGTCTACTCCTGGCTTGATGGTAAAGGGCTGACGGTGATTGAGAAAGCTATGGCCGGTTCTCTCATTACTTTGCTCGAGGACGCGGCCGCGGCCAAGGATTTCCTGGAGCGGAAGGGCGCTCCAAGAGCAGGCGCCACTGAAACGGGATATGTGCTTTCGGGAGCGTCGAGACGAGTTGGATTCGCTCCAAATCGCGAACCCGGTGAAGTAGTCTCAAGTCGTGATCAGGTATTGAAATGTAAACTGTGTGCTCTTATAATCGTGATGAGGGCTTGAGCCGTATTAGTCTGAGGGGAGGTATCGTATCGCCGTGGACATCTGTAAAATCACCTATTGTGGAGCTTGAAACTACAAACCCAGGGCCGCCGGACTGGCGGAAGATTTAAGAACAGAACTGGGAGTTCAATCAGAACTTGTTGAATCCAGTGGAGGAGTCTTTGAGATTGAATATGGAGGCAAGCTCATTTTCTCAAAGAAAAAAGTGGGCCGCTTCCCGGAACACAGCGAGGTGGTGAACCTTATCAAGAAAGCTGAGTAAATCTCACAACAGTTTTCAGCCCGGTTTGAGGTTTAACTCGGTCTCTGTATGATTGAGACCGCCCATCTGATCAACACAACGTGACCCGTTCCCTATGGGACAATCTCGGGTCAACATGAAATGAGGTGAAATGGTGGTCGAATGCTCCCAGTGCAAAGGAATTGCCCGGGTTGATGAGAGCATACTTTACTCATCCGCGCGGGTGAAAATTCGTTGCCCCCATTGCGCGGGCACAGGGTTTGTGCTGTTCTCTCCCGCAATGGACCATGAGATTGATGAGTTTAGGGGGGACCGGCAAATAGGGCGGTCAGCCGAATCATCGGTCGTTGCTGACCGGTTCAAAGCTGGAAAGTCTCCATTAGACCCGTCGATCAAGGAAGTCGATCCGACACTACCTGCTGATGCTTTCGAGGATTTTCGTGCCCGATCCGGCAAAGAGATGTCGACCCTCGAAACAAAGTACATCTTATCCAGGTCAAAGCTCCTCTTGTTGGCAGCACTATCACTGGCGGTAGTGGCCTTTTTTGCCCTGGTGGTCAATCTGATCCTTCCAGGGCCGTCAGGGGAAGGGTTCATGAGAGGCGTCAGCTATCAAGAGCCCACCCGAAAGCCTTGACTCCGTAAAGCAGAATTTGGGATTCGCGCAGTGATCATTAGACGTTCAGTTCAGGAACAGAGGGAGAGATCCTTCTTAGCCCCTTATGCAATTCTCTCGGAGAATACCAAGGGCAGGGTTTATCCGGAAAACGAGTGCCCTTTTCGGACAGCCTTCCAGAGGGATAGGGACAGAATCATACATTCTAAAGCCTTCCGACGACTTGAGTACAAAACGCAAGTTTTCGCATACTACGAAGGGGACCACTATAGAACCAGGCTCACCCACACTCTGGAAGCCGCGCAGATAGCTCGCAGTGTGGCCCAGTACCTGGGAGCGAACGATGATTTGACCCATGCGGTGGCACTGGCTCATGACCTGGGGCATACACCGTTCGGCCATGCCGGGGAACATGCTCTTCACGACCTGATGGAGGACCATGGAGGGTTCGAACATAACTGTCAGTCACTCAGAGTGGTGGATATTCTTGAAGCAAGGTATCCGGACTTTCCAGGACTGAACCTTACCTATGAGACTCGCTGCGGAATCATCCGCCACGCTACTGTCTACGACACACCTTCACCTGACGCCGCCATTGAATTCATGTCCGAACCTCAACCCTCTCTGGAAGCTCAAATCGTGAATGTGGCGGATGAGATAGCCTATAACTGCCACGATATCGAAGATGGGCTCAGCTCTGGTTTCTTCGACGAACAAGACCTTTCCGAACTTTATCTTTGGACCGAGGTGACCCGTATCATCAGAGATCGCCACCCGGACCTGGACAGGGACACTTTTCGCTACCAGTGTATTCGAGCACTTATAGATACGTTTATACGCGATCTGGTCGCTCAAACGGACAACGCCATGTCTGTAGAAAACTTCCTGAAGCCCTCGGCTATAGCTGAGGCTGAACTGCCGGTGGTGAATTTTTCTCAGAAGATGAATACGTGGAAGGAAGATCTGAACAAGTTTCTCCACACCAGATTCTACACGCACCACAAGATTCTCAGGATGCAGTACAAAGCGTATCGTTTGCTGAGAGACCTTTTTGAAGAATACATTGAGCGGCCCCCGCAACTTCCGCCTGGTGTTCAAAAGAGGATTAAGGAAGGGCGGGAAAGCTTGCCAAGGATAGTCACCGATTACATTGCGGGCATGACCGACCGGTTCGCTCTCGATGAACACAGGAAATTGTTTCTACCATACGAGTACTGACAGGTTCGTTTGAATAAGCTCAGTCCGGTGCGATTTAAGCCAATCCATCGTCTCGCCCCCATCTTATGGCATAACTTATTGTTGCCATTTGAATCACCGTCATTCAATTCGTGTCACGCGCCTAACTGTGCGCGTCACTTTTCACTTGCTGATGATTCTTCCATTCTCCTGGCTGTTTCCAGGTCTTCAGGTGTGTTGATATTCATTACGAAACGAAATTCTGGGTCGAAGACGGCTAAATCCTTCTGGGGAACTTCCAGCAGTCTGACTTTGTGAAATAAATTTATAATCTTAAGGTCTTCTTTTAGTATAAGCTCACGGATGTGAGGCAGGCACCTGCAAGAATAAATGGCGTGAAGCGGTTCCAGCCAGCCGGATATTCGGGGAACTACCACATCATAGTCATCGATGAGACTCACCATGTGGCCGATTACTCCCTCGTTCAGGAATGGCATGTCGCATCCCACAAGGAAGCCGTACCTGCCGGCGCATTCACTCAAGCCCGTGAAAAGCCCACCTATAGATCCGCAACCTGGAATGAGATCGCCAAACAAGGGAAGACCTAAAAATCTAAAATCTTCCGGGGTATTGGTTACAATAACGATGTCCGGGATTACGCGGGCTAAAGTGTCTCGTACGCGTTCAACCAAAGGTTGCCCACCGACGTCCAACAGAGCCTTATTCACCCCGCCCATGCGACGGGACTTGCCCCCTGCCAGCACAATTCCTGAGACCAGCCCAACGGCGTCGGAAATTTCGTTCAGGCAATCGTTAATCATACGAGGATCGTTTTTTACTTCGGAACCCAGTGGCATCAGCGGGGGATTCCGTTGTGGTCATTAAGAGCAAGGCGTCGGACAGTCTTTCGCCCGACAGTCCCTCTCAAAATCAGGATTCGATATCTTATCAAATCGAGGATGGGAGCAATCTGAGTCTTTGGGTACTTCGAATTGGTCACCGGTTACAGTTCTGCGACAGGCTGCCCCATCAATATTTCTGCGGTGTTTTTTCAAGTTGGCTGCCGGTATTGCCTCGTGCGGGAGATAGCGCTTCAGTACCAGCCGGCTCTTTGTTCATCCGGTCAACCTTATTCTGTAACTCGTAGTGTTTTTCAGATAAATCATTTAACTGGCGCAAACTTCCTTTGAGGCATTCCTGATAATCTGCGGACAGATCCCTGCACGTGCCGGCCTCGGCGAAAGTGCTCAGAGTGCCAAGCAGATCTTGTCTCAACTTTTCCAAAGAATCATATACTTTTAGTTGCTCACGGATATTGGCGTCGAGAGCTTTGAGTGACTCGAACCTGCTTTCCCCGCACATATTGATCAGTCTGAGACCATACTTGTCATGATTTTCCAGCACCTGTTTAAAATGAAAAATCCTGGTGGTTATTTCTGCAAGCAGTTCTGCGTGTTCTCTGTACATGGGCATCTCGGTTGCAGGCTTGGAGGGGCCTTTGAAATTTATCTTTTCCACCCATTCCGATTCTTTGAAGCCAAGATATCCTACTAGATTCCCTTCTCCCTCACGCTCGATCCGGTACAGGTGCCGTTCTGGGTCTTCACGTTTCCCGAGTTCTTTGAGGCGACGGTCCATATCCCTGTCCAACATGAGTTCATTTACCGTAATAGTCTTTTGGGGATGACTTTTGACATTGATTTCGAATTGCCCCTCAAGGCTCTTTTCAGGAAGGCATCTGTCCAGCGACCAAGCAATCCCTGTGGGCGCCACAAGCATCGAGAGGCAAATGAAACACCTGAACAGGCTCTGTCTAGTCCGCATCAAATCCTCATGATCAAACCAATAACGGTCTAAATTTAACCACGGACAAAAATAATTGTGGAATATGATTATATTTTACCGAATTTGCACAGTGAAAGTCAAGAAAGGTATGACGGGGTCTGCGACAATCATGCGTTTCCGTCTCATGTTGGAGCTGTTTTTCAAATAAAGTTGCAAAGGGACCTAATGGAATTTACAATATAAGGGAGCATTATTTGGAGGAGAAGCACTTGGACGATCAGACAATATTGGCCGTATTGGAAAATTTCGGTACAGTGTCTGTGTGTCCGGGCGGAATAGTACATGTCAATCTGGCTCATTGCAGCCTGAAGTTTCTCCCATCCGACTTTGAGAAGTTTTGCGAGCTGGTTGGTGAGGCGCAGCGCAAGTTCGATCCTCCAAGGCGAGTTTCCGGTAGACCAGTGCTCCAGGTTGTTACTTCAGAGACGCGTACCGATGTTTCCGAGGACGAGGACAAGTGATGGCCTTTTTGTAACCCACTTTAAGTTAAGGTCAAAGAATAGAATTCCCGGTCAAACGTCGCCTTTGCGGAATCCAGCCTTGCCCATCGCTACATAACATAAGCTGTTGCTTGCTTTTCTCAGTGTAGTATCCTATTATTCTGACGTGTTCCAGCCGTTCTGAGACTCTTAGTCCGGCTTTGCCCTAGTCCGACTCTAATCATGTGGCTGTTTTCCAAAAAGGAGAAGTTACAAAGATGAAATTAATCAAGTTTTTCTTGATTGCCACCGCTCTCATGGCGATGATTTGCACGGCCGGCGCTCAGCCGGTAATCCAGGGCGGGGATGTTATTGCCAGGGTCGGTAATCACGAAATTACAAGGGAAATGCTCGACAATATTATAGTCACTATTCCTGAAGAAAATCGCGTGCCATTCTTGACACCCGACGGCCGCAAGAAAATTCTCGATGAAGTAGTTTCCTTCATCCTCTTTTCAGAGGCAGCCAGGGCCGAAGGTATCGACAAAGAATATGCCGTAAGAGTGCGTTTGGACTATGTACAGACAGAATATCTGGCGAGGGAGTATTTCAGACGTCGGATTGCCACTGCTCCGCCCGTTTCGGAAGAGGATCTTCAAGCCTTCTATAAGGACCACTTGTCTGAGTTCAAGCCGCCCGAGGAGATTAAAGCCGGGCACATTCTGGTCAAGACAGAGGCCCAGGCGAACAAGATTTTGGATCAAATAAAATCCGGGAGCGACTTTGCTGAGCTAGCCAAGAAAAACTCCATTGATCCAGCCGCAGAAAAGGGTGGTAAGCTCGAACTGATCGACGGAAGGGAGTGGCTCCCAAAGGGCTCATTCGAAAAATCTTTCGAGCACGCCCTTTTCAAAATTCCCAAGGGTCAGATTGGTGGACCTGTTAAAACTCAGTTCGGCTGGCACATACTGAAGGTGGAAGACCGAAGGGAACCTGAAACGCCGGCATTTGTCCAGGTAAGAAGTGTTATAAAGAGTAGACTTCAGGAACAAAAAAACTCTCAGATACACAACCAGCTTACCGAAGAAGCCAAAAAGAACATTCCCGTGGTGATAAAGTGATGGGAACTACTGTCATGGGGCGAGGTTCATGACCTGGAGAAGCTGGTTGGTCCGGCGAGTTGTTTATCGGTCTCTTTGTTTTCTTATTTGAGCCTTTTGCAAAAATCCCAGGTTTTTCAGGGATTTCTGGACCCCGGCTTTCTCCGGGGTGACGGTTTTACCGAGTTTTGCAAGAAGCTAATTTGATTCATGATTTATCCGGTGAGTTGGGGATATGTTTGACTAGCTGACCATTGCGGTCTGGAGACACTCTATGATGTCAAGTACCGGCAGACGGATTCTCATGTGTTTAATAATGATCGTCAGTTTATCCGTAGGTCTGTCTATCTGGGGCCCCCCGGGGGTTGTTCAGGGATCGGAAGGCATCGCTCCTTCCCAGCTTGTATTGACTCAGGCAGCCGGTAAGGATCAGCCGGTCAGCGCTTCAAAACTCTACGAAGCGATCTCCGGATATCTGGATGGGCTTCACGGCAAAGGCCTACAAGACGCAACTGAATTCTCCGGGACCAAAAAGGGGCAACGACGAGATTTGAGTGCAATGAGATTGTTGGAAGGCGGAGATCGTGATACCCGGCAATTGTTGGAAAGAGACAGGGCCTTAGCCCGTTCGAGAATGAAACGCCAGGAGTGGGATTTGGCTCTTCAAACCCTTGAACGAGCCAAGAGAGAGGCATCAAGGATGGCATCAGCCGAGGACTTGGAAATAGTCCAGGATTTACAAAAGCTTATCAGAACAAAACTAAAGGAGGTTTCTCAAGACGGCCGTCCTTCAAAGGACGAGATAATTAATTCTATTGGTATGAGGTTGGTGGTCATTCCAGGGGGCACATTCACTATGGGAAGTTCTTCTGCGGAGATCCGGAGGATTCGAAATGAGTGGAATGTGGAAGAAGAAATTGTCACACGGGAATCTCCTGCTCACCGTGTTCAGGTTAGCAAGCCGTTTTTGATTGGGAAGTACGACGTAACGGTCGGGCAGTTCAAGACATTCGTGAATGAGACCGGATATCAAAGCGTCGCAGAAACTCAGGATGCGACCTGGGTTTATGATCATACGAAGAAGCACTGGATAAAAAAACCAGGCGTGTCTTGGAGAAACCCTGGGACCGAGGTTGGGGATGATCATCCTGTAACAATGGTCTGCCATATTGACGCTGAGGCGTTCTGCGCCTGGTTGAGCAAACGGGATGGCAGAAAATACGAACTTCCTACAGAGGCCCAGTGGGAGTATGCAGCACGGGGGGGCAAAGAGGCGCAGCGTTTCCCGTGGGGCGATGAGTATCCTGACGGTAGAAAATTGAATTTAGCGGACCGGCGCTCACCCGTTCCGTGGGCGGACCGGACCGTTGACGACCATTACTCAGGCCCTTCACCAGTCGGGTGCTTCGATCCCAACGGATTTCGTTTGTACGACATGGCAGGAAATGTTTGGCAACTGTGCGCCGACTATTTCGACCCAAAGGCGTACCAGGGCACGGCTTCGGGAGTCGCTATTGATCCCAGGGGCCCGCGCACCGGCAAAAAGAAGAGTGTGAGGGGTGGTAACTGGGCTTTTGGAGCAGGCATTGCCAGGAATGCGTTTCGTTTCGGGATCGAACCGAACCTGTGCACCGACTTATCAGGATTCAGGGTGGCAGCAGTGGCACATCCCGATGATGATACGAATCAACTAAAGGGACAACCATCGTCGTACGAAAAATTGACTGATCTCAGTCAGGCCGAGGCATTGGCTGATCGCGTGAAGAAGCTTGTTTCGGGCGGACGACGGCTGGAGGCACGACGCCTGGTAGACCAGTCGGGGCAAGCGGGTCAGAAAATTGCCGTGGACGATCCGGATGGCTTAGTAACGGAAGTTTTGGCAACCCTGATCGATCTGTCGGAAGACTCAAGTGCTCAAACCTTCAACAATTCGTTAGGCATCAAAATGGTTCGCATACCGGCCGGAGCCTTTGTCATGGGCAGTTCTGAAGCGGATATCGCGTGGGCCATGACCACTTTGGCCCAGAACCAGCCGGTGTCACTAGAAAATGAATTTCCTTTCCACAAGGTGCGCATTTCCAGACCCTTTTTCATGTCAGCCACCGAGGTCACTGTCGGGCAGTTTCAGGCTTTCGTGGAAGCCACCGGATACATCACCGATGCTGAAGACGCAGGTGGCGGGCAGGTGTTCAACACGAAGAGCAACCGATGGGAACAAAAAGACGGGAGTTCGTGGAAGAGTCCGGGATGGACCATCACTCCGGATCAGCCGGTGACAATGGTTTCCTGCAATGACGCCCAGGCATTTGTGGAATGGATCACTGCAAAGGAGAAGCTGCTGTACAGATTGCCCACGGAGGCGCAATGGGAATATGCCGCTCGCGGAGGCTTGTTGATGACACAATTCCCATGGGGCGATGCGGTCCCTGATGGACTAAGGGCAAACTACGCGGATAAGAACACAGACTTTGAGTGGAGAGACAGGGATGCAGACGATGGTTACAAACACGTCGCGCCCGTAGGGAGTTTTGCTGCAAACGGATATGGCCTGCACGATATGGCCGGCAACGTAATCGAGTGGGTTAGAGACTATTATGGGGAAGATTATTACAGATTTACCCCAGAAGTCGATTCTGAGGGACCGGGCCACGGAGAAAACAGGGTGACCAAGGGTGGAGACTGGTCTTCCGGAGCAGCGAGTCTCCGTTGTGCGTTCAGAGGCTGGTCGCGCCCCGACTTGGCTTTTAGTAATACCGGGTTCAGGGTTATCGTAGATACGGACAGCCCGCAACGGACGTTCTATTTCGATAATAATTTCCTGACCAAAGAATGGGTGCCCGGACCGGACCAGAGGGCTGTCACAGAGGCAATCGCTAAGGAGCAAGATCGGCGAATCAAACCTTTGCCTTCTCAGTCAAGTCCCGGAGCCAAGACGTCCGTGAGTGAAGCGCCCGCAATCAAAGGTGTTCAGGTTTTGGACTTAACGCCTAAATCCGATGCCAAGAAGGTTGGGCTGGCCAAAGGCGACATAGTCGTCGAATACAACGGTTTCCGAAACCTGACATCAGAGAGATTGCTGACACTTACCGCCCAAACCAAGAACGAAAAGACTAAGCCCATACTAATTTTCATCCGAGACGGATACGAGTACTCCGTCAGGGTAGCGCCGGGATACCTGGGCATTGCCGTCATGGACACTGCCGTGCGAGCCCCTTTTAAGAAATGGGAACCCCTCCCGGAACCAGTTCCTCGTGACGAAAAGAATAAGAAATCTAAATCACCACAGTGGACATAATCCGTGTCAAGGGGCTCTCTTCTTCAGGGTTCCACGGCACTGTAAGGAAATTTTCCCGATTTCAGCCAACAAAAGACTGGTTTTTTTTAAATGATATGATACATGGAGGCGCAAATCTTTGCCGAGGTGGTTTTCATGGGCAGGACTTTAGGAATTTTTGTGCTGACGGTGCTGTGGGCGGGTCCTCATTGCATTGCATCGGCGCAGACTACGGACAAGAACCTCATTCCGGTGAAACCGATGTACAGCGAAGCATATTACAACCCTCAAGCCCAACCGGATGCAGCGAATCCAGCGTTCATTCCAACCCCAAGCCCGCGCGATCAACTGTATATTTTCTGGATTATAGGAAAGGCTCTCAGCTATCCGATCGACAAGGCCGAGTCGCTCATCATGAGCAAGTTAAGGAAGCCGCGCCAGGACGGGATTCCCACTCCCGCCGCAGCCTCATCTGCGCCCAACCCCTTTGCCTCGGTGAATTGGAGAGAAATACCACCCGCTCCACCCGCCTCTGTCAGATAGGCCCACCCTGTTGCAAAGAGCGCTCGGAGCGAGCGCCAACTAACGGTTGCGCCTCGCTCAGTACTGGCCGGGAAATTCCGTCGCCCCTCCATGACGTCATCTCTCACACTTCCAATAACCAACGGTGCGGGGAACTTCACTATTCTGAAATCCGTTATGGCTTCCCCGCGTGCCCATCAGGTACTATCGTATTTGAAGGCCGCGAGATTCAGTCCCTCAGAGCCGGCCAACGAACTTCTGCAATCTGATGAGATAAGAAGAGCGTTTCTTGGAATGTGATGTGATTTTTTTAGAGTCTGTTGTTGACTGAAATGCTGTCCGAAGATTACGACATTCAGGAAATCCTGTTGGAAGTAGTTGGGGTTGCAGGCTTGATGGCTCGTTGAGGCCATGGCAATGCTCTGTGAGAGCGGAAAGGGCAACACATCATGGAATTCGTCATGTATCCTATAGGGCGGGTCCGGTCCTCTTTGACGGACTTGAGCCAATGCCCCAACCAAGGAACCGGAGGCGCGCCGGAAGCCTGGATTGAAATAGATCCCAACTATGCCGACGCACTTGAGGGCCTGCGGCCTGGCGCCGAGATCATGATATTGACATGGATGCATCTGGCGGACCGTTCTATCTTGAGGGTCCATCCGAGAAAGAACAGTGAAAATCCACTTACCGGAGTTTTTGGGACTCGGTCAGGAGATCGTCCGAATCCGATCGGCCTCCACAGAGTGACCGTCCTAGCCGTTGAGCCTCCGTCCAGGCTGTTGGTGAAGCCTCTGGAAGCCCTGGACGGGACACCGGTGGTCGATATCAAGAGTGTTTTGTCAGAGGCTGGATACGGGGACCTCTTCGAGCATTCGAGGGATGCAATACTCATAGTGACTCGAGACGGTATAATTGTTGACGTAAATCCTGCTTTCTCTGAACTGTTTGGTTATTCCAGAGAGGAAGCAATCGGGATGAACGTTCTCTTGCTTTATTGGGACCATTCCCAGAGGCCGGTATTCAAGGAAGCAATAGAAACAAACGGCTCTGTCAAGGACTTCGAGTGGAAGGCTTTGCGAAAAGATGGAACCATACGTGACTGCCTTTTCTCGTCTTCAGTTTGGACAGGCAGAGAGGGTGAGATTCTGGGCTACCAGAGTATAATTCGTGACATCACCGAGCGAAAAGCCACGGAGGCAGCGGTCAGGGAAATCGAGGAACGCTATCGCCAACTTGTAGAAAACGCAAGCGATATGATTTTCCAGACCGATGCGACAGGAGTCTTCACCCTCGTCAATCCTGTGATTTTGCGATTATCAGGTTATTCGAAGGAAGAGATCCTTGGGAAAAACTATACTGAAATGATTCGTCCGGATCATAGGGAGGAAGTTTTGAGATTTTATGGATTGCAGTATGTGAAGAGAATTCCCGTCACTTACTGCGAGTTCCCTATGATCACCAAACACGGGATGACTGTATGGCTGGGGCAAAGCACTCAACTACTGATGGACGGAGAAGCCGTTCGTGGATTCCAGTCCATTGCCCGGGACATAACTGAGCGGAAAGAAGCGGAAGACCGTCTTAATCGAGCTTACAAACTACAGCGCCAATTGTTGGACACCGCGGCCACAGGAATATTTATGGTCAATTCAGAACGCCTCATTACAATGGTGAACGACCAATTCTGTGTGATAACTGGTTACGAACAGGAAGACGTTTTAGGTAAGCCTTGCAGTGTTATTTGTGATCAAAAGTGCGAAGGGCCGTGCTACGTTTTTCAGTCGAGTCCCGAGATCATCACGAGACGCCAGAGCACCATGACGGCTAATAACAACAGAACATTAACTGTACTGAAGAATGCTTCTCTTTTTACGGACGAAGACGGCAACGTTAGATGGGCCATAGAGTCCTTCGTGGATGTGACCGAATTGGTAGAAGCCAAAGAGGACGCTCTAAGTGCCGACCTTGCGAAAGGTGAATTCCTGGCCAAAATGAGCCACGAGATCCGGACGCCTATGAATGGCATCATTGGGATGACTGAGCTTCTTTATGGCACCGCGCTCACCCCTGAACAGAAGGACTATTTGAAAGCCGTCAAGACATCGGCGGATGCTCTGTTAAGCATCATAAATGACGTACTGGATTTTTCCAAAATCGAGTCAGGGAAACTGGAACTATTTCTCACAGATTTTGACCTTCGCGACTGTGTTGGCGACACAATCTCAAATCTAGGCATACAGGCTCATAAGAAGAATCTTGAAATAGCGTATGAGGTTCTTCCTGAGGTGCCGTCAATGGTAGTTGGAGATCCAGGACGGCTTCGCCAGGTACTGGTAAATCTTGTCGGCAACGCGATCAAATTTACCGAAAAGGGAGAGGTTATCGTAACACTACGAATTGATTCCAGGACTGACAAGGATGTGACTCTGGAGTTTGCCGTTGCAGACACCGGTGTTGGAATTCCTCCTGACAAGTGTGACGCTGTTTTTGATGCTTTTGAACAAGTAGATAGTTCATCTACACGTCAGTACTCAGGCACCGGCCTCGGTTTGTCGATCTGCCGCGAACTGGTTCACAAGATGGGTGGGAGAATCTGGGTTGTCAGTAAACTTGGGGAAGGGAGCATTTTCAACTTTACGGTTCGTATGCAGATCTCGTCCGTACCTCAGTCACGGCGTATTCCTAAAGAAAAGGAAAACCTGAAAGACGTCAGAGTGCTTGTAGTTGACGACAACGCCGTGAACAGGTCCATATTGGTACACACTTTGGCCGCAGCGGGAATGGCCCCGGCAGAGGCGGATTCCGGACACGCCGGACTGGATCTATTGGTCAAAGCCAAGGAGGAGGGAAAACCATTTTCCCTGGCGCTGGTCGATTACGTGATGCCGGGAATGGACGGATTTCAGTTGGTGCAAAAAATTAACCTCGAACATGAGCTGTCATTGCCGACCATAGTGATGCTAACGTCCGGAGGCCAGCGAGGAGACGCCGTTCTTTGCCAGGAGTTGGGCGTCTCTGGATACTTGATAAAGCCCGTCAAACAGACCGACCTTCTTGATGCAATTGCCGGCGTCTTGTCTCGGACGCCTTCAGACCTGGCTGAAAAGGTCCTCATAACCCGCCACACGCTCAGGGAGGACAGGAAGCGACTTCATGTCCTATTGGCCGAGGATAATCCCATCAATCGAAAGCTGGCGGTCCGTATGCTTGAAAACCTGGGGCACAAGGTCCGGGTAGCCGAAAATGGGAAGGAAGCCCTGTCTTCACTGGAGAAAGAGCGGTTCGATCTGATACTCATGGACGTTCAGATGCCGGAAATGGATGGACTGCAAACCACGAGAGCAATAAGGGAACGAGAAAAGACCACGGGCGGGCACATCCCCATCGTGGCCATGACAGCCCATGCATTGAAAGGCGACCGAGAACGATGTCTCGAAGCCGGTATGGATGGATACGTCTCAAAACCCTTCAACGCAAAAGATCTGAGCGAAGCTATTCAACTGCAGGCAGAGTCTAGCGTCTGATATCATGAAACTTTATAACGATATGGCTGAACCGGGAATTCCGCAATTTTTTGGTAAGGCTATATAGTAATTGCAAAAACTTCCGGCTGGATTGCTTCGCCGAGCGCGGCCTGACAAGTAGCGGCGGCCTGTGTGCCGGCGTTATTGCAGGGAACCATAGGGACGCGTATAGTAAGGAGCACCGCGTGAACTGCTATATTACCTGAATCTCATGGGAACTTCGATATTCGCAATAGGGGGGGAGCCTTGGCTGCGGCCCGCATGGGTCAGCTACCGGTTTGCTCCCCCTGCGTGCCGGACCCGTCGTCTAACCTTCAATTCATATTGTCCGGATTCATCGGCCAGACCGTCAAATTTCATTTCCGGAGCCTGACCCGACGGAGCAACGGTTCTGAAAATCATTCGCTTGTCGCCACGGATAATCATCATACCGTCCCAATCGGGTCCATTGGCCGGCACTACAGCGACTTCATCGGCCGGTGACGGGTCTGAGATCAGATCTCTTCCGTGACAGTTGAGTATGGGTATACTCTTCCCGGCCAGGACGTGCAAAAGGGTGGGCAGAATGTCGAAGTGTACAGTGGCGGAATTCATTGTCCGGGGTTCGACGCCCGGTCCAACCATGAGGAACGGGACTCGCATCTGGATTTCGGACATTCGGCTGCCGTGAGTGAATACCCCATCCTCTCCCATCGATTCGCCATGATCACCGGTAATCATTATGATGTTACGACTCGGATCCACAGAGCGTACCAACTTCATCACCTCGTGCTCCAGAAACAGAGCAGCGTTTGCATACCGGTTCAGATGGTTTTGAATTTGCGCTCTTGGATTGAGAAATTCCCAAATGCTTGGGTACTCTTTGTAGATCTCGAATTCGGGGGGAAACGCGTATCTGTAATGCGACGAAACGAGGTAAAATACCACAAATTGTGGTCTGTCCTGAAACCTATTGACAATTCTCGCGACGTGGTCCAGCTTCCTCCGATCAGAATCAGGCCATTCCTTCATGCCCTTGAGGGTGAACTCACCTTCCGCATAAACGTTGTCACAAGACCTGTCGTTGATAAAATGCTCGAGTCTGCGAAACCCCTTCATCTCACCGGATGTCAGCAAGGTGATCTCGTAACCGGATCTCCGCAGGGACTCAAGCATCTGAGCAGGGATTTTGCGATCCAAGGTTTGGTGATATCCGAGAGGAGATCTGCCGTAGAACAGGGAAAACAATCCCAAATGCGAACAGTTGGAGCCTGAGTAATGGCGATCGAGGCGAAGTCCCTGTTTGGACCACGCGTCGAGTTCTTTCATCAACCCCGGACCGACCGCTGAATGACGAAAGCTCTCAAAGATGATCAATATCACATTGGGCAGCCCCGGCTTGTTGACGAAAGCACCAGGATCCGCAGGTCCAGGATCCAGCGACTCGCGAAGCAGTCTGGTGGCGGCCGATTCGTCCTGATGACCTACCATCTTTTCTTGAGACGCTCTATGGTCGTTCCGCCCTTCATCAGGGGCAAGCCGAGTCACCCACCTCTCGCCGTTGTGATCGAAGAGATTAGCAAACCGGACGGTGTTCAGGTTGGTCTGTAAATATCTGTTCAGATAGGCCATCTTCCTTGGCGTAGGAATCACCTCGCATTTCTTCGGATCAAAAACCCCGGGTAATCCGTCTTCATTTCCTACAGCATCGTCCATCGTCACGCCCGGGAAATCCAAATCCTGACGCACGGCCTTCGCGGACAATGTAAGCTGCTGAGCCTCCGTTTCTGCCGCTCGATGCCGGATGGGCAGGAAGCCCGCGCTTGTACATGGGGTATGAGTGATCCCAACACGAGTCGCAAGGTACTCGGTAAGACCTTCCAGGGATTGCCTCATGCCAGGGCTGAGCGGTAAAGTGGAATAAACCCGATCAGGGAATAGATCCAGGGCGGCAACTACGCTCAGGACAAAAATAATATAACTCATCGTCACCATGGCTAGTGCGGGTTTTGAAACAAGCCATCGGAAGTGAGCGACCAGCCGCTTGGTGACCCATTTTACTGAAAGAAAGCAAATTGGACCAGAAACCACGAAGACAGCCAGGACAAACACAGCCTCTGTGGTCAAACCTTCTCCTGCCCACTGCCAGATCTTCAGGTCAGGGTTATCGAGTATATCTCTTATATTAGGCAGGTAATCCCAAACGTGATAACCCGCAAAGCTGACCGAAAAAAGGTCAAAAGCCATGAAGTAAAAGACGACTATCCAGACTATATTCAGTGTTACGGCAGCGGTTCGCCACAGTCCTGATGCAATGAGGAGTCCCCAAATGACGAGAAACGGCAGAAACCAAGCCATGGATTTCGCTGCAAGGAGCCAGAACAGCAGGATCTTGTCCGACACTGACATGACCTGCGCCATTGGACCGGCAATGACATGATATCGGTCCCATTCCAGCAGGCATTCAAATAGGACCGAGGACAAGGTCAAAAACACGAGAATCGTCAGCCAGTACACCGATCGAGCATGCATTTCCAAGAACCCGGAGTAACTGGGATTCTCCTCGTTGCGGTCATGGCTGCGCTGGATACGCGGTATCAATATGCCTCCACAAAAAGTACGCTCTTTCCCGGAACCTCATCACCGAACACAAGTGCTGTGAAGCCCGCCCCACAATAGCGAACCAACGTCTCTTGCGGCCCAATAAGGGTTGGTCCGGTCTAGCTCGGGCGCACACTTGACAAATAACGCGGGCGCCTTTAAGAGCAGACTACTCTGCAACAATATTACGAATTGTTAGGAAATTGTAAAGCAGTACGAACGGTGGCGCAAGGAATACAACACCTTCAGACCGCACAGCTCATTGAATTACCGGCATCCAGCGCCAGAGGCAATATTGACTACGTGCCTTGTCCAAAATCCACCAACTGATCCTTTTCTTCTTGCCGGAGGAAACGGTCCTGGATCTCTAACTTAACAAGTGGTACATAATTTGGGGGCAAGTCAGACTCCACCTGAGGAGACCCAGCATGCGAGATGATGACAAAACAAAGGACGAATTGATCGTCGAACTGAAAGAGATGCGCCAAAGGGTGGCGGAAGTGTTCGAGTCTGAGGCTTGGCAAAGCGCCACGGCAAAGGCACTCCGGCAAAGCGAAGAAACACTCCGCTTACTTATTGAAAAAGCACCAATTGCCATGATCGTCACCTCTGGATTGGAACAAAAGGCAGAAATAATAAGCCACAAATTCACGGAACTCTTCGGTTTTACCAGGGAGGATGTTCCTGATGTAAACCACTGGTCCCTTCTTGCCTATCCAGATGAGGACAACAGAAAAGAACTTGCAGCAGAGTGGAGTCGGAGAGTTGAGGAGGCCATAGAGAGTCAATCCGAAATGGAACCTGTGAAGGCGATGGTAAGGTGCAAAGATGGCTCCAAAAGATACATCGAATTCAGACTCTCCTTTATTGGAAAGAGGAACGCCGTCGTCTTTACTGATTTGACCGAGCTTGAGCGTGCGAAGGAGGTGCTGAAGACAGAGAAACGAAGATTTCAAATGCTTGCGGAGAACTCACCTTTTGGAATGGTAATAACCCAACCGGATGGGACATTTTCTTATGCCAATCCTAAGTTCAAGGAGATGTTCGGTTACGACCTGAGCGAAGTGCCCAATGGCAAAATGTGGCTCAAAAAAGCTTATCCGGACAATCGCTACAGGCATGAGGTAGTGTCCGCGTGGATAGATGATTTCAATGGAGCTACCCCTGGCGAAACGAGACCCAGAGTTTTTACTGTTACCTGCAAGGACAAGACCAAGAAGATAATTCTCTTTCGACCCGTGAAATTGGATTCGGGAGAAGATCTGACAACCTGTGAGGACATTACCGACATCAAGCAGGCAGAGGAGGCTTTGAGGGAGGGCGAAGAGCGATTTCGGCACATCTATGAAAATTCTCCCGCGATGATGCACTCGAGCGACGAGACGGGCATTATCCGAAACGTGAATAAACGATGGCTGGAAATCATGGGTTATTCAAGAGACGAAGTGATCGGGCGAAACATAAACTCCGTCACAACGCCGGAGACCGCAAGCAGGGCACAGGCAACGATTCTTCCCAAGTTCAGGCGGGACGGTGTTGTCAGGGATGTCCCGTACCAATATGTACAGAAGGATGGGTCGGTTATAGACGTTCTTGTTGATTCTGTGGTGATGAACGATCCAGTATGGGGGCGAACCAGTTTATCCACTGTCCGCAACATTACTCTTCGCAAGAGAGCCGAGGACGAGACAAGAAGAATCAAGGCTCTTCTCGATTCAATAATACAGAATCTGCCTTCCGCCGTCTTTCTTAAAGATGCTGAGGAATTGAAATTTGCCCTGTGGAACACGGCAAGCGAACATCTCTATGGTTTTATGGCAGATGCAATACTGGGCAAAACGGCTAAAGACGTTTTCCTTGAAGCGGAAGCGGCCAGGTTTGAACAGCAGGACCGAGAGGTTTTGAATACCGGACAGTTCATGGAGATACCTGAGCAGCACGTTACTACTCGGAACAACGCCGTGAGAATCTTGCACACGAAAAAGGTTCCAATAATTGGCGAGGACGGGAAGCCTAGTCACTTGCTAGGGATAGGGGAAGATATAACGGCACGCAAGACTGCTGAAAAGGATTTGATCAAGGCCAAAGAAGTAGCCGAAAAGGCCAGTCGAGCGAAAAGCGAATTCCTGGCCAACATGAGTCACGAGATTCGGACACCTATGAACGGAATCATTGGCATGACGGAACTTGCCCTACATACCGAGTTGAATGACGAGCAGCGTGAGTACTTGGAAGCCGTCAAGATATCGGCTGACTCACTGTTGACGCTGATCAACGACATTCTGGACTTTTCCAAGATAGAGGCTGGAAAGCTGGAACTGGTGCCAATGGATTTCAGCCTGAGAGACTGTGTCGCAAACACGTTGATTACACTCGCAGTGAACGCTCATAAGAAGGGGCTGGAATTGATTTATGACATCCCTGCTCAAATCCCTGACGCAGTGACAGGGGATCCTGGACGCCTCAGACAAATTCTCGTAAATCTCGTGGGGAACTCCGTCAAGTTTACCGAAAAAGGAGAAATAGCGGTAGGAGTTCACTTGGAATCCGAAAACGACTCTGAAATATGTTTGCGGTTCTCAGTGACTGACACGGGTATCGGCATTCCTCCAGAGAAGCAAGAGAAGATTTTCGACGCTTTTGAACAAGCCGACGGCTCAACAACGAGAAAATATGGCGGAACCGGTCTTGGTTTGGCTGTGTCCACACAATTGGTCCACATGATGGGCGGGAGAATCTGGGTTGAAAGTGAGGTCGGCCGGGGTAGTACGTTCAGCTTCACTATTAGTCTTGCAGTTCAGACCGAGCCGAAAGGCATGTCCATTTGCGTCGAATCTTCAAGTTTGAAGGATCTGCACGTGCTCGTGGTTGACGACAATGCAACAAACAGACAAATGCTGGAACAAATGCTTGCCTCCTGGGATATGAAGCCTGTTTCTGTGGATCATGCTGCGGCCGCTTTAGAGGAGATGAAACGCGCCCATGAGAGAGGCACACCCTTCACAGTCGTTCTGATCGATTATATGATGCCGGACATAGATGGATTTCAGTTGGCCGGCCAGATCAAAGGCGATCAAGATCTCAGAGAATCGACCCTGATTATGCTCACATCTGCCGGTGAGAGGGGCCACGCGGCGAAGTGTGTGGAACTGGGGATAGCCGCATACTTGACGAAACCGGTTCGGCAGTCCGAATTGTTCGAGATTATGTGTTCTTCATTACAGAAGAGTGCCGCTGGTGGGAAAACCCGCTCGGGCCTCTTGACACGTCATGCTATAAGAGAGAGCAAGCGCCGTCTTAACGTCCTTCTCGCTGAAGACAATCCCGTCAATCAGAAATTAGCGACTCGACTGCTGCAAAAGATGGGGCACAGCGTAACGGTAGTTGAAAATGGTCGACAGGCACTGGCTGCTTTTATGAAGGACCAGTTCGATGTCATATTAATGGACATTCAGATGCCCGAGATGGATGGGTTCGAAGCTACTGCCGCAATCCGGGAAAGAGAGAAGTCCCAAGATGGGGCACATATTCCTATTCTGGCCATAACGGCCCACGCCATGGCAGGTGATCGTGAACGCTGCCTCGAAGCCGGCATGGATGGTTACGTATCAAAGCCTATCAACGCACAGGAACTAGCCGAGGCATTGGAAGCTCTTCCAACGAGAGTCCAAGCCACGCACAATGGCTCGGTTGACATACTCACCGTCAACGCATCATAGTGAATTCCCGCACGGTTGTTCTTGTGTTGGCCTTTTCCTTCTCAAGAGCCTCTCGCAAAAATAAACCCACAGGTTTTGGGAAATAGTAAACTCTTTGTAGGCGGGAGTCCTGTGGGTTCAATTCATAAGGACATATCATTCAAGGGGGACTTGGCAAGAGAAAGCACGAGAAGGGGCCTGGAATCAATTCTCCGCGATGCGACCTATTAGGAGTGTGCGCTTGTTCATCGTGGTGAAGGATGACCGAAGCTATGCCCGGCACCTTAAGCACTTTTGGAGTGGAGGTTTTCGAACCAGTCCAGTATAATACTACTCGATGGACAAGGCCCGCTTTTTTTGCCGAATCTAAAACAAAAATGAGGCTTAATGAACATGCAAACTGTTAGTATTGATCACGTTCATGAAAAATTGCGACGGTTGTCTGCCGAAAAAATGAACATGGTTTATGATTTTCTCTTATTGTTAGAGGAAGGAAATAGCCTTAAGTTTGACACTTTAGAAGGTATGCTTCTATCTGAGCCCTTACTGCGTAGAGAATTGAGTAACCCAGAGGAAGATGCAGCATGGGCAGATTTGTAAAGGGGACCGTAGTCGTAGTTAATTATTTCTTCACAGACCTTAGTGGCTCCAAAAGGCGACCTGCAGTGGTAGTAGCAGATCTCGATGGTGATGACCTAATAATCTGTCCAGTCGTGAGTTCCCGCTCCGACCGATATTCAGTGCCTCTCAGAAGTCAGGACATTTCCGGGGGACAGCTAGGAAAAGACAGTTTCATTCGTCCAAACATCTTGAACACTGTGGACTCAAGTCGAATACTATACTCCATGGGAAAACTGAGCGTGAACAAAATGAAGGAATTAACTAGCAAGATAGGAGAGATTATTGGAACATAATGGAGCTACTTGCAAAACTCGGCGCACGTTCCCGGCCTCCGCCGGGATGACGAAAAGGGACTTTTGCAAGAGGCTCTATAGTACAGTATAAGGTAAGAGAATTGTAGATATA
>JAPLJK010000076.1:0-16961 GCA_026388625.1 Deltaproteobacteria bacterium | reverse complement strand
TACTCCGCCATCCCCTTCTTAGACAATATCCGCGTTATCGCCGCCGTCAACGTCGTCTTCCCATGATCTATGTGCCCTATCGTCCCAACGTTCACATGTGGCTTAGTACGCTCAAACTTCGCCTTGCCCATCGGCCCCTCCAGATTGTTTAGAGTCTGCGAGCACCTTTTCCGTAACGGAGTGCGGCGCCGGCTCGTAATGTGAAAATCGCATGGTAAATGTAGCGCGGCCCTGGGTCCGGCTCCTCAAATCGGTAGCATAGCCGAACATCCTTGCCAGCGGCACGCGCACGCCCACAGTATGAATTCCAGACCGGGTCTTCATACCCAGAATCTTTCCGCGCCGGGCTGTCAGATCCCCGAGCACGTCTCCTACAAACTCTCCCGGAGCAACTACTTCAACGTCCATTATAGGCTCCAGGAGAACGGCCCGACTTTTTCTTGCGGCCTCTTTGAAGGCCATGAAACCGGCCGTCTTAAAGGCCATCTCAGAAGAATCCACCTCGTGGAACTTGCCGTGACACAGAGTAACGTGTACATCAACTACAGGATATCCAGCGAGCGGCCCGTTTTCCATTGCCTTCCGGACACCCTCTTCGACCGGCTTTATATATTCCCTGGGAATGGCTCCTCCAGTAATACTGTCCGTGAATTCAAATCCGGCGCCACGGCTCAGGGGCTCAACCTGGACTACCACTTCTGCAAACTGGCCCTTCCCGCCGGTCTGTTTTACGTGCCTGTAATGAGTTTTTGTCGGCTTGGTGAGAGTCTCGCGGAAGGCCACTTGCGGTTCGCCGACGGTAGCTTCAACCTGAAATTCTCGGACCAGCCTATCCACCACTATTTCCAGGTGAAGTTCACCCATCCCTGCTAGAATCGTCTGGCCGGTCTCCTGATCCACTTTCACTTTCAGTGATGGATCTTCTCTCAGCAACCTGCTCAGGGACCGGGAAAGTTTATCAACCTCATCCCGAGATTTTGGAGTCAAAGCCAATGATATGACTGGTTCAGGGATTTCCATGGACTCAAGTACTACTGGGTGATCACCGTCCGACAGCGTGTCGCCGGTCCTGGTATACTTCAGTCCGACTGCAGCAATTATGTCACCTGCAAAGGCTTCTTTTATGTCTTCTCTCTGATTGGCGTGCATCTTTACAAGACGCCCCATACGCTCTTTTTTTTCCGCATTCGCATTGTAGACCGGCGAACCAACTGCAAGCTTGCCTGAATAAACTCTCAGAAAGGTAAGGTTTCCGGTATACGGGTCGTTCATTATTTTAAATGCCAGAGCAGCGAGAGGCCCATCAACAGCTCGATCCACCGGTAAACCTTTGAGGTTTTTCCCCTTAACAGGCGGCACATCCAGCGGAGAAGGCAGGAAGTCGACCACTGCGTCCAAGAGTTGCTGAATCCCTTTATTCTTAAAGGCCGATCCCATGAGGACCGGAGTGATCTTGAGCCCTACGGCAGCGTTGCGAATTGTCTTGTAAAGCTGATCGGCCGGAATATCCGTGTCGCCTTCGAGATAGATTTCCATCAAATCGTCGTCCAGCTCGCAAACGCTTTCCAACAGATTCTTTCTGGCCGAAACGGCCTCTTCTGTAAATTCTGCAGGGATATCGGTAATCGTGAATTTCATTCCCATGGAATCGTCATCAAATTCAATGGCTTTCATTTGCACGAGATCAATGACTCCCCGGAATTTGTCTTCAGTCCCTAACGGGATCTGAAGTACAACCGGTACTGTGTTCAGTCTCGATTTCATCATCTCAACCACTCTGATATAGTCTGCTCCGGATCGGTCCATTTTGTTGATGAAGGCGATCCTTGGAATGTGATACCGGTCAGCTTGTTTCCATACTGTTTCGGACTGGGGTTCCACACCTCCCACGGCACAAAAGACCGCTACCGCTCCATCCAAAACCCGTAGGCACCTTTCTACTTCAATAGTAAAATCCACGTGACCAGGCGTATCGATCAAGTTTATCCGGTGATGTTTCCACTGGCAAGCAGTGGCAGCGGACGTAATAGTAATTCCCCGCTCCTGCTCTTGAGCCATCCAGTCCATTATGGCGTTGCCGTCATGAACTTCGCCCATACGATGGGAAACGCCGGTGTAGTACAAAATGCGTTCCGTAGTTGTCGTTTTCCCGGCATCGATATGGGCCATTATTCCAATGTTGCGGGTTCGAGATAAAGAGCCTCCTTGCATAAGAATCGGTCTTTCCGGAAGCCCTACCACCTGTAGTGGGCGAACGCCTTATTCGCTTCGGCCATCTTGTGTGTGTCTTCCTTTTTCTTTACTGAGCTTCCTTTGTTGGCCGCGGCATCGAGAAATTCTGATGCTAGTTGTTCTTTCATGCTCTTTTCGCCCCGGCCCCTCGCATATTGGATCAACCATCGAATGGCTAGTGCCTGACGTCTTTCAGGCCGAATCTCGACAGGCACCTGATATGTGCTGCCGCCCACCCGCCGCGATCGGACCTCAAGTACAGGCTTTGAATTCTCCACGGCGCGCTCGAAGACTTTCAGCGGATCTTCCTTTGTCTTATCCGCTATGATGCCCAAAGCATCGTATAGAATTGCTTCGGCAGTGGACTTCTTGCCTTCCCACATGATCCCGTGAACAAACTTAGAAACAAGCTTGCTGTGGTATTTGGGATCAGGGAGGACATCCCGTCTGGGTACTTTACCTTTTCTAGGCATCAGATCTCACTCCAGAATAGCCCTTAGCCTCTCCGGTTCGGATAAACTCAGAACAAGCTAGACCGCGCAGCTTTCAGGTTGGAAGGGTTCAGGATCTCGGCGGTTTTCTGATCCGCCTCGACAAGCAGCTATCGATCTTCTTCTGAACCCACCCCGTCGTATCGACGGTTTACCTGAATCCTTAATGCGATCAATCCTCTGTTCATACGGGTTCGGAAATTCCTCCGGTAACAGCCTTCCCTGACGATTGCTATGGCTCGGGAAGACAAGCGGAGTGCCAGAGAGGATTACTTCGGCCTTTTCGCACCGTATTTGGATCTCCCCTGTTTCCGGTCTTGAACACCGTAAGCGTCCTGAGTACCTCTTATAATATGGTAGCGTACTCCGGGCAGGTCCTTCACGCGCCCGCCTCGAATGAGGACAACAGAGTGCTCTTGAAGATTGTGACCGATACCGGGGATGTAGGAGGTAACTTCATATCCGTTTGTGAGACGAACCCTGGCGACCTTCCTTAACGCGGAGTTGGGTTTCTTGGGTGTTGTTGTATAAACCCTGACGCATACCCCTCTACGCTGTGGACAGTTGGTCAGAGCTGGGGCCGAGGTTTTCTTCCTGGGCTGCATACGTCCTTTTCTGACCAACTGATTGATTGTCGGCATAAGTCATTACCTCCAAACATGTATCTGAATATTATGGTCAAAAGAGTGTTTCTTTGTCAATTCCTTTTTTATCGAAAAAGCAATGGCCGGAGATTTTTTTCTCCGGCCTGGTAAAACCTGCTCGGAAATCAACCTGTTATGCAATTAATTATTATGGCTGCATCGCCTCAAAGATTTGACCGTGCTGTCAACAAGCGGCGTTTAAACCTTTTCTTACCTTGTCTTATATTAAGTAGCGTTTGTTACTATAATATCGGCCCCGCCTTACTGCAACACTTCTTCTGTCTCGATGTTACTTTTCTGATGGCGAATCGGTCTTACCCCATACATCTTAACGTCATTGTCTGCGTCTGGTAAACTCTATTTCACGTTTTCAGCAATTTGCGGGTTGTCACCGACAACAGCGCGGCCTGCCTGCCCGCCTCCAACTTCGTGATATAGCCTCAGGTTCTTATACCGGCTAAGGCCTGTACCGGCCGGGATAAGCCTCCCCATTATGACGTTTTCCTTAAGTCCCCTCAAATAGTCAATCTTCCCGGAGATGGAGGCTTCTGTCAGCACCTTTGTTGTCTCCTGAAAGCTCGCTGCGCTGATAAAAGAATCGGTGGACAGTGACGCCTTGGTGATTCCAAGTAATAGAGGCTCTCCAACTCCGGGGTTCCCACCCGCTTCGATAACGCGCCTGTTCTCCTCCTCGAAAACAGATCGTTCAATGTGCTCTCCTGCCAAGAAGTCTGTATCTCCGGCTTCTTTTACTCTCACGCGACGCAGCATCTGTCGAACGATGACTTCAATGTGCTTATCGTTTATCTTTACTCCCTGAAGGCGATAGACTTCTTGGACCTCGTCTACGAGGTATTTGGCAAGATCTTTTTCTCCTTTTATGCCGAGAAGGTCATGAGGGTTAGTGGATCCCTCCATGAGTGGTTCCCCTGCCTGGACCCAATCCCCAGAGTGGACGGAAATGTGTTTACCTTTGGGTATAAGGTACTCCTTGGGTTCTCCTACTTCCGGTGTAACAATTACTTTGCGCTTGCCCTTGGTATCCTTTCCAAAGCTCACTAAACCGTCGATCTCAGATATGATAGCGAATTCTTTTGGTTTCCTGGCTTCAAACAACTCTGCTACCCGCGGAAGTCCTCCGGTAATATCTTTGGTTTTTGTTGTCTCACGAGGAATCTTGGCGATAACGTCACCAGCGTGGGCTTCTTCACCCTCCTTGATCATGATGTTCGCGCCCACCGGCAAGAGGTATCGAGCTTCGGAGTCGCCAATCTTGATGGTCCTTCCATGTTCATCTTTGATAGAAACTCTTGGCCGAATTTCCGTGTCTCGTTCCTTGTATTCGACGATAAGCTTTCGTGATAGGCCGGTCACTTCGTCCACTTGTTCATTCATAGTGAGGCCTTCGATGACGTCACCGAATTTCACTCGACCCGATACTTCCGTGATTATTGGGATGGTATAAGGATCCCACTCTGCCAACAGGGTTTCCCGGTTAACTTGCTCGCCATCGGCTACTCTCAATTTTGCGCCATAAATGAGTTTGTTGCGCTCTCTTTCACGCCCCTTTTCATCGGTTATAGCTATCCAACCGTTCCGGTTCATGACCACCTGTTCGCCTTCTCTACTGATAACGGTCTTGAGGTCTATGAATCGAATTCGGCCTTCATTGCGTGAGAATAGCTGTGAAGAGCTGGAACCTAACCATTCGAGCAGAACCTGGCCTTCCGACTCGATCTTGTCTCCATCCTGAACTTTGACGTTCATGTAATCCATGACGGGGTAGCGCTCGTAAAGCCGGAAGCGAATCTTGCCGCCTCTGGTCTGCCTCAATTGCAAAATCCCCCCCCTCTTTTCAGCCTCGGTCATTCGCGGATGTTCCTGAGCAGTTTCGAAGACGAAAGATTTTGGCGAGACGCGGTCCCCGTGTCTGACCACAAAACGGTTGCCTTCCGGGACCTGGAACTTGTGCTTAACCCCGTCCTCGTCCACAAGAGTAAAGGACTTCCGGTTAAGAGAAATCTCTATCTTGCCTCCCACTAGTTCCGCCCCGTGCAGTTTGTGTTCAGGACCTTCGTAGAGGAACGAGTTTTCTCTGAGAGTTTGTCTATCCTCTATCAGCCAGCGGGTTACTTCGGATTCGTTCAGTGTAAAGTCTTCGGAAACGATGATGGCCTTTGCTTTGTCCTTGTCGCGTTCGATTGTGACTTTACCTCTCTTGCGCGCTGAAATGATGTTCCTTTTAAGTGATGCCGTGCCGCCAATGTGAAAGGTCCGCATGGTGAGCTGAGTTCCTGGTTCACCAATCGACTGTGCAGCAATAATACCGACCGCTTCACCGATATTCACCATTCTGCCGTGGGCCAGGTCGCGACCGTAACAGAGGCTGCACACGCCCCTCCGTGCTTGACAAGTAAGAACGGACCGTATCTTTATCCGGTCGATCCCGGCGTCCTGAATTTTTTCTCTGTGTTCCTCTGTGATTTCCTCGTTGGCTTTCATAATTATTTCGCCAGTGAAAGGATGTTCAATATCTTCGAGAACCACGCGGCCCAGTATCCGGTCAGCAACGTGTTCGATTATCTCGCCGCCTTCTTCCAGAGAGGTCATCTCAATACCGTCCAGTGTGCCGCAGTCGATTTCAAGAATTATTGCGTCCTGTGCCACATCCACCAGCCTACGTGTCAAATAGCCCGAATTGGCAGTCTTCAACGCAGTATCCGCCAGGCCCTTGCGGGCTCCGTGAGTGGAGATAAAGTACTGCAACACGGTAAGACCCTCGCGGAAGTTAGCCTCAATAGGTGTTTCAATGATCTCACCGGTCGGTTTGGCCATCAATCCGCGCATTCCTGCTAGCTGGCGTATCTGTTGGGTGCTCCCGCGAGCGCCCGAATCGGCCATCATGTATATTGGGTTAAAACTTTCAACTCTCTTTGTTGTCCCGTCCTTCATAATCCTCGTGTCAAAGCGAAGGCCGCTCATCATTCTTTCGGAGATATCTTCATTGGCCCGGGCCCAGATATCGATCACCTTGTTATAACGCTCTCCGTCGGTAATAAGACCTTCCTTGTATTGATTTTGTATTTCCAAAACCTCTTTGGTGGCCTTTTCAATGATTTCTTTCTTGGATTCCGGGATGCTCATATCGTCAACACAAATTGAGAAACCGGCTTTGGTGGCATAATGGAAGCCCAAGTCCTTCAAGCGGTCAGCGAGAATGACAGTCTGCTTGTCTCCACACCGGCGATAAGCCTCATCAATCAAATTGGCGAGTTCCTTTTTCTTCATAACCTTGTTAATCACACTGAAAGGAACTTCTTCGGGTACAATTTCTCGCATAAGAATTCGGCCGACCGTAGTTTGAGTCTTCTCATCATTCTCGCGAACTATGATCCTTTCGTGTAAATCGACGGCTCCCGCATCATAGGCGACTCGAACTGAGGACACGTCAAAGACTTTCGGACCCCCTTCCGCTTCGGGTTCTGATGATTCACGGGTCAAGTAGTAAAGTCCGAGCACTATATCCTGGGTGGGCACGATAATGGGTTTGCCGTGTGCTGGGGAAAGAATATTGTTGGTGCTCATCATCAAGACCCTTGCCTCGACCTGAGCCTCGATGGAAAGCGGAATGTGGACGGCCATCTGATCTCCGTCGAAGTCCGCGTTAAAAGCAGTGCAGACCAGTGGATGGAGCTGTATAGCCTTACCTTCAATCAGTACTGGTTCAAAAGCTTGTATGCCCAGTCTATGAAGCGTGGGAGCACGATTCAGAAGTACGGGATACTCTTTCACGACATCTTCGAGAATGTCCCAAACTTCTGGAGTCTCCTTTTCAACGAGCTTTTTTGCACTCTTGATCGTAGTAACATAACCACGTTCTTCCAACTTGTTGTAAATGAAGGGCTTGAACAACTCCAGGGCCATTCGTTTGGGAAGCCCACACTGGTGGAGTCTGAGATCCGGTCCAACCACGATTACTGATCGTCCTGAGTAGTCCACCCGTTTTCCGAGAAGATTTTGTCGAAAACGTCCCTGTTTGCCCTTTAGCATGTCCGAAAGAGACTTGAGAGGCCTCTTATTCGGTCCCGTGATAACGCGGCCACGGCGACCGTTATCGAACAGGACGTCTACGGCTTCCTGAAGCATCCTTTTCTCGTTTCGAAGGATGATTTCGGGGGCATTCAGCTCTTTGAGTCTCTTGAGACGGTTATTACGATTTATGACTCGCCGATAAAGATCGTTGAGGTCGGATGTTGCAAACCGACCGCCGTCAAGAGGCACCAGGGGTCGCAGGTCAGGCGGGATAACGGGAATTGTAGTCAGGATCATCCACGCGGGGTTTTGCCACTGGCGAAATTTGGATAGGTCCTCGGGAGCAATGGCTCGGGAGCGGCTGAGTCTATCAATTATGTTGTTCAGTTCCACGTATGCAAGCTGTTTGCGAGCCTCCCAATCCTCTGTCTCTTCCCATTTTACCTGTATTTCGCGTCCGGATTGAACCATCTCGCTCAGTAATCGGCCTATTTCGCTATCGGAATCAACGCGTTGGTAAATAGCGGTGAGTTCATTTACCAGCGTCTCAGGTTCAATTCCCTTGAGAGATTCTAGAACACGCAGCCTTTTCGCCAGTTTTTTGCGCTTGGCCTCTGATGCCGAATCCTTTATTTCCTCGCGCAGCCTATTGCTTTCCGTGACTAAATTCAATTTCTCCAGCATGTCTCGGACTGCTTCTCCACCCATTCTGGCCTCAAAGGCACCTATTCCATGCTCTTCTATGGTTTGGCGATACTTTTCTTCATTGATAAGAGTTCCAGCCTCCAGGTCGGTCTTCCCAGCGGAAATCACGAGAAACGACTCAAAGTACAATACCCTCTCAACCTCTTTAAGGGTTAGATCCAAGAGTGTTCCGATTCTGCTTGGAAGGCTCTTCAGAAACCAGATGTGAGCCACGGGGGTAGCAAGTTCTATGTGTCCCATTCGCTCGCGCCGTACTTTTGATTGAATAACTTCTACGCCGCATTTTTCGCATATAGTTCCCCGGTGCTTCATACGTTTGTACTTGCCGCAATTGCACTCGTAATCCTTTACGGGGCCGAAAATTTTGGCGCAAAAAAGTCCGTCCCGCTCGGGTTTGAACGTTCGATAATTTATGGTCTCTGGTTTTCTGACTTCTCCATGTGACCATGAACGGATTTTTTCAGGAGAGGCCAGAGAGATTTTCACAGCACTAAAGTTGACAGGATCTTTGGGCTTCTCAAAAAAGCTATAGTAAACTTCTTCCAAGGTTTCCCTCCTTAACTAGGGTTGGCCGTGGCGCCGAGTCTCTCGACCAGAAGGGTTGCCCGTTTCCAGGTCGAGAAACTAGATCAGGAATTAGTCGGCAACATTCCCATTTGAAAGTGTGGTGGCACTACATCCATCTTTTCTAATTTTTGGTGACAGCTAAGCCTCCATCATGAATTGGTTGCTCGCGGCCATTAACCTTCAGGACAGGCAGGCACGCTCATCAGGATTATCCAGCAACAGCCGGTTCACTTTCCAATAGCTCCACGTCGAGACCTAGTGACTTGATCTCTTTGACCAGAACGTTGAAAGATTCAGGAAGACCTGGTTCCAAGACATTAGTTCCCTTCACGATACTCTCATACATCCTGGTTCGGCCAGTCACGTCATCGGACTTGACTGTGAGGAATTCCTGGAGAGAGTAAGCTGCACCGTAAGATTCCATGGCCCAGACTTCCATTTCTCCGAGTCGCTGGCCACCGAACTGGGCTTTGCCTCCCAGCGGCTGCTGAGTGACCAGGGAATATGGGCCAATGGCCCTTGCGTGGATTTTGTCGTCTACCAAGTGGTGTAGTTTCATCATGTAGATCACACCTACTGTTATCTCACTGTCAAAAGGTTCCCCAGTTCTGCCGTCGTGGAGCCGAGTCTGACCTTTTCCCGGAAGTCCTCCCAGTTCCAAGAGACTTTTGATCTCGGTTTCCCTTGCGCCGTCAAAAACCGGAGTGGCTATAGGTATGCCATTTGAAAGCGATGCGACAAACTGCTTTAACTGGTCCTCATCCATTTTTCGGATAATTTTTTTGACTCGTGCTCTCCTGTCGGGTTCATGTGGATCAAAAATGTCGAGTACTCTTTCCCTGAGCTTATCAACCGAGTAGTGCTCCCGCATAATTCGGTTGAGTACCTCTCCTAGCCCATGAGCTGCCCAGCCTAGATGGGTCTCCAAAATCTGGCCAACGTTCATTCTCGAAGGCACCCCGAGCGGGTTAAGCACGATCTCAACGGGCGTGCCGTTATCAAAATAGGGCATATCTTCTTCGGGAAGTACTCGAGACAATACTCCTTTGTTGCCATGTCTGCCGGCCATTTTGTCGCCGACCGAAAGTTTACGTTTTATTGCGATGTAAACTTTGACCAGCTTGATTACTCCCGGCGGCAACTCGTCACCTTTTTTTAGTCTGCTGATCCGTTCATCATAGTGCATCTTCCAGAAATGCTTTTGATCGCCGAGACGTTCCAGGATCCGTACTACGTCATCTTCGGTTGCAGTATCAGCTTTCAAAGACATGTCGCGAAGTAACTCAAGGGGCACTTCATCCATTATCGCGTCGCTGATTGTCTCACTTTTCTTCATGAAAGTGCGCCCGGAATCCGGATCAGTCAGAACTGAGGAAGCGACCTTGCCTACGAGCATCCCCCGCATTCTCTCCCTCGCCGACTCTTCAACAATGCGCATCTCGTCGTCACGATCTTTTGACAATTTTGCAATCTCTTCATTTTCAATGGAGATCGTCCGACTGTCTTTATCTGTTCCCTTACGAGAGAATATCCTGGCTCCAATTATGGTGCCCTCCACTCCCGGCCGGACCCTTAAAGACGAATCCCTGACGTCTCCAGCCTTTTCTCCAAAAATGGCTCGAAGAAGTTTTTCTTCAGGGCTAAGCTGGTTTTCGCCTTTCGGAGTAATTTTGCCCACTAGGATATCTCCAGGCTTCACTTCAGCACCTATACGGATAACGCCTGATTCGTCGAGATTTCGCAGGGCCTCGTCTCCCACGTTGGGGATGTCTCGAGTAATCTCTTCCTTTCCTAGTTTGGTGTCCCTTGCCATCACCTCGAATTCTTCAATGTGAATAGAAGTGAAAATATCTTCTTTGACTATCTTTTCGCTGACGAGAATGGAGTCCTCGTAGTTGTATCCACCCCAAATCATAAATGCTACCAACACGTTTCTGCCTAGGGCTAGTTCGCCTTTGTCTGTGGCAGGTCCATCGGATATAACCTGACCTTTCTCAACTTTATCCCCTTTCTTGACGATCGGCCGTTGATTGATACACGTGTTCTGGTTGGAGCGTGTATATTTTATTAGGTTATAGATGTCCACACCGGGATCGAGGTCTCCATCGGTAATATCTGTGGCCTTAATTACTATTCTTGTGGCATCTACGGAGTCAACCACGCCTGCGCGCTTGGCGGTAACAGTGACCCCCGAATCAGTAGCAACGACCTCTTCCATTCCGGTTCCTATCAGTGGAGCCTCTGTGGTCAGCAACGGGACCGCCTGGCGCTGCATGTTCGATCCCATAAGGGCTCTGTTGGCGTCGTCATTCTCAAGAAACGGGATCAGCGAAGCAGCGACCGAAACCAACTGGTTGGGAGAAACGTCCATCAAATCCGGCTCCGCACTGCTCACCATGGCAAACTCACCTTCCTTGTGCCTGACTGAAACAAGGTCTGACGCGAGGTTCCCTCTTTCGTCCAGAGATGCGTTGGCCTGAACTATGACGTGGTTTTCCTCGTCTAATGCAGTGAGAAAGCGAATTTCTTTACCCACTTGTTTGTTGACAACGATTCGGTATGGGGTTTCTATGAAGCCGAACTCATTCACCCTGGCATAGGTCGACAGAGACACGATCAACCCTATATTGGGCCCTTCAGGGGTTTCTATCGGGCAGATGCGTCCGTAATGGGTCGGGTGTACGTCTCTCACCTCAAATCCGGCTCTTTCACGAGTCAGGCCGCCGGGACCAAGCGCCGATAGCCGTCTTTTGTGGGTGATCTCACTCAAAGGATTGGTCTGGTCCATAAACTGTGACAACTGGGACGAACCGAAAAATTCCTTAACCACAGCAGTCACGGGTTTTGCGTTTATCAGATCGTGAGGCATGAGAGTTTCCACGTCCTGGAGACTCATTCTCTCTTTTATGGCGCGTTCCATTCGAACCAAACCGATTCGGTACTGGTTTTCCAGCAGCTCACCCACAGATCTGACCCGCCGATTTCCCATATGGTCAATATCGTCAATTTCCCTTTCGCTTCTGCCCTCTTTGAGTTCCAACAGGTATTTCACCGCGAGCATAATGTCTTCAGGCCTTAATGTCCTCAAGGTGAGGGGAACTTCTTCCTCAGGGATCGCCAGCTTTCTATTGAGCTTCAGGCGCCCTACCTTTGAGAGATCGTAATACTCTGTCTTGAAGAACAGATTACTGAAAAAAGTATTACTTATCTCGACCGTCGCTGGATTGGAGGGTCTTAACCTCTTATAGATTTCGATTTGAGCATTGAGCGTTTCGTTGCTGAAATGTGAGTCCGGATGTTGCTTTCGATAATCGTCAATGAGCTTGCTTGGACGGTCGTCAATCTTGTCCTCCAGCAAAGTGTCCCTGAGTGATGGAGAGACAATTCGCTCTTCTATGAAAAGAGCTTCAAATTTGTCAATATTCCTGCTCCTCAAGGCCTCAATAAACTGGTCCACATCATCAGCGGTCAACTCCTGGTTACATTGGGCTATCACTTCACCTGTGTTCTCGTCCACAATGTCCCGCGCAATGACCTTTCCAATAAGTTCCTCCTTCTTCATGGCCAATGGGGCAATGTTGCGACCTTGTAAGCGTCTGAGGGGTACCTGGGTAATTTTCTTGTTCTTTCTTACCAGGATTGAGTCCGAGCCCTCCGCATAGATGTCCACCGGGGCCGAAGTGCCAACGAGGAGCTTTAGATCCACCTTTCGACTAAAACTGTCCTGGCCGATAATAATGGTCTGAAGGCTATAAAAATAATTAAGAATCTCTTCGCTGGAATGACCGAGGGCCTTGAGAAAAACAGTAACAGGGAGCTTTCTTCTCCGATCGATCCGCACATATAATCTATCCTTGGGATCAAATTCAAAATCGATCCACGATCCCCTCAGTGGAATGATGCGGGCCGAATAGAGGAGCTTGCCACTGGCATGAGTTTTACCTTTGTCGTGATCGAAGAAAATTCCCGGAGACCGGTGGAGTTGTGAAACGATCACGCGCTCAGTCCCGTTAATGATGAAGGTCCCGTTAGTTGTCATGAGGGGAACTTCACCAAAATAGACCTCCTGTTCCTTGACGTCTCTGATGGTACGGGAATTTGTTTCAGGATCTACATCCCACACAATGAGCTGGACCGTTATCTTTAGCGGGACAGCGTATGTGACGCCTTTCTGCAGACATTCTTCAACACTGAACTTTTCCTCTCCCAGCGCATACTTAATAAACTCCAGAGAGGCCGTCTCGGAAAAATCCTTTATAGGAAAGACAGACCTGAAGACTCCCTCCAAACCGTTGTCCTCTCTATTTTCCCGAGCTGTATCCGCTTGAAGGAAGCGATCGTAGGATTGTTTCTGAATTTCGATCAGGTTCGGGATTCCCGCGATTTGCGGTATGCGGGCAAAATTCTTTCTCAGCCTCTGAGAGTGCACGGAAAAACTCATTATTCTCCCTCTGATTTTTGTGATCTTGAAAGGCGGCAACGGAGAGGTGTTACAAAGGCTTAGGGCGCGAAAAGATCATAGTGTCTGACCGTAGTCGCACCCTAAACTCTCTTGTATTTTGGACTGGTGCTTAGATGATCTCCACCGTAGCTCCGACTTCTTCCAAGGCAGCCTTTGCCTTCGAAGCGTCTTCTTTGGAGATTCCTTCTTTCACCGGCTTAGGAACACCTTCCACCAAGTCTTTGGCTTCCTTGAGACCCAAATCGGTCAGGGAACGCACAACTTTGATAACCTGGATTTTCTTTTCACCGAAATCCTTCAAGATCACATCGAATTCGGTCTTTTCCTCAGCCGGGGCTGCTTCTCCACCGGCCGCCGCCGCTCCTACCGCGGCAACGGCCACGGGCGCCGCCGCAGAGACCCCGAACTCCTCCTCCAACTCGTGAACGAGCTGGCTAAGTTCCAGCACCGACATGCTGCGAATAAATTCTTTGACCTGTTCCTTGGTAACTTCCGCCATTATGTCCTCCTAGATTCGCTGTTCCAAAGCACTGCAAGGATGCCCCGCCTTCACGATTAACCGGCAGACGATTCCGACGAGGCTTTTCTCTGATCCTCAATGGCCTTCAGCACATTGAGAAATGACCTGGGAACCGCTGCCAATGTGTTGACGAACGCCCTTATCGGGGCCTTCATCGTACCGAGCAGGATACCGAGCAATTCCTCCCTGGAAGGAAGTTTCGAGAGTGCTTCCATCTCAGATGGCTGCACCACTTTTCCGTCCAGGACCCCACGGATCAATTCCAGTTTAGGATGGGCCTTTGAAAAATCTATCAGGATCTTGGCCAAAGCAGGAACATTCTTGTCAGTGTGGGTCCAAGCAGCAGCACGCGGGCCAACTACGTCGGATCCAATGACCGCCACATCAGTATCCTGATAAGCCAGGCGTAACAAGGTGTTCTTGCAGACCTTGAAATTAACGCCCAGATTTCTCAGTTGAGTTCTCAGACCGTTAAGTTCTGTAACTGTCAAACCCTGGAAATCGGTCAAAAAGAACGCCCTAACTCCATGAAATTGATCCCGGAGCCAAGCCACTTGCTTCTCTTTCTCTTCTTTGGTCACCCTAAGGTTTCCCCCTTTCAGTCGGAGGAAAAACAGCGAATCGAGGACATTCCACCATCAGTCACCTTGCCTCTACTTCACGACCCGTCTAAGCTGGCCTCGATTAAGTGCCATCGGCACGCCGGCTTTCTCCGACACGGCCTTCAATGCATACGGTTCCAAAGCTACCGCTGCGTTAACGACGTTTTGGTTGATGTCAACTATTTAAATATGTTACGTACTTCCTGGGGATCGATCCTTAATCCGGGCCCCATGGTAGTAGACATAGAAACACCTTTTAAATAGACCCCCTTAGACGTGGAAGGTTTCAGACGCATAATACTTTCTATAAGACTCTTGAAATTCTCCTCAAGTTTTTCGGCTCCAAAAGATACTCGGCCCACGGGAACGTGAACAATTCCAGCCTTTTCCACCCTAAATTCAACCTTTCCGCCCTTGAGTTCCGTCACAGCCCTGGCTACGTCGAAAGTTACCGTGCCGACTTTAGGGTTTGGCATCATGCCTCTGGGGCCCAAAATCTTTCCCAGTTTACCTACTACGCCCATCATGTCCGGAGTGGCCACCGCCTTGTCGAAATCGAGCCACCCTTCCTGAATTCTTTTGGCGAGATCTTCAGCCCCAACGTGGTCTGCACCTGCATCCCGAGCCTCTTTTTCCTTCTCCCCCTTAGCGAAAACCAGCACTCTAACTGTCTTGCCGGTTCCATTGGGAAGCACACAGGTACCGCGGACCATCTGGTCCGCGTGTCGTGGATCCACTCCAAGATTTACCGCCACGTCCACGGATTCATCGAACTTGGCATACGATACTGACAGAATCGTCTGCAACCCTTCTTGAAGGCTATATTTTTTTAGACGATCAATCTGTTCTCTGGATGCTTTTTTTCTCTTGTCTTTGGTAGGCATGTCGATCCTCTAAATGATTTCAATTCCGAGGCTCCTCGCGGAACCCATGATGATCCTAACGGCTCCCTCGAGATCCTTTGCATTAAGGTCTGACATCTTCAGTCTAGCTATTTCCTCTATCTCGGCCACAGTCAGACGGCCAACCTTGTTTCGATTCGGCACTGAAGAGCCTTTTTCCAGGCCTGCCGCCTTCTTGAGCAGGTACGAGGCCGGTGGGGTTTTCAGCACGAACGTGAAGGAACGATCCGCATATATGGTAATCACTACAGGGATGATCACACCCGGTTGGTTCTGAGTCTGGGCATTGAAAGACTTACAAAACTCCATTATGTTGACCCCATGTTGGCCTAGAGCCGGGCCAACAGGAGGAGACGGTTTTGCTTCACCTCCAACAATCTGGAGTTTCACGTTAGCCATTACTTTTTTAGCCATTAAGCTTCTCCTCAACTGAGGGGCGATGCAACACGGAGCGCACGAGGCGGCTCACAGGCGCTCTGGTAGAGAATATTGCCGGATTCCTCACTTAATTCTTTGTAACCTGTATGAAATCCAACTCTACAGGGGTAGGCCTACCGAAAATGCTGACAAGTACGCGCAACTTACTCTTATCCGGCCTGACTTCCGCTACCGTGCCGTTAAAGTTTATGAAGGGCCCGTCAACAACTCGAACCGAATCCCCTGTCTCAAACGAATATTTTGGTTTGGGCTTCTCTTTCCCCTCAGCCATCTGAGTCCTTATAAGTTCAACTTCTTCGTCAGGAATTACCGCCGGTTCGGTTCGCGATCCAATGAAACCGGTAACTTTTGGCGTACTCTTGACCACGTGCCAAGTCTGATCATCCAGTTCCATACGCACCATGATGTATCCGGGGAAGAACTTCCGGTTTGATGTCTTCCTCTCTCCCTTCACGAGTTCAACGACTGATTCGGAAGGGATCAAGACATCGGTAATGCGTTGACTGAGGCCCATTGCGCGGACCTTTTCCTCCAGAGCTGTCTTAACCCTGTTTTCATAACCTGAGTATGTATGGACTACATACCAAAGTAGCTCCATTGGACGGTCTCCTTGATCCCTCTCAACTGGAGAGGGCATCATCACACATGCAGCAGGACTTGCACGATTCGGGCAAGAGCCCAATCGCTAAAACCAAGATAAAGTGCCAGAATCACGGTCAGTATAAGAACCACCATGGTGGAACCCACGGTCTCCTGACGCGTTGGAAATGTAACCTTTTGAAGTTCTACTTTAACTTCTCTGAAAAACTGGACAGTACTCTCCAGAAAAGTAGTTATCTTGTCTCTCGCCGTCATCCTCCGGTCCTCCGTGCCGATCGGAACGCGTTTCAAAAGTCGTGTGCATAATGGCAGGCCAGAAGGGATTCGAACCCCCAACCCCCGGTTTTGGAGACCGGTGCTCTACCGTTGAGCTACTGGCCTGTTGATATGGACTCATGCACGCGCTATTTCGTCTCGCGGTGTAGAGTGTGAAAGCGGCAGTGTCGGCAATACTTCTTAAATTGAAGCTTATCGGGAGTACTCTTCTTGTTCTTGGTCGTGGTGTAATTACGCCGCTTGCACTCCGTGCAAGCAAGCGTCACAATGTCTCTCATATCATTCCTCCGGTAGAGGTTCTTGGCTGATCATTTAGTTCACCCGCGAATCCTCGTCCCAAGCCGACTAGTCTATTCCAGAATATCTGATATAACGCCTGCGCCTACGGTTCTTCCGCCTTCCCTGATAGCGAACCGGAGTTCTTTCTCCATCGCTATGGGGGTTATTAATTTAGCCTCAAGGGATACATTGTCCCCGGGCATTACCATCT
>JAPLJK010000097.1:0-23504 GCA_026388625.1 Deltaproteobacteria bacterium | reverse complement strand
AACCATTTTCCTGGCCGGCCCCAAACATCAATTTCTGCAATTCCATTCCTCGGCGTACGTACAAAGCCCCTACTCCCTTTGGGGCATACAGCTTGTGGCCCGCGACCGAGAGCATGTCGATGCCCAGTTCATCTACCTTGGCCGAAATCTTTCCAACCGATTGTGCGGCATCCGTATGAACTGCAATATCCCGTTCACGGGCAACCGAGGATACTTCTGCAATCGGTTGAATGGAACCTACTTCGTTGTTTGCGTGCATTATTGTGATTAGAATGGTTTCCGGTTTGACGGCTTCCTGGACCTGGGCGGCACACACTCGGCCATATTGGTCTACAGGCAGATAGGTTACTGAAAAGCCTTTCTTTTCTAAATGTTGACATACCTGAAGCACCGCCGGATGTTCCACGTTGCTGGTAATGATATGGTTTCCCCTGTCCCGGCGCGCATAGGCTATCCCCAGTATGGCTTGGTTGTTTGATTCCGTTCCTCCGCTGGTAAAAAAGATCTCCTGTGGGTCGCAATTTAGGAGAGACGCAACTCGGTGTCTTGAAAGCTCCACTGGCTGCTGGAAGGATTGCCGAATTCCTCATCCAGGAAAGGACCCATAGCAGCTATGACTTCCGGATCAAGAGGGGTTGTCCCGTTATAATCAAGATAAATGGGCTTTTTCATACAACCACCCGGGAAATTGACGGCAAGGCTATTCCTCTAAGTTCAATCGCAACATCTCAATGGCTGCCAAGATTCGCTTTGCATTTCTATTTACGGCCGGAAACTTTTCCGAAGAATCGTAAAGGCTGCCGGCAATTCTTCGCAACTCTTCCACCTTGGATGCCATTTCCCTTATTGCTTCAAGATCCTGCATGGTTTACCGGTCCTTTTTCTTTCTGAGATCTTTGAATCTTGTTGCCTTCACTTCGTAACGGGGGAGAGTACCATAAGGGTGTATCTGTATATGATATCCCAAGTTGGTTTTGAAGCGTAGTTCGGTTGTTAAGCGTCCTTCCAACTCTTCGACTGTGATCGGAGTGTCTTCGGCCACCTCCACTTTGAGAGTGATTTGATCTATGTCGCCTTTTTTTTCTACAACCACCTCGTATTCGTCGCCCAGACCTGGAATGGATCGAACAACGTCTTCAATTGCAGCAGGAGCCAGAAGTACACCCTTGACTTTCGTTATGTCATCGGCCCTACCGAAAACTCCTCCACGGAGAAGGCTATAGGTTCGACCACAAGCGTAGTGACCTGCCCAAAAGGCCGCAAAAACATTGTATCCGAACGGAATAAATACTCTATCGCGAGGTCTATAACCCTGAGCCCACAGCAATGTTGCCCCGTCGGTCGTCAGTTTACCCAGGAATGGAGTTTGAGTCAAAGTCATTAGACCACGAAGGATCAACTTTTTTGGTAGGGACGAATGCTGCTTGCCGGAGTACCGATATATGGCTGATGCCTAATATGACGGCAGTTGAATGATCAAGTTCTCAGGCATTGGCAATGACTTGCATGGGCGACACTTTGGGCTTTCCCTGACTGGCATAAGATGTTAGTATACACGTTTTTTGGGGCTGGACTTACGGTCCCTGCACACTTCCACCCTTTGAAGGATCTATGCCGAAAAAAGAACCGTCACAAGACCCGCCAACCCCGTCAGAAAAGGGCATACAGAGCCGGTTCATGGCACTATTGTCAGCTCAGGGAGTGGACGGTATAGGCAACATGCTGTTTTTTCTCTACCTGGCCTGGTTGGACACTGCTGTCTATGGGGCCGTGATGTACGCCCTTGCCGCGGGAAGCCTGGTCATGAAAGTGATTCAGTTCGGGCTCTACTATCCATTGATTTCGGATCTCACCGCTGCTGACCAGGCAAAGGCGCCGGAGATTCTGAACAGAGTTAACATTATTAAGCTCGGACTATTCGGTCCATGCATGTTCTTAGTTCTGTGTACCGGTTTTTATCGCGGCTTTTCTCACCAGACCACCATTGCTCTTGTGCTGATTTGCCTCGGATTTGCCCTTGAGGCTCTGGCTGAAACTTTTTTTGCGGACTTCCGTGTGAGAGGCAAACAGGCCCAAGAGGCCCGCATCAAGATGGCCAGCTCTGTTTTTTCATACGGATACGGATTCGTGACAGCGGCAATGGGCTTCGATCTCGTGGTCATAAGCCTGTTTAAAATTGTCTCAGCCGCTGTAAGACTTGGCTTTGGTTTTACAAGTCACTTACGTGCTTACCCCTCCAAGTTGTTCATGCACTCTGACTGGCCCTCTGTTTTCCAAGTATTCAAATCTGCAAGCGTATTTGCACTCATAGAGATCCTGGGAATTGTTTACAACAGGACCAACATATTTTTTCTGGAAAGCTACACTGGTGTGAATGGAGTGGCTTATTACAGCGCCACTTTCAATATTGTTGATGAGATTTCTGTATTGGCCTCAGAACAGTTTCTGGGGTGGGTGATATTTCCACTCCTTGCATCATTTTGGTGGAATGATCGAGACAAAGCGGAGCGACTTGTTAAAAGTACAGGCGTGTGGCTTATGGCCTTTGCGTTTCCCATAATGTTCTTTATGTTTGCGGAAAGCCAACTCATCATAGGTCTGGTTTATCCGCCCGAGTACAAGGATGCTGTTTGGATGCAGCAGTACCTGGTCTGGACAATCGTTTTGTCGTTCGAAAACAATCTTTTTGCTTACTTAATGATGGTTGCGGGCGGGGTGAAAGTTCTTCTGGCCTTCTCACTGGTTACAACCATAGTCAACCTCATCCTCAACTCTGTCCTCGTTGAATCATTCGGTCTGGCTGGTGGATGCCTTGTCATAATTCTGACGAAGCTGGTGATGATGATTCTGACTTTTGTTTATTGCCGTTTCCGCTTCAGCTTTATAAGGGAAAGAGATTTCATTTTCCCGATAGTTCTGGCAGGATTTTCGTTTGCCGTCTTTCAGTTCATTGAGCCGTACGTGACTCTTCATCCAGCCGTATTGATCACGATGGGGTTTTATTTTGTCATCCTGTGGCAATTCGGAACCAAGTTTCTCGGACCTCGGCCCAGGAAAATTGGATCGTCGATATAGTTTGTGCGAATCACGCGAACAACGTGTGCTTCTGAACCATGTGATCGGGGTGGTATGATTCCTTGGCCTTCCTGAGGTTTTCCAGGCCCAGATCCTGCTCGCGGTTGATGTATTTCGCGTCGGTCCACGCCTCGCGACAGAACAAATTGTTTATGGCGGCATAAAGGCCGGTAATAGAGGGATCAGCCTTTTCTATATGGATGACGGCCGTGCTTTGATTTAGCATCTCACCAAGTGAGAAGGCAGCTACCTTTCCCTCTATCAGGATAGCGCCTCCCTGAAACCTGAGAGAATCGTAGTTTATCAAGGCCTCGTACACTGCTTGATTCTCTTCGGCAAGATCCTTATCTGCTGCGCAATTCCTCAGTTCACACCAGTTTTCCTGGAGTCCTAGAAAACTTTGTACCAGGTCATGAGTAAGATTCCGATACTCAAAACGGTGTTTCTTAATGAACTGGTTAACAAGGTTCTTCTTCCTGTGAAGTTTGTTTCCAGGCAGCGCAATGAGATTCTCGGCAAGGTAAACGTAATCGCTGTTGTCACGGTCACCCACTATGCGGTACAAGTTTTTGTCCACATGATGCTCCAAAAAATTGTCGCTGACCCTTGAAATTCTTGCCTCTCCACAATGGGATTTCAGGTATCGTGTAACAAAATCGAGAGCATCGCTTTTGTCTCCCTTTCCGATGGGAGGCAATGCAGACAATGCTTGCCCGTATTCGTGAAAAATTATGAGCAGGGCATTGTCCCGAATGCTCCATAGGGGCCGGTATCGATATCGCCACATAAAAAGATTCGTGAAGGTAAGCTCAGAGGTCTCTGGAGGATCCTGTGCCATGAAATCATCGAAAATTGCCTTGTCCTGAAGCTCTATGGGCTTAAAGTCATCGGTTGCCGACATGTTTTTCCTTCCTTGCAGCTTATTGCAAAGTGATTATATTTTACTGTGTATTTCCTAAGGATCAGAATGCAGAGAAACTCTATCCCCAGCCGTCACGAAAGGAGTGGACACACATGGAAGAACATGAAATCAAAGAATTGATCAGAAAGGAACAGGTCAACGGCAGGATCTCCTGCAAAACAGCCCTGAAGCTGGCCGATCAAACTGGAGCGCCAAGACAAAAACTCGGCAGTCTCCTCAACGAAATGGGAATCAAAATACATTCGTGTCAGCTCGGATGCTTCAAGTGATAAGCTAAGAGCGTAAATTAATTCTCCCTGGAATCGCGTCCATCAATGAGCATCCAGTCGATTTTCTTTGACTTGTGCACGAACAGTGTAATCCCTCTGTTTGTAACCTGAGTCACGGTAGCCCCGCTTATCTGCATTCCTGGGGTTATAAAATAGCCCCTGCCATCGGGATCTTCCACCATACCCTTGAATTGCTCGTCGCCCACTTGTATCAATCCTCGGAGTTTCAACTGGGAACGGTCAAACCGACACAGCGGCATGGAAGGAGGACATTCGGCGAGCAGGACTTCTTCTGTCGGCGGCTGGAAAGGATCCCTCGGAAACGAGAAGGCCTCCTGGGGAACCATCGTATTTGTTGGCGCTACTTCTCGGTCTTGAGGCAAAACGTCTAGGGACTCTCTCTTATCTCTCCGACCAATTTCACCTTCATTCTTGGTATTGCGATCAACAGGCAGTTCGGGCTTAGCATCCCGCCCGATGCGCGGCGGCATTGTACTCCCCCGATTTGCAGCTTCTTCCAAGAACAGCCCTTTTTCGCCAGGAGTCCGTTTCCTAGACCAAATCCCTGAAAACGGCGACATTGGATGGGAAGCGACAAATTTTGGCGTGCGTGATCCCAAAATAAAGTCTATGGCTAAGTTGGCTTCTGTACAGCCGGTAAGCATCGCAGGCCCTGCCATGGCAGCAACGAAAAGGAAAACCGTTCTGAAGGAACATGTGTTTTCTCGGAGCTTCATGCTGAAACTCGCGCCCTTTACGGCTCTCTTCAGCGCCTTTCACCGCTTTGGACAGGTTTTTTGGCCTGCTCGATATTCTTGATTTCCTCGGTAGAAAGGCGACGGTAAGTTCGTCCTGTTATCGCAGCTTCGAGAATTGCGACCTGAGACATTTTTGCTATTTCTTTTTCTCTGGGGCGCAACGCAATTTTGGGAACGTCTATAACCCGATGGAGACTATTAAGTCTCCCCATGAAGTTTCCTATCTTTCTGTAATCAGCCTTCACATCTAGTTGAAAATCCATCGGAGCAATAAACAGATCTTCGTTGATAGTTTCCTTCCCAGGCATGAACCTTAAAGTTTCGACCCCTGTTTCTGTAAGAAGTCTATCAATCTGTTTTGACAGAGCTTCGAAATCCTGATTCTCCGGAAGAGAATACAATAAATCTTTAAGCTGTTTCTCGTAATTCTCTATGCTGGCTCTCACAACAGGCACTTCTCCAAGTTTCTTTTTTTGCTCTGCAATTTCCCTTTCGAGATTTGAAATTTCCACCCTCACATGCGAATCGATCATACCGGAGATAACAGCGAGGTAAAATAAAACCAAAACAAGGATGCATGCGAGGGCCATGATCAGGCTCTTCTGAAGGTTACTGATTCTAAAGAAGAGTTCTTGCAAATCCATTTTCACGGTCCTAGCGGAGGCGACCTATTATTTTGAAGTCCATACTTCCCTTAATGACTGCTTTGCCTTCCGGCGCAGCCGAGACTTCCAAAAGTTTCACATCTCCAAAAAACGCCTGTTCATCTTTCCTTGACGTGTCCAGATATGGGTTTCCATCACTGAAGTTCGCTTTGATAGTTTGCAATCTGTCAACGAAATTAATTATAGAATTGTTATCCGAACCTTTACCTTTGAGCAAAAACTCTCTACTTTGGGTTTTTTCCAAGGATTCAAGCCACACGTCATCAGGAATAGCGCGAGATATCGCTGCCATGAAACGTTCAATGGAGTCTCGATCCTGAACAAGCTTTCGAATTTCATATACTTGCTTCTTCAACCGTCCTTCGTCAATTTTTTTCTTGACGAGGTCCTCGTTGTCTTTAGCCAGCACCGCCTGCCTTTTTTGCAACTTTGCTCGATGTTCATCGAGATTAGACCGTTCTACGCTGACCACAATGTACCAAAGAATCATTATGCCGACAGTACCCGCTAGAGCCGCGCAAGATACGACGATAAATCTCTTGAGATAGCGATTTCGAAGAATTTCTCTAATGGGTAGGAGGTTAATTCTTACCATCTAGGCCAACTTATCCTTTTCGTCCCGTAAAGCCAGACCTACGGCTATTGCCATAGAGGGTCCAATGTGGGCTAGATAATCCAAGTCAAACAGTGTCGGGTTTACTTGAAGCCCTCTGAAAGGATCGACCACCTCTGCGGGGACGTTGAATTCTCGCTGAACGGCAGAAGGAAGGCCATACATGATTGCGGCCCCTCCACTCAGGAATATTCTTTCCACAGAATGTTTAGACACATTTGCCGAAAAGAAATCGAATATTTTTTTTAACTCAGACAAATAGAGTTCCACATAGCGTGAAAAAATTGTCTCAAGGTTTGCCGGGCTCACATTCCCCAGTAGAGCCCCCCTCTTCATGTTTTCGGCTCGGTCAAAGCTTACATTGAAAAATCGCATTATCTCCTTGGTCACGTGATCTCCGCCGAGAGGCAGATCCCGGGTGAACTGAGACGCACCGGACATAAGAATATTGACATTAATGGTTGCCGCTCCAACGTTGACCAGAGCAACTATTTCATCGAGAACGTCGGGATAGCAAAACTCATACATCACCTCTAATGTGAAGGGGTCGACATCGACAACGGTTGGGACAAGATCCAGAGAGGCAATCAAATCGATATATTCTCCCATGAAATCTCTTTTCACTGCAACAAGGACGACCTCCATAAATCCCGGCTTCCCAGAAGTTTCATCCAGAATGAAGAAATCGAGGTTCACATCGTCCATGTCGAACGGTATATAAGGCTCAGCCTCTATCTGGATCAGTTTCTCCAATTCTCGGTCGCTCATGAGAGCGATGGTCGCCTGTTTGATGATTACCGCCTTTCCCGCTAGTGACGTGCTGATATTTCTAACACGACTTCGAGAATTACTGTATAACTCCTTAATCTTACCAGCGACTTCCTCAGGCTTCTTGATTGATTTTTCTACTATGGCTCCTTGGGACAAAGGAGCCAGACCTACAAATCCCAGGTCTAGTCGCTTTCGAGAACGGTTTATCTCTACCATTTTTATCGAACTAGTACCTATATCCAGTCCGATGACCTTTGAAACAGCCACAACGAGGACCTTATAATTTAAAGCATTACCATCTTGCCACGCAAGATTACTGCAAAATCAGTGTTTTATCAATAGTCTTTTTTAACTACTGTAATGTTTATGGCTTATCTAGTTTGATTTCTGCATCATTGTTGTAGATGCTTGAGGTGAGCCCACCTTCAAAAATGTACACCGTCTCGTCCGGCCTGGCCATCCCAAGCCTCCGTTTAGCAATTTTCTCGATGGTCTGGGGGTTGTCGCGAATAAGAGTCAAATCGCGCTCCAGTAGTTTAATCTCCACCTGAAGACGCTCATTCTCCTTTTGAAGAAGGAACCTATTTTCTTCTTGCTTGTACTTCTGAGTAAGGCCTTTTACGCCCATGAGAAGGCCCACCGAGGCTACTACTACAAAAACAAAAGCCAATTTCAGGAATCTTACCACCCGTTCAAGTACTCGTTTCGTCAACGTCTTGGCTATTCTTCCTTTTGGCACTCGGTTCCTCAGAACAAAAGTCAGGCTATTCAGTGTCTCCTTATATACCGCAGACGGGCCTTATTCTCAACTCATTTAGAGATAATATAAATTAGTGATTAATATTTCTAGTTAAACAACTATATAGATACGATTTGAGCGCTGATTTGCGCACGGTTACTCCTGACTTGTTCAGGGCCCCCAACAGTCCGCCGAGCCCAAAAGCCATGCCTAACCACTGGCCACCCAGGGGACTTGAAACAAAATCGTCAGGACTTCCATCGAATAGTATCGAGCCATTGGCAAGAAAAAGAATTCTGTCACACTCCAGGGCATCACCAAGATCCTGAGTAATCTCTACAATTGTCAATCCAGGGTCGGGGCGTAAGCTGTTCAGAAGCGAACGGATTGCCGCTCGCGCCTCCCTGTCGAGCATGGCTAGGGCCTCATCGAGCACCAGGATTCTAGCCCCCATAGCCATAACCCCGGCCAAGGCCACCTTTTGTTGTTCACCGCCGGAAAGAGTATGCACCAGCCGTCGCTCCATGCCGACAAGCCCTGTTCTGCGAAGGGCCTGCTCAAGTCTCATTTTGATCTGACGAGCAGAAAGCTGCAAATTTTCCAGGCCGAAAACAATATCTTCCTCAACGGACGTCCCCACAAAGGAATCATAAGGATCCCCTCCGACGTATCCAACTTCAGAAGAATTAACGTGTACTGATCCTGAATCAGGTTGCAAGAGTCCTTTGATAAGTTTTCCTAGAGTAGTCTTCCCTGACCCGTCTGGGCCGATCACCGCAACCCAAGACAAACTTTCTATAGTAAGGTTTACTCTGTTCAGTAAGGGAATCTTTTGGGGGGGATAACAAAAGGAAAGGTTATTAAGACATATCATTATCGGTACGAGGATAGAGCGCACACTTGCAGTATACGCTCTTTTTCATGAAAGCTATTTCCGTCTGACCATTGGATACGCGGATTACCTAAGACTTCTCTTTGGCTTTAAAACCACCAAGAAGTTTGTCCTTCAGACCCTTGATTCTACCCGCTACCTTGCCCTTGTCTTCTTCAATTTTTTTCTCTACGAGTTCGACCACGGAAACTGCGGCTCTATCTCCCTGCCGGAACCCTTTCTTCATAACGCGAGTATACCCTCCTTCGCGATTAGAAAAACGAGGCGCAATATCGTCAAATAATTTTGTCGTAACAGTTTCCGAGCGCACAACCGCCATAGCCTGGCGCCGGGCGTGGAGGTCGCCTCTCTTTCCCAGGGTGATCATTTTGTCGACCAAACCCCTCACCGCCTTCGCACGAGCGTCGGTCGTGACTATGGCTTCGTGCTCTAATACAGATGTGACCATATTCCTAAGCATGGCTTCCCTTTGTGAAGTTCTCATCCCCAGTTTGGAACGTGCTTTTCTATGACGCATTTCAGTCTCCTTGAATCAATCACTCGGGAAGTTCTCTCGTTCCTGTCGCATTCTCTCGAGTTCAACTCTTGAAGGGAAATTAGATATGACTAGACCAAGGTGGAGATCCATGTCAGCCAAAATTTCTTTAATCTCATTGAGAGATTTTCGCCCAAAATTCTTGGTCTTCAGCATTTCAGATTCCGACCGTTGAACAAGCTCCCCTATAAATCGAATGTCGGCATTCTTGAGGCAGTTAGCGGAGCGCACGCTCAATTCGAGTTCGCCAACGCTTCGGTAAAGATTCTCGTTAACCTCGGGCTCGCGTTGAGGCTTTTCCTCGTATACCGGTTTGTCCTGATCGTCAAAATTCTGAAAAACTTGAAACTGCTCCCGGAGGATTTTCGCAGCATGCGACAATGCATCCTGAGGATGAACGGTCCCATTTGTCCAGATTTCTATGGTGAGCTTGTCGTAATCCGTTCTTCGACCGACCCGGGCATTAGTTATCTTGTAACTAACTTTGCGAACCGGAGAGAACACGGAGTCGAGTGCAAGAGTCCCTATGGGATCTTCTTCGTCTTTATTAAATTCGGCTGGAACGTAACCCTTTCCCCAGGCAGCAGTCATCGTCATAGACAGCTTGCCCTCTTTGGACAGGGTAGCCAGAATTTGTTCGGGGTTTATTATCTCGACTGTCTCGTCACTCGAGATGTCGCCGGCACGGGCCTCTCCTTCACCTACGACATCCAGTTTGAGTGTCTTGGGATAATTGGTACGAAGTCTTAGGTTCACCCTTTTCAAATTCAAAACTAAATCAGTGACGTCTTCTTTGACGCCTGGGATGGTAGAAAACTCGTGTAGAATACCATCGATCTTAACCTTTGTGATAGCTGCCCCCTGCAGTGAAGAAAGAAGTACTCGCCGCAAGGCATTACCCAAAGTAATGCCGTAGCCTCTCTCCAAAGGCGAACAATCAAATTTTCCATAGAAAGGCGTGTGCGTAGCCTCTTCGACCTCCATACGGTTGGGCCGTTGAAGTTCCAACCAATTCCGTGTCATCAGGGTTTGCCCCGTATCGCTCATGGCTTCCCTCATTGCTATTAGCGCGTTCTGGTGAACACAAACTTTAAACGCCTCTAGGAGACGTGTTTCACCTTATTTACAGGCTCCGGATCGATGCTAGAAGTGCTTTCGGATCTGTCATCAAACACCTGGGAGTACTAGATATAGCCAAACGTTGCCAAACAGATCCATCCTTAACATCTACTTGGAGTAAAACTCTACGATCAGTTGCTCCTTAATCGTAGGTGGCAAGTCATCCCTCGTAGGCATTGCTTTGATTACCCCTCTGAAATTAGGGACATCGACATCGAGCCAATCAGGGATTCCCCGACGGCTCAACGTTCTGACGGAGTCGTCGATGGCCTTGATAGTACGGCTGTTTTCCAGAACTTCGACAACCATGCCCGGCTTGGTTCTGAAAGAACACACATCTACCCTGCGACCATTCACCCGGAAGTGTCCGTGGTTGATGAGTTGTCTGGCTTCTGACCGAGATGAAGAAAAACCCATCCGGTAAACCATGTTATCCAGACGCGACTCGAGCAGCACGAGGAGATTCTCGCCGGTAACACCCTTCCTCTTCTCAGCTAGATGGATGTAGTTTCGAAATTGTTTTTCCAAAACTCCGTAGATGCGCCTAACCTTTTGCTTCTCTCGGAGCTGAACCCCGTAGTCAGTATGTTTTTTCGCTCGGCCTTGGCCGTGCTGGCCTGGAGGGAAGTTTCTTCTTTCTACTGAGCATTTATCAGTGTAACACCTATCCCCCTTAAGAAACAGCTTAGTTGTTTCCCGACGGCAGAACCTACAGACAGATTCTTTGTAACGTGCCAAGCCAATCTCCTTTGTTTTATCGCGAACAAATCATCTTGTGGTGCCCTAGACTCGTCTCCTCTTTGGAGGTCTACAGCCGTTGTGCGGTATGGGAGTGACGTCCTTGATTAAAGTAATCTGGAATCCGGCAGCTTGTAGAGATCTCAGGGCGGCCTCACGCCCTGCGCCGGGTCCTTTTATGAGGACCTCAACGCTTCTCATGCCCTGATCCATAGCCTTACGAGCCGCGTCCTCAGCGGCAAGCTGAGCCGCAAAAGGAGTAGACTTTCTCGATCCTTTGAATCCCTGCGTGCCGGCGGATGACCAGGCCACTACATTGCCTTCGACATCAGTAATGGTCACTATGGTATTGTTGAAGGTAGACTGAATATGGGCCACCCCCTTGGGGATGATACGTTTTTCTTTTTTCTTCCGAACCACTCGCCTTCTGGGCATTGAATTCTCCGTATAAACCGCATCCTACAGGGCGCCGGCTTCCCTATGCCCAAACCTTCCGGGCAAGAAGACCCGCATCAACCTTGTTATGCTTTCCGAATCAGAAATTTGGGCCGGACCTGAGACCCTCCATCTAATCACCAATAGAATCTTTAGAATCTATTTTCGCTTACCGATCTGCATTTTTCTTGGACCCTTACGGGTACGCGCATTAGTGTGAGTGCGCTGACCATGGACCGGCAGGCCACGCCTGTGTCTAAGACCACGATAACATCCAAGATCCATTAGTCTTTTAATATTCATGCTCACGTCACGGCGACGGTCGCCTTCGACTTTGCATGAGCGATCGATTACCTCACGAACCTTGGCTACGTCGACCTCAGTCAACTGATCCGTCTTCATATTAGGATCAAGACCTATTTCCTTCATAATCTGCCCGGCCGTAGTCCTTCCTATCCCGTGAATATAGGTCAACGCAACTTCCATGCGCTTGTTCCTAGGAAGGTCAATCCCTGCAATACGCGCCACGATATTCCTCCTGGCTGAAAAACGGATATAGCCTGGGCTCAGCCCTGGCGCTGTTTATGCTTGGGGTTCTCACAGATAACCCGCACGATTCCTTTTCGTTTTATGATCTTGCACTTATCGCAAATCTTTCTTACCGATGCTCGCACCTTCATGGGCGCCTCCTTCTTTCCATGCACAGGGCGTCCCTATTTTACGACCTTTTCTATCGCAGCAAAGATCTCGTTTATTGGACCAACACCCTTTACCCGCCGCAGGTGTCCTTTGGTTTCGTAGTAGTCGATCAATGGGGCCGTCTGTTTGTTGTAAACAACAAGCCTTTCTCTTATAACGAGTTCTTTGTCGTCATCTCTCTGGTATAGATCACTGCCGCAAACGTCACAAATTCTTTCTTGTTTTGGCGGATTAAACATCACGTGAAACATTGCCCCGCAGGCTGAATTCTTGCAAGTACGTCTTCCGGAAAGCCTTGCAACCAGCTCCTCATCTGGGACATCTACAAGGATGGCCTTATTGATAGACTTGCCTTGGGCTGTCAGTACTTTGTCCAGAGCCTGCGCCTGTGGAAGAGTCCTGGGAAAGCCGTCCAGCATGTAGCCCTTATCCAAATCAGGCTTCGAAAGTCGTTCTTCCACAACGCCTATTACCACATCGTCTGGAACAAGTTCACCTTTGTCCATATAGGTTTTTGCTTTCAAGCCCATCGGAGTAGCTTCTTTGAGCGCAGCCCTAAAGATGTCTCCTGTAGAAATCTGTGGGATACCGAGCTTATCAATGAGCTTCTTAGCCTGCGTGCCCTTGCCTGATCCAGGTCCACCCAACAATACGATTATCATGTACCTTCCATTCTTCGGAAACGACGACTAGCGCCTCCCCTTGATTCGGCCCGTACGGATGAAGCCCTCGTAATGCCTCTGTATCATGTGGGTTTCTATCTGAGTAAGGGTGTCGAGCGCGACCCCCACAACTATAAGAAGTGACGTCCCACCGAAATAAAAGGGCGCGTTAAAACGGTGAATGAGAATTGAGGGGAGTACGCACACGGCCGATACGTAAATGGCCCCTCCCAATGTGATACGAGTGAGGACCTTGTCTATGTATTGGGCAGTTTTCTTTCCCGGCCTAATCCCGGGAATATACCCTCCATATTTTTTCATATTGTCAGCCACATCGACAGGATTGAATGTTACCGCTGTATAGAAGTAGCAGAAAAAAACGATGAGGCCGATGTAGAACAGTTCATAAACACCTGTGCCCGGATGTAACCACTCAGTAATCGATGTGATGACCCCTACATGGAGAAACTGAGCAATTGTCGCAGGGAAAATAATCAGAGACGATGCAAATATTGGAGGAATGACTCCGGCGGTGTTTACCTTTAGCGGTAAATGAGTGCTCTGACCCCCATATACGCGCCTACCAACAACTCTTTTGGCATATTGGACCGGTATACGGCGTTGCCCTCTCTCTACGAAGACTATCAGGGCTATAACGGCTACCATGATGGCTAGCAGCAACAACAGCACAAGAAAGCCCATGTCTCCCGTCTGAACAAGCTGAACAGTACTACCCAGTGCGGAAGGCATTCTGGCTACGATGCCTGCAAATATTATGAGCGATATACCATTACCGATGCCGTGTTCGGTAATTTGCTCTCCTAGCCACATGATAAAGGCAGTTCCCGCCGTCAGGGTGATCATGGACAAGATGACAAACGAAAATTTGTTAATATAGACCATGTTTTCCGTCTGGGCCAGACCGATACTGATGCCCATCCCCTGGACCAACGAAAGGACCACGGTTCCATATCTTGTATACTGGGTGATTTTTTTCCTCCCAGCTTCTCCTTCCTTCGAAAGTCGCTCCAGGTGAGGCACCACAACCGTAAGCAGTTGGAGGATAATAGAGGCGCTGATGTACGGCATGATCCCAAGGGAAAAGACTGAAAAGTTTTCCAACGCCCCGCCGGTGAACATGTCGATCACGCCGAACAAGGTTTGCGCATACTTTCCGAAGAAATCCTTGAGGACCGCGGTGTTTATACCAGGAGTAGGAATATGGACACCCAAACGATACACCAGGAGCATAAGAAGCGTGAAAATGATCCTACGCTTGAGTTCCGGAATCTTAGCGATGTTGCCTATGGAACCTATCAATGGAAGACTCTCCTAAGCAAGCAATCTAAAGACATCAAAAACCATCCTGACACTCATTACTTACAACCGAGGCTGACTAATCTTCTACAGTACCACCTGATGCTTCAATCTTTGCAGCAGCAGATCTACTGACCCTGTCCACTCTAACATTGTAAGCCGCCGATACCTCACCACCAGAAAGCAGCTTTATGGGGCCCCGCCCTCTTACTATACCTTTGTCTCGGAGCACCTCGGAGGTTATCGTCGTGGCAGGATCCAAGACAGCCAAATTTTTAATGTTGACTATGTGGTAACGGATCTTAAAGGGGTTATTAAAACCTTTCTTAGGCAAGCGTCTCTGTAGAGGCATTTGCCCGCCCTCAAACCCGGGCGACACGGTGCCCCCTGATCGAGATTTTTGCCCCTTGTGACCTTTTCCACATGTCTTACCAAGGCCTGAGGACTCCCCCCGACCAACTCTGGCACGTTTCTTATTTTTGCCTGGTGCTGTCAGATTCGACAGGTTCATCGGTTCTCCTCTTAAAAGGGATTCAATCCTCAGTTTCTTCCAATTCTACCAGGTGATTCACCTTTCGAATCATTCCGCGAACCGCGGGCGTATCCCCAAGAAACCGACTGGAATTAAGCCTTTTTAGTCCCAGACCACGTATGGTTTCTCGTTGAGCCTTGGATGCCTTTATGACACTCTTTTTCAAAGTAACCTTAAGCATCGGTAAGTTAATCCTCTCCTGTATCTTGGTCTTCATCGGACACATCCAGTTTGCCCAGTTTCTTAGCAATCTGTTGCTGGGTTCTTAGTCCTTTCAAGCCATCAAATGTGGCCCTCACTACGTTATGCGGATTGTTTGTTCCTATGCACTTGGTCAGAATGTCATGAATCCCGACGGCTTCCATCACGGCTCTGACGGCTCCTCCAGCGATCACGCCCGTCCCGGAACCCGCTGGTTTCAACAGGACTTTGGCTGCCCCATATTCTCCCGTGATCTCGTGAGGCACCGTGCCATTGATGATCGGCACATCCAACATTGAGGCCTTTGCTCGATCAACCCCCTTACGAATAGCCTCCGGGACCTCGTTGGCTTTACCCAGACCGAAACCTACGCGACCGTGACCATCTCCGACGACTACCACTGCGCTGAAGGAAAACCTCCGGCCGCCTTTGACAACCTTGGCTACACGACTAAGATGTACCACTCGGTCTTTGAGTTCACTTTCTACTCCTGACTGGGATCTACTAAACAAAGGGCCGTTCCTCCTTTATCCCTCAAAATTCCAGTCCAGCTTCGCGGGCTCCGTCGGCCAGGGCCTTGACCTTACCGTGGTAAAGATAAGGACCTCTATCGAAGACCACTCGCGAAACGTTCTGTTCCAAGGCTCGAACTGCGATGCGTTTTCCGACCTCTCTAGCAACCTCTTTGTTGAAAGGATCCGCCGGTCCTTTACGATAACCCTTGTCGAGGGTGGATGCCTGTACCACGGTGACACCTGTCGTATCATCCACGATCTGGGCAAAAATGTTGTGGTTGGACCGAAAGACAGTCAACCTATGTCGTTCACGATTCCCTCCGATTCTAAAACGGAGCCGTTTCGTTCTTTTCCTTCTCGACTGAATCTTGTCAGTGTCACTGGCCATGCACGATTCCTCAAATATGCCCTAGTTGCCGGCCGGACTCAAGCATAGATTACTTGGATCCAGCCTTACCGACTTTGCGTCGGATCTGTTCACCAACATACCGTATGCCTTTGCCTCTATAGGGTTCCGGCTTTCGCACTCTCCTGATTCGGGCGGCCAATTCGCCCACTTGCTGCCTATCGATTCCGCGAACATGTATAGTGGTGTTCTTTTCAACCTCGACTACAAGTCCTTCGGGAATGGCCATCACTACCGGAACAGAAAAGCCCACGTTCAGAGTCAGCGTTTCCTTGTCGGACTCAGCTCTGTAACCCACGCCAACGATCTCCAATGATTTCGTGAATCCCTGAGTGACTCCTGTCACCATGTTCTGGATCAGGCTACGCGTCAGCCCATGCATTGAACGGCATTTTCTGTGCTGTTGAAGGGCTGATATACGAATAGTTGATGCGTCAAAATCAACAGCCACCAAATCCGAAACAGCCATGGCCAATGATCCCTTTGGCCCCTCCACGTGCAGGGTGGGAGGAGTGAAACTCACTTTGACTCCGTCGGGAACTGCTATGGGGGCCCTGCCTATCCTGGACATCAGTACATCTCCTCAATGACTTCCGTTACCATATACTGCACAGGACTTCTCCTCCGATCCTACGACGGCGTGCTTCTCTATCTGTCATGATACCCTGCGAAGTAGACAGAACAAGGGTTCCTACGCCTCCATGGCTCTTTATTGTATGGTCATGACCAACGTAGACTCTTCTGCCCGGTTTGGAAACCCTTAAAAGGCCTTCTATTACGCACTGAGTCTCGTCGTCGAAACGTAAAGTCAGCTTCAGGATACCCTGCTTATTCTTGGCTGACCTGATGACTTTATATTTCTTTACGTATCCTTCCTCCTTCATGATCTGAGCGACGCCAATCTTCAAATTGGAGGCAGGTATGGTCACTTGTTCCTTTCGAGCCTGTTTGGCATTGCGGATACGTGTCAGCATGTCGGCTATTGGGTCAGTCATGCTCATCTCAAACGTCTCCTACCAGCTTGATTTAACCATGCCGGGAATATAACCCTTAAGGGCTTCATTTCTCAGGCATATCCTGCACATTCGGAATTTGCGGTAATAGGCCCTTGGCCGACCACAAATCTGGCACCGGTTATAGTCCCGGACATCGAATTTCTGAGGCCTTGCGGCCTTAACAATTAGCGATTTCTTGGCCACGCTCCCTCCTTGGAGGAAAAATAATCTACTTCCGGAAAGGCAAGCCGAGACTTTCCAACAATTGCCGAGCCTCTTCATCCGTTTTTGCGGAAGTAACCATCGTTATATTCATGCCCCGAATCTTCTCGATTTTGTCGTAATTAATCTCTGGGAAAATGATTTGTTCCTTAATTCCCATTGAAAAATTTCCTCTCCCGTCGAAACCGCGGGGATTGACCCCTCGAAAATCTCGCACCCGAGGAAGAGCGACATTGATCAGCTTGTCCAGAAAATGGTACATGTTGTCTCGTCTAAGGGTTACCTTACAACCGATAGTCATGCCCTCACGGAGTTTAAACGAGGCTATGGATTTCCTTGCCTTTCGCATGGTAGGCCATTGACCTGTAACGAGAGCCATCTCCTGCTGGGAATTGTCGAGGATTTTTGCGTTTTGAATGGCCTCGCCCAGACCCATGTTTACCACTACTTTTCTCAAAACAGGGACCCGCATAGGGTTATCGTAACTGAATCGCTCGATCAGTGCCGGCACTACATATTTTGCGTAATATTCTTTGAGCCGCGAAGCCATCGAATTTTTCCTTCTAGCTGTCCAACTGTTCGTCACATTTTTTGCAGTATCGAACCCTTTGACCATCATCGAGGACTCTCGTGCCAATCCTCGATGTCTTAGAGCACTTCGGGCATACCAGTATCAGTTTTGAAAGTCTTATAGGTGCTTCTTTGTCAATTATTCCACCCTGCTTACCGATCTTTCCGCCTCCCCTGGTGTGGCGCTTGACTATATTCAGCCTTTCCACAAGGGCTGTATCCTTGTCCTGAAAAACCCTCAGAACCTTTCCCTGTCGACCTTTGTCTTTGCCGGCAATTACTTCTACCTTGTCATTCTTCTTAATTCGAGCCATGGTCAAAGGACCTCCGGAGCCAAGGACACTATCTTCATGAATTTTTTGGCCCTTAACTCACGGGCTACCGGACCAAAGATTCTGGTCCCTATTGGTTCCATCTGATTGTTAATGAGTACAGCCGAATTGTCGTCAAAGCGGATATACGATCCATCAGTCCGCCGCACAGCTCTCCTGGTCCTGACTACCACCGCTTTGTGCACCTCTCCCTTTTTCACCTTGGAATTAGGGATAGCCTCCTTTACAGACACTACCACCACGTCACCAACGCTGGCATATTTTCTCCTGGTCCCACCTAATACCTTAATGCAATACAACTCTTTCGCACCAGAATTGTCCGCCACGTCCATACGGGTCTGTTGCTGAATCATGCAGAACCTCCCGGAAGAGCCGCCTCCCTGACTATCTTTCGGACCCGCCAGTTCTTTTGGCGACTCAGAGGCCGGGTCTCCACGATCATCACTTCGTCACCGATCCGGCAACGGTTCTCTTCATCGTGGGCCATAAAACGTTTTCTCCGGCGCACGAACTTTTTGTACACAGGGTGGATGACAGTCCGACTTACTTCGACAACCACCGTTTTGTCCATCTTGTTGCTTATGACTACGCCGGTGCGGACCTTACGCTGCTTAGTTTTGTTTGAGGAGTCCGTCATTTAGACGCCTCCTTTTCTCTCATTATGGTTTTCACCCGAGCAATCTCCCTCCGCAATATCCTCAGGCGGGCCGTTTTTTCAAGCTGACCGGTGGCGTGCTGAAATCGGAGCTTAAATTCCTCTTCGCAGAATTCTTTCTCCTTGCTGGAAAGCTCTTCAACTGAGAGATCCCTTAGTTCTCGGGGTTTCATGTCAATTCCTCACGAACGATAAATCGAGTTTTGATGGGTAGCTTTCTAGCAGCAAGCCGGAAGGCTTCCCGTGCGACATCGACAGGAACTCCCTCCATCTCATACATGATCTTTCCTGGCTTCACGACGGCTACCCACTCCTCCGGAGCACCCTTGCCCTTGCCCATTCTGGTCTCGGCGGGTTTCTTGGTGATTGGCTTATCCGGAAACATTCGTATCCATATTTTCCCGCCTCTTTTTACGTAGCGGGTCATAGCGATTCGGCCGGCCTCTATTTGCCTGGCGGTAATCCAGGCTGGATCCATAGCCATTAGGCCGAATTCGCCGAAAGACACCTGAGCCCCTCTCAACGGTCGTCCCCGTAGCCGACCTTTCTGCCTTTTTCTGTACTTGACTTTCTTGGGCGCGAGCATATCAATTTTCCCCCGATCCGACTCGGACTATCTCACCCTTGAAGATCCAAACCTTTATTCCGATGACTCCATAGGTGGTGGTTGCTTGTGCGAAACCATAGTCTATGTCTGCTCTGAGGGTGTGAAGCGGGACGCGTCCCTCCCGGTACCACTCTCTCCTTGCCATTTCCGCTCCTCCGAGCCTCCCTGCCGTGGCGATTCGAATGCCTTTGGCGCCGGACTTCAGGGCACTGGATACGGACTTCTTCATGGCTCTACGGAAGGCCACTCGTCGCTCAAGCTGCTGAGCAACGTTTTCCGCCACTAGTTGAGCATCCACTTCAGGTTTTCGGATTTCCTTTACGTCTACTATGACATCTTTCTTAGTTATATTAAGGATCTCCCGACGAAGCTTCTCTATTTCACTCCCCTTGGGACCGATCACGATTCCGGGACGAGCGGTGTGAATTATGATTCTGATCTTACCCGCGGCCCTTTCGATCTCTATCCTCGAGACACTTGCCTGGTACAGTCTCTTTCTCAAAAACTTCCGAAGATTAATATCCTCAATCAAGAATTGTCCGTATTCTTTTTGCGAGTACCAGCGGGAATCCCACGTCCGGTTGATACCGAGGCGAAATCCGTGTGGATGCACCTTTTGTCCCAAGATAACCCTCCTCACTATAACTCGACTTCGTGATGCCGGTCCTGTTACCATTGACAGGCCCTTTGAAGTCACAGTTTGCTGGAAAACCTATTTCTCTTCCAAAGCCACACAGATATGGCTTGTCCGTTTTCTGATTCTGGTAGCCCTGCCCATAGCTCTTGGACTCCAGCGCTTTGCGGTGGGTCCTTCATCCACGGTGATGCGGCTCACGATCAGTTTGTCCTCGTCCACTCCGCTGGATTGCTTTGCGTTGTGCAGAGCCGAGTGAAGTACTTTTTTGATTATGCCTGCAGCCTTCTTCGGCGTGAAATCCAGCAATCCAATGGCTGGGCCGATAGACATCCCCCTAACCAAGTCCGCTACAAGCCTTGCCTTGCGGGGGGAGATGTGGGCGTGCCTGAGGGTTGACTCCCATTCCATTACTTTCGCCCTTTCTTAGCCTTTCTGTCCCCTGCGTGACCGTGAAAGGTGCGGGTGGGGGAAAATTCGCCGAGCTTGTGGCCTACCATGTTTTCGGTTACGAAAACCGGTATAAATTTTTTCCCATTATGCACAGCAAAAGTTAGGCCCACCATATCAGGAATAATGGTCGATCGCCGGGACCATGTCTGAATCACTTTTCGTGAAGTAGTTTCCTTGGCCTGATGGACCTTCTCAAGCACGTGACCGTCCACAAAAGGACCCTTATGTACCGAACGGGGCATGGAAGTCACTTCCTCCGTTTTACGATATATTTTTCCGAGTTCTTCGATCTATTACGGGTCTTGTAACCTTTGGTCGGAACACCCCAAGGAGTAACCGGGTGACGTCCACCTGAGGTTCTTCCTTCACCGCCGCCATGTGGATGGTCCACGGGATTCATTACCACTCCTCGAACCGTGGGACGCCGACCCAGTAAACGCGAGCGCCCAGCTTTCCCTAATGAAATGTTTTCATGGTCGAGGTTGCCTAACTGGCCCACTGTGGCGCGGCAGCGGTCCAGAACCATACGGACTTCTCCGCTTGGCAGTTTGAGTTGAACATAACCTTTTTCCTTCGCCATCAGTTGTCCGTAGGTACCAGCAGACCGGATCATCTGTCCGCCTTTTCCGATCTTCATCTCCACATTATGGACCATCGTTCCCAAAGGGAGATTCTTTAGCGGAAGACAGTTACCTGGCTTAATGTCCGCCCTGTCGCCGGCTATGATCGTATCACCCACTTGCAGACCTTGTGGCCAAAGGATGTAGCGCCTATCGCCATCAGAGTATTTTATAAGCGCCAGCCTGGCACTCCGGTTAGGATCGTACTCCACACTGGCCACAATGCCGGGAACGTCCTGTTTGTCTCGCTTAAAGTCGATTGTCCTGAAACGCCTCTTGTGCCCACCGCCCCGATGCCTGACAGTAAGCCGGCCATAGCTGTTTCGGCCGCCATTCTTATGAATTCCTCTGACCAGAGATTTGAGCGGTTCCCCCGTAGTAATCTCATCGAAAGTCAAACCTGTCTTGAACCTTATACCGGGAGAGGTGGGCTTGAATTTCTTTATTGCCATGTGTGAATTCCTCGGGGGTAATACAAAAGGACTTGAAACCCTTCGAACAAGGTCCTATGGCGAACTGCCCCTTTTACACCCCTTCAAAAAAATCTACTCGATCGCCTTCCCTGAGCGAGACAATAGCCTTCTTCCAGTTTCTACGGCGACCGGCCGTGCGTCCCAATCTTTTACGTTTCCCTGAACGATTCTGTGTGCGAACTGACAACACCTTCACTTTGAATAGTTTTTCCACAGCTTTTCGGATTTCAGATTTGTTAGATTCCGGATCGACCTCGAAAATAAGCTGGTTGTTCTCGTCTTTTAGGACAGTTCCTTTTTCGGTCACTATAGGCCGACGAATTATTTTATATTCTTCCATCATCGCCCCAACCTTTCACAAATTCTGGGGATGGAATCCTGGAGAAGTACCAGTTTCTCGAATCGTAACAGGTCATAAACATTTAACCCATCTACGGGGAGAATCATCACTTGGTAAAGGTTCCTGGACGATCGGTTTAGGACCACGTCCTTGTCGCGAGTTACAAAAAGCGTCTTGCCCGCTTCGAGGCCCAAAGCCTTGACAGGTTCAAGAAATAGCTTGGTCCTCGGACTCTCCAATACTATTTTGTCGACCACAGTGACACGATTCTCTTTTAGTCTTGCGCTTAGTACACTTCTGAGCGCGGCTTTCCGTATTTTCTTAGGAAGAGAAAACGAATACGAGCGAGGCTGTGGCCCGAAGACTGTCCCGCCTCCAGTCCAGACCGGAGACCGGTTGGTACCGGCGCGAGCCCTGCCGGTTCCCTTTTGACGCCATGGCTTCTTCCCGCCTCCTCTGATTTCACCTCTAGTTTTTGTGGATGCGGTTCCGGCACGCCTTTTGGCCAGTTGCCATAGTACCACCTTCTGAACTAGACTTTCGTCGATCTCAGCATTGAATATGCTGTCATCCAGATCTACAGAGTCGACCTTTTCGCCCCTTTGGTTTAGTATATCTACCGAAGCCATCAGCGTTTCCTTATGATTACGAGCGACCCTCTTGCCCCTGGAATAGGGCCCTTGAGAAAAATCAGGTTTTCGTCAGACCGAACTTCAAGTACCTCTACTCGTGGAGCGGTAACCTTCGTTCCTCCCAATCTACCCGGCATTTTCTGTCCTTTGAAGACTCGTGAAGGCCACGCGCATTGTCCAATCGACCCGGGTATCCTGTGCGAACGTGATCCATGGGTTTTCGGGCCACCGCTGAAATTCCACCTCTTGATGACGCCGGCAAAACCTTTGCCTTTGCTCGTTCCAACAACCTTCACTCTCTCCCCTGCGGCAAATATGTCGGCCCTAATTTCCTGGCCTATCTCCAACGAATCCGGTTCGTCCGCCACAAATTCTTTCATAACTGAAAAAGCGCCTACACCGGCCTGCCTGAATTGACCCAGGACGGGCTTAGAAAGTTTCTTCTCTTTTGTCGGTCCAAAACCAACCTGAACCCTCGACTCGGCCTTTTTTCCGATAATTGTGCATGGGCCGGCTTCCACGACCGTCACGCCCGTAGCCTGACCAGATTCATCGAATATCTGAATCATTCCGAGCTTTTTCCCAATCATTCCGTGAATCATTTACGGCTCCCCATAATCTCGATTAGGCCTTGATCTCCACATCGACACCAGGAGACAAATCAAGCTTCATCAATGCGTCAAGCGTGTGCTGGGTCGGTTCCAGAATGTCCAGCAACCTCTTGTGAACACGGATCTCAAACTGCTCTCTGGACTTCTTATCGATGTGAGGGGACCGTAACACACAATACTTATGCAATCGTGTGGGCAGAGGAATGGGACCAGCCACCTTGGCGCCGGTCCTCCAAGCAGTGTCAGCTATCTCAGCCGCAGATTGGTCCAATAGCCTGTGATCATAGGCCTTCAATCTAATCCGAATCTTAAGGGCTTTCATGTCCATAATAGAATCCTTAGCGAGGTTCAGGCGCTCTATTCCAGAATATCTGATATAACGCCTGCGCCTACGGTTCTTCCGCCTTCCCTGATAGCGAACCGGAGTTCTTTCTCCATCGCTATGGGGGTTATTAATTTAGCCTCAAGGGATACATTGTCCCCGGGCATTACCATCT
>JAPLJK010000041.1:0-22794 GCA_026388625.1 Deltaproteobacteria bacterium | reverse complement strand
TCAGCAATATCACGGGCTTCTCTCACCGTCCGTTCCAGTGTGTTCCGAAAGCTTTTTTCAAGAGGCAACATGGGAAAATACCTTTTCCGCACACGACAAATGGGAGAAAATGGCCCTTTCTGTTGGTCGTGCTCCTTAGCCTTCTCATGAGCACGCTGCTGATGAAAACAGAAGGAACAATCTCATAGATATCTCATAGATAATTTTCTATGAGCATTTTTATAGCATTTCTTTGGACGGGCGCCTCTCGCGCTTTGTCAGAGCCGGATTGCTATAACGTTCTCTATGAAACTCTAGAGAGATAACTCGTAGCGTGTCCAGCGGCGCTCTCCAGTCTTGATTATTGAGTCGTTCTCCTTCATGAGTTGTTTCATGAGACGCCTCACTTGCGCCCTGTCATAATGTGTTATTTGTCTAACCTCTTCGTTGGATAGCCCCTTTTCCCCTCTCTTTTCACGGTCCTTTAATACGCTTAGGATTCTGGTCTTGGCGGCATCCCAATCAATGCGACGATCACGTTCCGGGTGACCCGGGCCTGCTAATTTCTTGTGAATTTGGGGGGGTAAAACCCAGTACGTTCCTCGGCCGGTCCCGCCTCGTTCGACGTACCCTTTTCGTTCCATTCCGCAAAGCAGATCCCAGACCATGGATTCCGAACGTTGGCAATGTGACGCGGCCGTAGCGGTGTCCATTTCGGAATGCGACAGGAGGTATCGCAATATAATCAATTCATCCACCTTCAACGTGGCCCCGCTGCGACTTTCTTCTTCGAAAAAAGCGCGGAAAGAGCCGGAGAACTCCTGATGCAGAAATGTCACTCGAACAGAATCTTCTATTTCCTCGATAGTCGGCGGTTCCTTGCCTTCAATGAGTAGACCCTGATACATCCTGCTGATGCCAAGGTTACTGCGGTTGACCAGACGCAGTCTGAGTAGCGCATCGACAAGCAACGGGTTGCGAGACACTGGCGGGTGATGGAGAATATTTGAAGCGGAAACACCACCTATAAAGCCTCCAGGGTTACTGATTTCAATGCGGTCGACATAGTGCTTGACCATTATGGGGCTGTTGACCCGATAGTCAGCGTGACACAAAGCGTTGAGCAAGGCCTCACGCAATGCGATGAGGGGATAGGTACGGTATTCGAAATGAAAAAAACCATATTCCAAAGTAGTTATAGGATTGTCTCGATCAATGAGTTCTTCGAGCCTCAGTAATGCAATCGGCAACGCCTCACGACTATCAGTTCTGTTCGTGTAGAGCGCGTCCCCTTCCATCTTGAGATACGTCCACACGTAGCCAGGAAAAGAATCAGGGATGGCCTGGGACTTGCCGGCGATTAACAACCCGGCCCGAGTAAGTCTACTGTCTCGCATCAAACGTAGGGAAGCGATTAAATCATGATCGGAAAGCCCGGTTAGTTCCTGTGGTGCTGTTTCTCTGCGCGCCAAGTCTCGAAGCTGCTCCATGGCGGCAGGCGAAAGGAGGTCAACGAGATTTCCCGTGATGGTTTCCGCAGTGAAGTCTGTTTCCCCTGTTTCCACTGAGATTCTGCGCCGCATAGTTCCAGTAAGTGGTTGGCAGTCTTTGCCTATTCGAACTGTGCCGCTACCGGCGGTGTCCGTGTACGGAGGCATGCCGGTATATATATGCATTATCAGCAGTCTGCCTGTCCCTTCAGGCACGTGGAGTTCTTCGAAGACCGGAGTAATCTTGGGATCAGTCTTGTCATAAACCGCTTTCTTCAAGAGGTTTACGTCAACTTCGTTCGGAACACCTAATATGGCTCTGGTGCGCCCGATTACTTTGTCTGCCACCCCGAAGACCACGGTTCCCCCCTCACCATTGGCCATGCAGATCGCAGCCTCCACAACGGTGCCAATGGAATCCTGCATGCTTCGCTCATTCCATTGCTTGAACTCCAAGTCCTGCCCTTCCATGTTATCGGCAGTGTTGTTATTGAGTTCATCTAATAATTTTTCTACTTCAATAATACTGCGCATGCTCTCGTTCCGTCATAATGGTGACTGATCAAGTCCTCTCCCATCCGTCTCTCTACGCTCCGGCTTCAGCTAGACTATAATTGGGCCTTTTCTGATTTGTTCCATCAGCTTTTGTTTAACTTTTTCCACCCAGGCCTCAACGTCTTCGGTCGTTCTCAAGGTGTCGTGGGGCAATTCTACCACCTGGGTTTCCGGCTCCAGTAATTTGGCTGCAGATTCCCGGAGGCGTCCGAATCGCGCCGGGAGTGCGTCAATGCGGTCATACCAGACATGGATGGGATGGTCATCCAAGGTCTTGATGAGATCTTCGAGGGTGCCTACGGGGAGTTCAGGAGGTGGCGAAATCTCAGACTGTTCCCACAAACTGTCCCTTTCGTCGGGAGATAGCTTACTCCAAGAAGAATCGCTCTCCAGTTCAGTTTTCAGCTTTTCCATGCGTTCGGCATAGCTATTCCTCAAACTGATAAGGGTTTCCCGTAGCGTGTCCTGAAGTAAGTGTAAAATCGGCTCTATTGGATCAGGATCAAAGAGAAGAAGACGTTGATTCTGGATCGCCTGAGCTTGCTGTTCTGCCTCCTTGGCGGCATTTATGTCTCCCGCATGGGTCAAGAGATCCTGCAAATGCAGCCAGGACTGCCACCGGGTTTCAATGCTATTGGCCAAGGCTGTCCATTCCTCAGTGGCTTTGGTTAGCTCCTCACGTTTGTTATATAGGGCCAGAATTTGGTCGTTTCCCGAGGAAAGTCTAATGTCCTCTAGAGAAGATGTATCTGGTTTCTTAGGCTTTGGTGGTTCTCCCCCCGCCCGGTCGGCCAGACTCAACATTTTTTCGATGAATGCCGGTATGGCTGCTAATTCCTCGCCCTGTTTATGTTGGCATTTAAGCCGCTCCAGCAACATTCGGACCTGAATGCGTTGCGTCGCGGTTACAGTGGCGGATTCAATTTTGAATAGCGCCTTGCCAATCTGTTTCCGTTCAAGGTCCTTGGGATTGACAGACTCTCCTCGCTCTCCCAAACCTCTTACCAATCCGGTCACTAGGAGAACCTGTAATCCACCGTCTGTGGCATCACGAGGCCATCCATACGGCGGAGCTTCAAAGTGATCACGGATCTCCGAGCCCTTCTTACCGCCAGCGACAAATCCCAGGACAGCTTTGCACACCGGATTGTCCGCCGTTTCTCCAGCATATCCGATGGCTTTGAGGGCATCGGGAGCCCCTTTCTTCGCGTTCGCGTACACCTTTTCCCAATCAGGTTGATCTGCTATGTGAAACTGAGGATAAAGGCGAGCCAGAGCACTCTCTGCTGCTTGGAGCACGGCATCCTGCAGGTTGGTTCCCAGCACCTCGTTCCCCCCGCCTTGGTAAACGTGCGAACCCGCGAATGCCTCCGCCAAGAATTCTTTGATCTTTCCTTCGGAGGTCTGTTTCGTGGTTTCCATGGCGGAGCGCGCTTCTATCCCTTCAGCAGTATTGGGAACCCCTCGCTTTTCCAAAGTGGAACTCGCCGCCTTGAAGTCGATCACGTTCCGCCTCAGATCGTCTGCTGACCGCTTTGGGATGAATACAAATATAGTGGGTGACTGATTCGAGGCCTGCCGGGCGTCCACCCTGACGGAATTTTCATCCACATACCAACCCGTCCTGACCCAGACATAGATCCTCTTTTGATTGTCTGTCGGAAGCTGGGTATCAAACACCGGAGAAACTTCGCGGTTCACTTTTGAACTGCCATGTGTCAGGGAAAGCTTCTTGACCAGTTCACCAAATTTCTTACGTATTCTATCGTCCCGTTCCGCCTCCACTCGGTGGGCTTGGTTAAGGAGTTCACTTCGCTGATTCAGGAATTCATCGTTCCAAGCAGTGCTCTCTTCGGTTTGGATACGGTATTCTGATACGACCTTCATAACCAATTGACATTTGTCGAGAAGGTCGGGCAGCCTACTCCGCAATGTACTACTCCCGATTGAGATGTTTTCAATCATGAGGTCGGCAATTGTGTCAGGAGTGGATTGGATGCCGATTTCATTGTTGCTGCCTGAGAGCTTATTTATAAGGAAAACCAGGCCGCAGGCCCTGGCCATGATTTGTTCATCCTCCGATCCCCTGATCCATTGCATGGTCTTTTCATAAACCTTACGGGGAAGAATGCGTCCTTGCAGCATTTTGTCCGCAGACTCAAAGTAGAGGTAATCTGCGGGTACAACATTGCCCAATTCCTCATTGAGATTAGTCTGCAGGACCTTGTGAACCATGCTGAGTTGATTTCTCAACTGGCTGTCTGTTCCAGTCTGGTCCAGAACTCGGAGTGTGCTCTCCCAGAAACGGCGCCGAGAGGGAAGTAGAGGATAATCCTGTGCGAAATACTCAACATCATCCTGGCGATGACAAAGTGTCGTGCCGGCCAGATGACGTGAGATTTCTCCGAGATTGGTCTGTAGGACCTCTTTCACGGCGTTCACGGCTTCAGGTTTCTTGGCCAGGATCACTTTCCTTATGACTGCGTCCACATCGGCGTCAGACAGTTCGATCCGGATAGTGAATCGGCCTTCCAGCTTCTTGAGGTTCGCTGTACCTGTTACAGCCGTTTGACCAGTACCAACGAAAAGCAGTTTTCCCCCTATTTGCTTGCAGCACGCCTCAACCATCTCCTGGACATCGCTTGAACGTAGACTGTCTTCGCCGATAAATTGCTGAATTTCATCAAGTACGATCAGCGTCAGTGGGAATTTTCCATCCGTGGTCAGCGCCTGGAGAATCAGCTTTACCATCTCATCGCTGCTGATATCCGAACGATATGGGTAGAGGTTAATGAGAATGTCAGCACACGTGGCAGGCGACGAGAAAAGGCCGGGCTTGGCATGCACAAGAGCTTCATGAAGAAGTTCAGCTACATAGAAGCTATCGATCTCCTCCTGCCAATTTCCTCCATTTTCTTCGACGATCTGGCGAACCTTTTCGTAGATGTTTTCCTTTCTAAGCCAAATGACAAAACGGGCTTGTGGTTCCTGTTCCGGCAAACCAACGGACTTGAATACGATCCGCAGCAGGGCTAGGCGAACACTCCCGCTTGCACCAGCGCCCAGGGTTCCAGATGCCGCACGCAACCCACCATACCGTTTCCCCTGGGTGCTTAGTTCCCTGAGTAGATCGCGTACGCCCTCCGGAAGTGCAGCAATTCCACGGGCAGTAGCTCCATCCTCGAATACACTGTCAACCCAAAGAGCCCGCAGCATTTTCACGAAATGGGATTTACCTGATCCGTAAAAACCGCTCACCCAAACTGCCGGTTGCTGTAGTTGATCGATGTTCTTAAGGTAAGTATCGAGGATATGTTCCAAGCCCTTTGCATACTGGCCGTCACATACAAAAGTCTCCAACTCGTACCGGAGAACAGCCAGAGCCTGAGTCGTTGCATCGTCATTTACGTTTGCGACCCCCTCATTTGCGAGCTTAACCTTTGAGGGATCCTTCAAATAAATGTCCCTGTTTAGCATGGCGAACCTCAGATCAAAACTCCTTATCAGCGGTTATTGGTACTGCCAAGTAGTTCCACCCGTCGTAACCGTCGAGCAACCTGTAATTGTTGTTTTCAAAGGTCCCGGGAAAGAAAACAACGAGACGACCCGGGACTTGGGGTGCCAACCTATCGACCACATCCTTGGCTTTGAGAAAACCAAACAGAGAGCCGACACCGATCAATGCAACAACGGAGTTGCCACTCACATCTTTTTCACTCAGGAAATTCTCAAATTGGCACGTTATGTAATCCAAATACCTGGGTAACAGATTTCCGAGCAAGTGCGGCTTTTGGAAGTAGCTCTTCGAATATTTTTCACTGGTAAGCCAGCTTTCGAAGGCATTGGTCAGATCGAAAAGAGTCCAATGATGACCGGCTGCTTTGGTGACGATCTCGAACTCTTCTACTTGGACACGGAGGGGGAGTTCATCACCCTCATCGTACACGCAGAAGATAACTCGTTGCGGAGGCGCTGCATCATCATGCCACGGAACGGAGATGAATCTGCTATAAGACTTGATAAGTCGGCTGATTTTGCTCACGGACCCACTCCTTTTCATCCGGGGTCAGGAGATGTGGAAACAGCACTTCGATAACGGTTCCGACCCGTTTGACAACAATCCAACCTTTTCTTGATGCCTCTTCGGAAAGCTCGATGGCCCTTTGAACCGAACAATCGAGGAGCTTAGCGTATTCGGTTTCAAAAAGCGCGGGCCCCCTGATGCCTCTTAGATATCCTAGAAATAGTGCGTAGGCTACAGAACCTGCTGAGGGGACTGCTCGTGAGCGGATCTTTCTCACGCGACCTTTCACATGGCCTGACTTGGTCCAGGTGGAATTGAGGTTTCGTGCCACTGACTTCAGAGTTGCCCTGCTGAACCGTCCAGGTTCCAGATTGTCGATGAAAGCCTCCAGTTCGATTTTATTTACAGGACTTCCCTCCTGAATACCCAACATGAATGGGGCGCTCAACCTAAGTACATTGTCTCGTGTATATGCACTCAAAAAGGCTAAGAGCTTGTGTGATTGAGGATCTCGCATCCAGAAATATCGTAAGACTCTGAAAAGAGTTGCATCGGGATCAAGAGAATACAGCTCTATGAGGTGGCGAGCAGAGAGTTTTCGTGTCTGTCCCGACCGCTTGGCCAGACAGTTGTCCGTCTGAATTGCGTGAATGTATACCTCTTTTTTGGCATTCTCCCCTGGAACATGAGCCATCAACAGTTCAAGCTCTTCAAGCATCATGGTGCGTGCCGTATGGGCTCCCCCTCGCCCGGAGCGGAAACCAAAACACCCCATCCCATCTTCCTTGTCTCCCGGCATTGTCATGCCTTTCACGTGCCCGATCTGTTCGGGGAGAAATTAAGGCTTATTAGCAGGATCAGCCAGAAATCGTCTTTGACAGAGCTAAATGGGCAATGTTACATCAAAACGGTATCCCGTGAAAAGATGTTTCCTCCAAAAGGTTTGAAGGGAAAGGAATTCAAGCAACATACCTGGCATGACAAATTCAAAATGACTCTCAGGACCAATAAACAGCATTATGTTCCTTCATTCTACCTGAACCACTGGGCAGATCAGGGCACACACCCAGTTTGTCTTTACGTTCTTCAAACGTCTTAGATTATACCTCTTGCAGCCTTGGCAATCGCCACGGACTACACCCACCTCGACCAGCGTGGTCCAGTCACCGTTTCCAAGACATGCGATCAGGTCAAAAAGTCACGGAACAAGCGTTGGCCAGATCTTACCGCGCAAGAAGCGCTCTTTCCGGTTCATTTTTCTACTCGCTAAATCCTCAGCAACCGCCCGTTCCTGTCCCGCACCTCAATTTGATTACCGCTGTGAGTCCTGATTTCCTTCAGGCTTCCATCAGGTCCGCGAACATCGGTGCTTGAACCATGCTGACTCCAGGTCTCCACCAGCCGACCATGAGCATGGCGCACCTGCTTGTTCTGGCCCCAGGCCGGACACGTGAACAACAAAACGATTGCCTGCACGACTATTGTCAGCCTCATCTTCATGGCTTGGATGCGGTTTGAAGTCGCCGGTTCTTGGCATTGACTAATGTGGAGAATGATTTATAATCAAGGATTGAAGAGCTTATTAGGCGGAGATAAACATTATGACATTCTGGCGGCTACCGTTGGATGCCGAGGCCCATTCCATTCCGCAAGGACAGGTTCATATTATAGACAACCGTTGCAAAGGATGCGGCTTCTGTATCGAATTCTGCCCCAACGAATGCCTCAAACAGAGCAAACGGTTCAACGCAAAAGGATACCATCCGCCCGAACTCGTTTTCGATGCCGAGGACTGCGTCGAGTGCGGCCTCTGCAGTTTGATTTGTCCTGAATTCGCTATCTTCACCGAGCTGAAGGAAGCCAAGAAGATCACGGAGGATGACATCCAAAAGGTCACCACTCGTTACTCCCGGAAAGACAAGAGATATCTTAAGCGTTGAAACCCGTGAGAAACTTGATCGGCCTAAACCATCCGAGATAGTCTATACCCCTTCAGTTGTCTCAAACTACCGAAGCATTGATAAGTTAGGATCAAAGATATGGCGGACAAGGATGTTCTTAGCGGTGAGCATTTCATTCATGGTGACGCAGCATGTGCGGAAGGAGGTTTAGCGGCGGGTTGCCGGTTTTTCGCCGGGTATCCCATTACCCCTGCCACAGAGGTGGCGGAGCGTATGGCCCGCCGGCTTCCTGAAATAGGCGGAGTCTACATTCAAATGGAAGACGAGATCGCATCAATGGCTGCGATTCTGGGGGCGTCCTGGGGAGGAGTCAAGTCCATGACATCCACATCCGGTCCCGGCTTCTCGCTGATGATGGAGAATATCGGTCTCGGCATGATAACAGAGACTCCATGCGTCGTTGTGAACATCCAGAGAGGCGGCCCTTCCACTGGATTGCCCACCCTTGTAGGGCAGGCGGACGTCATGCAGGCTCGGTGGGGCTCTCACGGGGATTACGGCTGCATAGCATTGGCACCATCTTCGCCGCAGGATTGTTTTGACTTCACTCTCGATGCATTTAATCTTTCGGAAATTTACCGGCAGCCGGTTTTCGTCATGGCGGACGAAGTGGTGGGGCACATGACTGAGAAGGTAGTCATTCCCAAACGTGAAAATCTTCACATTGTCCAGCGCAGGACGCCCCAAGGCAAGCGAGAAGACTACCTGCCCTTTGACACGACCGGTCCTCTGCCTGCTCCAATGGCTGTTGCGGGTCAAGGCTACCATGTTCACGTTACAGGCCTTACGCACGACGAGCGAGGATACCCGGTAATTACGGACGCCGTCCAGGAACGAAACGTGCGTCATATCGTGGACAAAATCAAAAAAAACGCCGACAAGATCATTCGGGTCGAAGCCGTGGAACTCGAAGACGCAGAGGTTGTATTAGTGGCTTACGGCTGCACAGCACGTACCGCCAGGCAGGCAGTGGAGGATTTGAGAAACCAAGGCCGAAAGGTCGGTTTGCTTCGACTCATAACATTGTGGCCGTTTCCTTCGACAATTGTCCGCTCTCTGGCTCAAAGGGTAAAGGCCTTTGTGGTCCCTGAGATTAACTACGGACAAATTGCATACGAGGTGGAACGCACCGCACAAGGAAAAGCCGAAGTGATGCTGGTCGGCCTCATGGGAGGAGCTGTCCACACTCCCGGCGAAATAGCGGAAGCGGTCGGCGAGTATCTGTAGATGATGTCATTTTCTCTGCCTTAGTTGCCGTGAATAGCGTTGTCGCTACCAGGGAATCATTGTTAAGTCTTGTCGGAATTTGGAGCGCTGATGAAAATACGTCTCAGAAAACTGGATCCATTCGACAAAGAGGCCGCGGACTCCGTTGTCAAGCAGGACCACGGTCTGCATCCGGATGACAAATATTTGAAACCTGGGAGGATTCCTCACATCTGGTGCCCTGGGTGCGGTCTGGGAGTGGTCCTCACGACTTTCATCGACGCTATCAGACGAAAAGGTTTGCCCGTAGACAAATGCGCAGTGGTATCGGGAATAGGATGTACAGGCCGTGTTGCGGGCTATCTGGACATGGACACGTACCACACCACTCATGGAAGGGCCATTCCCTTTGCAACCGGACTCGCGCTGGTGAAACCTGACATGCACGTGACAGTTTTTTCCGGCGACGGCGATCTATTTGCCATTGGAGGCAATCACTTCATTCACGCAGCCCGCAGAAACGTTAACCTGAAGGTGCTCTGCGTCAACAACTTCAATTTCGGCATGACGGGAGGCCAAGTCGCCCCAACCACGCCTTTGGGAGCTATTACTTCAACGACACCTTTTGGAAACGCGGAGCCCGGTTTCAATCTTCCGTACCTTGCCCATGCAGCCGGAGCGGTATACGTGGCCCGCTGGACCACTTTTCATCCTCGGCAACTCGCTCATTCAATAGGTCAGACCCTTGACAAGAAAGGGTTCACTTTTATCGAGGCTATTGCTCCTTGTCCCACAGGTTACGGCAGGCCCAATAAGCTTGGCAGCGGGCTGGATGAAATGCGCTATTACAGGGACATGTCAGAGGTTCGAAATGGCGCCGATCCCGGAGGAGCAACCATTCGACTGAAAGAAAAAATCTTGGTGGGAACTTTCGTTGATGTGGAACGGCCTGATTTCATGGAAAATTATCGAACCACCGTTCTCTCCAAGGCTATGGCAAAGGGTAAGAGCAAGGAAAAGGGCAGGACGGCATGAACGAAAAAAGGGAGATAAGACTGGCCGGGTTCGGAGGTCAGGGCATAATACTTTCAGGTCACATTTTGGGCAAAGCAGCCTCGCTCTTTGAAAAGAAGAATGCGGTTTTCACTCAAAGCTACGGACCGGAAGCCAGAGGAGGCTCATGCAGCGCGGATGTCATCATATCGGACGGGACGATACATTATCCCAAAGTGGAGAATCCTCATGTCCTTGTCCTGATGAGCCAAGGCGCTTTGAGCACATACGGTCAATTCATCAGGCCGAACGGAATTCTGATCGTTGACGAAGATCTGGTCAAGCTCCCTCACGATCCCGAGGGAATAACAATTCACAGGGTCCCTGCCACTCGCATTGCCGAAGAAATGGGCCGGAAGATCGTGGCCAACATAGTTATCTTGGGAGCTGTAGCGGCTCTGGGAGGCGTAATAACATACGATGCCATGAAAGAAGCAGTACTTTCATCAATACCTCCGGGAACCGAGGAATTGAACATGTCTGCTTTTAACAAGGGTTATGAATACGGTGTAAAGCTTGTGAAAAAAAAGGAAGCCTCTGCTTAGGAATTCCAACAGTTGCAGGGAGTATCCTTTCAGGAAGCGTGGTTGTGAAAGTCTATCGGACGGCTTTGACCGGGACTGTATCAAACCCGGCCCACGAGTGGCAATCCCGTGGAGGTTATAGTTCAATTGAAAGACAAATTAGAAAAACCTGATACCCAGTTTCTGTCGAACGATCTCAGGATCGGGGTCTATGTGTGCCACTGCGGGAAAAATATCGGTGGAACGGTCCGCTGCGAAGAAGTCGCCGAATACGCTGGACATCTTCCGGGTGTGGCGCTTGCTGTGGATTCACTGTACGCATGCTCCGAACCGGGGCAAGAGCAGATCAAGGCCGATATCAGGGAACACAAACTCAATAGAGTAGTAGTGGCATCGTGTACTCCAAGACTCCATGAGCCTACATTCCGGGCCGCGTGTGAAAGTGCAGGGCTAAACCCATATCTTCTCGAAATGGCCAATATCCGTGAGCACTGCTCATGGGTTCATCTTCACGATAAGGACCACGCAACAGCCAAAGCCAAGGATCTGGTAGGAATGGCCGTCAGTAGGGCCGCCAACCTTATGCCTCAGTTCGAATTGACAGTTCCGATTATCAGAAAAGCGATGGTGGTAGGAGGGGGTGTTGCGGGGATCCAGGCGTCTCTCGATATGGCCGACTCCGGCTACAAGGTTTACTTGGTGGAGCGCACCGGTAGTATCGGTGGCCGGATGGCCCAGATAGACAAGACGTTTCCCACTATGGACTGCTCAATCTGCATTTTAGCCCCCAAGATGAGCGAAGTGGGACGCCATCCGAACATCGACTTACTCACGCTGTCCGAGGTCAAGGAAGTCCAGGGTCACATCGGGAACTTCAGAGTCAAGATCCTGAAAAAGGCTCGTCATGTGAGTAAGGAATGCAGCGCATGCGGTGAGTGCATCCAAGCATGTCCTCAATTGGCTCCGGACGAGTTCAACGCAGGTCTTTCCATACGACGGGCAATCTACATACCTTTTGCACAAGCGGTTCCTTCAAGATTCCTCATAGATATGAATCGGTGCCTTAACAATCAGGGCATAGTGGCTTGCGACAGGTGCTTCCAAGCCTGTACGCGCAAATGCATAGATTTCGCAGAACAAGATGAACTCTTGAACATTGAGGTAGGGACAATCGTAGTGGCAACGGGGGTAGACGTCTATGATCCGACAGCTCTCACGGAACTTGGATACGGAAAATTCCCCAATGTTATCACTACACTAGAATTTGAAAGACTGATCAGCGCAGGCGGCCCATCAGGGGGAGAGCTTATTCGGCCTTCAGACCGCAAGAGGCCCGCCAAAGTGGCTTTCCTTCAGTGTATAGGCTCCAGGAGCAAGCGTAGCAATCCCTATTGCAGCAACGTCTGCTGCATGAATACAATCAAGGATGCGCTCTTGATCAAAGAACATTGGCCCGACACTGAGATCTACGTATTTTACCTCGATATTCGAGCATTCGGCAAAGGTTTCGAGGATCTGTTCCAGCGGGCACGTCGTGAAGGGGTCACGTTTGTCAGAGGCATCCCAGGCGAAATCATCGAGGACATTAATACCGGCGATCTCACTCTTCTAGGCGAGAATACCCTTCTGGGAAGCCACTATCGACATTCGATGGACATGGTTATACTTTCCGTAGGAATAAAACCCCGCAAGGACTCAGGAACACTACAGCGACTGTTAAATCTCTCCGCCGACACGGACGGTTTCTATATGGAAGCCCATCCCAAGCTTCGTCCCGTGGATACCACGACGGGGGGCGTCTTCCTGGCCGGCGCGGCTGAAGGTCCGAAAGACATAAAAGATTCGGTGACCCAGGCTTCCGCTGCGGCTTCCCGGGCCAACATTCTGATGAGTAAAGGCGAGGTCAAGGTGCCGGCAATTACGGCAAGGATAGATTCCGGCAAGTGTACTGCGTGTGGCTTGTGCGCCAGGGTCTGTCCTTATCACGCAATCGAAGGGAACAAAGATCAGGGATACTTTCGTGTAATAGAGGCTGCCTGTCAAGGATGTGGGGCGTGTGTGCCGGAGTGCAGATTCGGGGCAATCGACCAGGCTCACTTCACGGAGGAACAGATAGTGGGCCAGATCGACAAAGCCCTTGAGGAAAATGCCCGCGAGAAGATCATTGCATTTGCTTGCAACTGGTGTTCCTATGCCGGCGCGGACTTTGCCGGTGTTTCTCGAATCCAGTACCCTCACAACGTGCGCATTATACGGACAATGTGTTCAGCACGCGTTTCCCCTCGGTGGATTGAGAGGGCCTTTCTCAAGGGTGTAGGGGGTGTTCTGGTGTCAGGCTGTCATCCCTCCGATTGTCACTATAATAACGCAAACCAGAATACCGCACGCCGAATCGAAAAATTCTGGAGACGAATGGACAAGCTTGAAATCAACAAGGATCGGCTCAGGTTGGCCTGGGTATCTGCATCCGAAGGGGCACAGTTCGCAAGGGTAATCCAGGAAATGGAAGAAGGCCTCAAAAAACTGACCCGTAAGAAGATCCTGGATGCCGTGGATAAGCTGAAGAAAACCCAATGCAAAAAGAGCGAGGCATCATGACCGGTTTCAAAATCTGGAAGCATTTCAAGAGAGAAGAACTGTACGAATGCTATCAATGCGCACGGTGTACCGGGTCTTGTCCCGCCATGGAGGTCGCTCCTGCCTTTGGCCCTAGGGAGACTATCCTCAAATGCCTCGGCGTAGGATATGACGAGGTTGTAGAAGACGAAAGAATTTGGCTGTGCTGCACCTGCAATGTCTGCGAGGACCGTTGTCCCCAAAAAATTCCTATTTCCGAACTGTTGGTGGCTTTGAGGAATTCCGCCGCACGGAGAGGAAATATCCCAGGCAGGTTGAGTATGGCCATAGAACTCCTGGCCAAGACAGGTCGCTCCATGATCGTCCACCAGCTTGATGAAATGAGGTTCCATCACGGTCTTGATCCTCTTCCGCCCGCCCAAATAGATGAGATAAGGCAAATCCTTAAGAAAACCGGGCTGGGTGAAGTGATAGAATTCTGAATTCCAGGGCGTAGTTTCAAAGAAAGCCCACAAAGGTTGCTATGAAATATGCGTTGTTTCTCGGATGCGCTATCCCAATAAAGTATCCCGGCTTCGAAGCGGCTACTCGTCAGGTGTGTGCCCGTCTTGGTATAGAGCTTTTGGATCTACCCTTCTCATGCTGTCCTCCTACAAGCAGCATGAAACTGGTACATTACGAATCCTGGCTGGCATTGGCGGCCAGGAACCTCTGCCTGGCCGAAGAAGCAGGCCTCGACCTTCTGACACTGTGTTCCGGATGCGTCAATACGCTCAAAGAGGCAAACCATGTTCTTAGACAGAGTGAGTCAAGAAAACGTAAGGTCAACAAGCTGCTCGAAGAGCATAACCACTCTTTTCGGGGAACTATAGAAGTAACCCACATCTTGGATGTTCTTTACCAGGACGTCATGGTTGAGAGACTCATAAAAGAGAAGGTCCGAGATATACCTCTCCGAGTCGGATGCCATTACGGATGCCATTATTTCAGGCCTCCGAAGGTCATGTATCCTGAAGAACTGTCGGATGCCGAATCGTACGTCCCCGTAAAGATGGACCACCTCCTTTCCATCATAGGGGTGGAACCGACTGAGTTTTCCAGAAAGTTCCTTTGCTGCGGTTCGCCGCTGGGTGCGAACGTAGACCAGGATGCCGGATATGCCATCACCAGGCAAAAGCTTTCCTATATTCAGGAGAGAAATATTCAGGCGTTGTCAGTGATCTGCCCGTCCTGCTTCGAACAGTTCGACTTGGGACAAATAGTCCTGTCTCGCAAAACCAAGGATGGAGAAAAAATCCCGACTTTCTTCCTTACTCAACTGGTGGGGTTGGCTCTAGGCTTATCAGTTCGAGAAGTAGGCCTGGATGTCCACCGGGTTAAGGCGAAAAAGCTTCTGGACAGCATCAACATTATTTGAAACTCTGTATTACTAAAAGCGGGAAACCCATGACATACGAAAAGAGAAAACCAGCGCTTTCCAAAGAAGAAATCGATGAACTTCGAGATGATCTCATACTGGCCGACAGCCTAACCAGAATTGAAAATACCCTTATGATTCTCTCAGGCAAGGGTGGGGTGGGCAAGAGCACTGTAGCGGTAAATCTTGCAACGGCCCTGGCAGCTTCAGACCGTGAAGTAGGATTGCTGGATATCGATATTCACGGGCCAAGCGTACCGATGCTTTTGAAGCTGGAGGGAGCACAAATTCCAGGCGTGAATGAAAGAGGAATGGTTCCTGTCAGGTACAACGATCACTTGAAGGTAATGTCCATGGAATTTGTTGTCAAAGACCAGACCCACGAAGCGGTAATATGGCGTGGTCCGATGAAACACCGTATGATCAGGCAATTCATCGCGGAAGTTGACTGGGGAGACCTCGACTTTCTCATTGTCGACGCTCCTCCGGGCACCGGTGACGAACCTCTTTCTATATGCCAAATGGCGCCGCCTCGTTCGCAGGCCGTCATAGTTACCACCCCCCAGAAGGTAGCACTCAAAGACGTGAGAAAGTCCATCCGGTTCTGCAAGAGCCTGGGGATGCCCGTTTTCGGCATCATAGAGAACATGAGCGGTTTCGTTTGTCCCGAATGCGGGGCAACTCACCAACTTTTCGATAGCGGCGGTGGAGAGAGACTGGCACTCGAGACGGGGTTTCGCTTCCTGGGCCGAATCCCCATAGATCCACGACTCGTTGTTACTTCCGACGAGGGCAGGCCCTATGTTCTGGAATATCCCACATCACCGACGTCAGAGGCATTTGATGGAATTATATCGCAGATTCTCGCCTTGTCTCCACCCAAATTGAAAAGTCACTAAGAAGGTGGCAGTTCGGCTCAGGAAGTTTCTCAGCAGGCGGGGAAGGGGTCCGGAGTTATGGAGGCATGCCGTCATACTTTTGAGAACGCAGGCGCCTGATGATCATAGAGAATCTGTTGACCTCTTACCTTAAGCGTAAGAATGCCCAAATTCTAAATTTTACTGACTTGGACAGCGTGGTTCCGCCAACGCCGAAATCAGGAACCAGCTATCTCCTCTACGTCCATATTCCTTTCTGCGAGGAGTTGTGTCCCTACTGTTCCTTCAATCGTTTCCGGCTTGACCGGGATCTTGCCCGCACTTACTTCAAATGTCTTGATCAGGAAATCAGATTCTACGCCGACCTCGGCTTCAATTTCACTTCGGTTTACGTGGGAGGGGGAACCCCCACGGTAATGCCGCAGGAACTCGCAGAGCTGCTCGACGACCTAAAAAAGCTGTTCGGCGTGAATCAAGTTTCCCTGGAGACGAACCCTAATCATCTTACTGAAGAGATAGTCGGCGTACTCAAAGACGGCGGCGTTAACCGTCTGTCTGTCGGCGTGCAGAGTTTCGATGACTCATGGTGTCGGACATGACACGCAAACAGCTTGCAGAAAGGTTCGGTCCGATAAGCTATCGCAAGGAGAAATTTTTTTACGGCAGGATCGTATCGATGCTTCAACCGAAATACGGTTTTGGGACCGCATGGTGTTTCTCGCGTCACACTAGCACGATAGACGAGTACATAGTAGATTACGACGAATACGTTGGAGCAGGGAGCGGATCTTTCGGTTATGTCGGCGGATCGTGCTATGCCAACACCTTCTCTGTCGGACAATATATTGATAGCGTTGAAAAAGGAAAATTTCCGTTATTGGCAAAGAAAGACTTCACAATGACGGAACAAATTCATTATGACTTCATGATGAAATTGTTCGGCGCTTATTTGGAAGTGAGCAAAGCCGAAGAGAAATTCGATGGAAGATTCATGAAGACACTTTGGAAGGAAATCCCCTTCCTCCGGCTCTCCGGCGCCCTGGTTCAGGACAACGGGTTCCTGAGACTTACTCAGAAGGGGCGGTACCTCTGGGTCATTATGATGAGAGAATTCTTTACTGGGGTGAACAATTTTCGAGATATCTGCCGCACTCGCGTGAAAGGGCTCACCGATTGCTTTTGATCATACTGGTTTCCTGGGAGTGCAGGCATCTTGCCTGCCCACAATTGCTGTACCTTTTGGAGGCTGGAAGCCTGCGCTCCCAGGGAGATTCGTGCTTGGCGCCGGACAGCGAATCGGACATTAATTTTGACGCTCGCGATAGAAAGTCATACTTGTCATGTTTGAAGCCAAGGAGCGCTTGATGTCGAAACCCACTTACGAGGAATTAGAGAAACGCGTTGCGGAACTGGAAGGGATGGCGGGCGAACTCATAGACAGCGCTATGAACCTCGAAGACCATGAACTTTTCGATCTCTCAATCCTATGCAATATTGCTGAGGCGCTCGCCTCGACCATCGATTTGGATGAACTGCTCGTAATCATAATCGATGAGGTGAATAAAGCACTGTTAACCGAAGGGGCCGGCGTTCTTCTTTACGACGAGAACCGACATGACCTTTATTGGCGGCAAGTCCGGGACTCCAGGCACATTCTCGCCCCCCAGTCAGAGGCATTACGGCTCCCACTTGATCACAGTATTGCCGGTTGGGTTTTCAAAAACAACATACCCGCCCGGGTAAATGATGTTTCCAAAGATCCTCGCTATTACCCAGAAATGACAAGAAAGAGTGGTTTCGAGATTCGTAAGGTGCTTCAGGTTCCGTTGAACGCAAAGAACAAGACCATCGGCGTTCTCATGACCATGAACAAAATCGGCGGTGACTTCACTGATCAGGATGAGGCACTCTTGATCTCCATGGCCGGATCAATATCCCTGGCTATCGATAACGCGACCGTATACAAAAAACTCCAGAAATCTCGAGATGATTTAGAAATGATCTACCGGTCCAGCATGGCGCTGGGCACAACGATGGACCTGGATCATTTGCTGTCGGTGGTGATCAATGAACTGAGAGCTGCATTAGCTTCAGAGGCGGCAGGCGTCCTGCTGCACGACGAGCGGAGAGGAGACCTTTATTGGCGCGAAGTCCAGGACGAAAGAGGATTGATCCAACGAAAAAGCGCAGAATTAAGAATACCGGTTGACAAGAGTATCAGTGGCCAGGTGTTTCATTCCGGTGAACCCGCACTGCTCAATGACCCCACAAGTAATCCACTATTCTTCAAACCGTTTGAAGATCGCGCCGGGTTTGTCATACGAAATGAGATCATAGTCCCCCTGCATACGAGAGAAAAGACCATCGGTTGTCTTGTCGTGCTTAACAAGAAAGAAGGTCAATTCTCCGAAGACGATGTTCACGTGCTCAGCTCGCTGGGCGGTGTCGTGGCTATGGCTGTTGAGAATGCCTCCTTCTTTGAAGAGATGTTGAAATCATATCGGGAATTGGAAGACCTTAACCGAGTCAAGTCAAAGACACTCAATCATCTTTCTCATGAACTCAGAACTCCTCTATCCATAATACGCGGCACCTTGGCCACTATGGAGAGGAAGCTCCAGGACATGGGAATCAACGATTTCGATCGCGCCCTGGATCGGATGAACCGCCACGTGCAGAGTCTCAATAGGCTGGAGTTACAAGTCGAAAGCATCATCATGACGGGCTACTCATGGGAAAGGAGGTACATAACCGGTTTTCTGCAAGCCGCCCTTGATCTGATGGAGGTTCAGACGGAGTGGACTCCTGAAATCGAGAGAGCAGCCACGGTCATCCACAAGTGGCTCGAAAAAACCTTTCCCGTGAGGCAGGACGAACTGGAACGAATCAATATCAAGGAATTCGGTCAACCAGTCTTTGATTACATCAGGTCAAAAGCCGACAAGGAGAAGCGGCAGGTTCGCCTCGACTTTGATCTGCAAGATGGAGAGCTGTTGATATCTTGTAACGTGTTGCAGGCCATCATGGAGGGACTCATCAGAAACGCTATTGAGGCAACACCGAATCACGGGCTTGTACGAGTAACGGGACGAGTCAAAGGCAACAGGTATGTGCTGACCGTAACCGACACAGGAATAGGGATTCCCGAAAAGGACAAAGAACTGATCTTTGAAGGTTTTTACCCAGTGCAGAATATTGAAGACTACTCCAGCAGGCGCCCATATTCCTTTAACGCGGGAGGAAAAGGCATCGACTTGCTCAGGATCAGGATGTTTTCCGAGCTGTATGGGTTTAACCTGACCTTCAAGAGTGACCGATGTCCCCGTCTCATCGAGTCCGAGGAAGGGTTACGCGGAGATTTGGAGCCTTGTCGGAACTGCAATATAGTGGGGGATTGCGCACAGAGCGGCGGTTCGGAATTCGTAGTCGGCTTCTCGCTGGCAGATGAGAAGAGCAGCCCCGTCGGGATATAGTTTGTCCTCTCGCCGCGTATCATAACGATTCGCTTTCCGTGTCCTGAATTCCTGCTTCCGCCGGAATGACGAAGAAGGGTGTGGGAATGACAGGAAAAGATGTGGCATCCAGCAAGAGCCTCTCGTCATGCCGGACTTGATCCGGCATCCAGTTTAAAAGGGTGTGCTTTGCAGCCGCACATCAGACACAGGTTCTCATGAAGTTCTAACAGCAAGCTTCCAACGCCTTTTTTAGGGCTGCCAGCAGAAGCAAGACATTCTCAGCGCGGCTGTTGAAACCCATCAGGCCGATACGCCAAACTCGGCCTGCAAGTTGACCGAGGCCTCCCGCAACTTCAATGTTAAAGTTTTGCAGGAGATAGGCGATCACTGCCTTCCCGTCAACTCCGTCAGGGACCAGCGCCGTGGTGAGGCTCGGCAGGCGGAACTCTTTATCGACATGGCAGTCGATCCCGAGGTCTTCAAGTCCTTCCCAGAGCAACTCGGCAGTTTTTCTGTGTCGTTCCCAACGTTCCCAAAGACCTTCTTCAGCTATGAGTCGTAATGCCTCGCGCAGTGCATAGTTCATAGTAATAGGCGCGGTATGGTGATACGTGCGCTCCTTGCCCCAATACTTGCCCACGAGGCTCATGTCCAAGTACCAGTTGGGCACCTTTGACTTTCGATGGTTAAGCTTGGCCAGAGCCCTTTCGCCGAGTGTCAGAGGCGAGATGCCGGGAGGACAGCTCAGGCACTTTTGGCTTCCGCTGTAAGACATGTCCACGTGCCAGTGATCCAGAAACACGGGAACACCGCCCAGGCTGGTGACTGTGTCCAGCAAGAGCAGGCAGTCAAACTCTCGACACAGTTTGCCTATTCCAGTCATCGGTTGCAGAGCCCCGGTGGATGTTTCCCCATGAACGAGGCCCAACACGGCGGGCCTATGGGTTTCCAATCCTCCGGCCATCTCCTCGACGGTGAAGACCTCTCCCCAGGGCCTCTCAAGGCGACGAACGTCCGCTCCGTAACGAGACGCCATGTCGCACAGCCTCTCCCCGAAATAACCGTTCACTCCTATGAGGACAACGTCCCCGGGTTCGACACAGTTCGCTAGAGTCGCTTCCATAGCTGCACTGCCCGTACCGCTGACAGGAATGGTGAAGGGATTATCGGTTTGCCAGACGTACCTGAGTAACTCTTGAGACTCGTTCATGAGTTCAATGAATGTCGGGTCTAGATGTCCGACCTCGTTCATCCCCAAGGCCTGCCGCACCCTGGCGTGGACATTGGACGGGCCTGGACCGAGCAAGAGCCTATTCGGCATATCCAGTTGGCCTGCTTGAAGACGGTGGGAATCGCTAACTTGGCTTCTTCTGACTTCCATCTTGATGACCTCTGACAGTGAACGACACGTACAGGTTATCATATCCTGTGAATAATACGTAATTTGAAAAGACTTTTCAACCTCCCCCTCTGCATTCCATCATGTCTTTGACTCTTGATTTCCAGCCGGATATGTTTGATACTTGACTGTAATAAAGCAAAACACCAGGGCTTAGAGACCGATTGTGACAGAACTCCTGCTGTACATTTCTATTGGCATGACGATCATTTATGCCTTTGTAAACGGATTTCACGATGGAGCCAACGTCGTTGCTACGATTATCTGTTCAAAGTCCATGCATCCCGTGAGGGCCCTGGCGCTGGCAACGGTCTCCGAATTTGCAGGAGCTGTCGTGCTGGGAACCGCAGTGGCCCAGACCATGGCCGGCGGTATCTTGAAGACCGACGTGCTTGGACTCCTGCGTGTCGAACACGTATATTCCATAGCTATTGGTGCGGTAAGTGCGGCCATCGTGTGGAATTTCGTTACATGGTTTCTGGGACTACCTTCCAGCAGTTCCCACGCCCTGATAGGCGGGCTGGTCGGAGCAGGCTGGATGGCTATGGGGCTGGACGGAATAGCTACCGAGACAGTCTTATGGAATGTGTTGCTCCCTTTGTTGCTTACGCCCCTTGTCGGAATTGTAGTCGGCTTCTTTTTGTTTGCAGCCATCAGAAGGCTGTTCTCCGGCGTACACCGAGCAGTCGGACATCTTTTCGCTGCTCTGCAAAAGCCGTCGATGATTTTCCTGGCAGCAAGCCACGGTTCCAATGATGCCCAGAAGTCCATGGGAATAATTGCACTGGTGCTTTTTGTGGGAGTCTATCGAATGGGGGAGAGCATGCCGATTCCGCAGTGGGTTGTGATAAGCTGTGCAGGGGCTCTCGCCCTGGGGTTGTCTGTCGGAGGATGGCGAATCGTCAAGACCGTGGGGTATGGTATTTGCCGGTTAGAGCCTGTCCATTCTTTCGCGTCCCAGATTACCGCCACTTCGGTCATACTGGGGTCCTCTTTGTTGGGCTGGCCCGTGAGCACCGCCCAGGTGGTGGCCTCGTCGGTAATGGGGGTCGGCGCGTCTCGACGGATCAGTGGCGTGAGGTGGGCAGCCGCTGCAAACATTGCGTATGCATGGTTTCTCACTGTTCCGGTAGCCGGGTGTATCGGCGCTTTCGTCTTCTGGTGTCTCGGAAGGACAATACTTGCGTGACAGCGAGGTTCCTCTAATGTCTTTTTGGAAGATGTTCGGACGCAAGAGTAAGGTGGACTTCTTTGATCTTTTGCTCACCCAGGCTGAAAAGACCTTGAACGGTTGTCAGGCGCTGGCGAGATTTCTCGAGGGGCAAGGTGATCCGGAAGAAGTGGGCAGAATGGAGCAGGAGGCAGACGACATCAGGCGGATATTAATCGACGAATTGAATCAGACCTTCATCACGCCAATTGACCGTGAAGACATATTTGCACTCTCCAGGGTCATTGACGACGTAGTGGATCATGCAAAGAACACTGTGAAAGAAATGGAAGTTTTTGAGGTGCAAAGCAACGAGCATCTCTGCGAGATGGCCATGTTACTTCAAAACGGCGCTGAGCAGCTTGTAGCATCCATGCGTCATCTCAAGAAGAACCCTAATGTGGCGGTCGAATATGCCCTGCGCGCCAAACGCACAGAAAACAGGATGAATGACAATTACCTGGAAGCCCTAAAACAATTGTTCTCGAGTAGTGACACCCGTCTCATGTTCAGTCTGAGGGAAATATACAGGCACTTCAATAGAAGCGCCGATCGTGTCGATGAGGCAGCCAACATCATCAGCAACATCGTGGTGAAGATGTTTTGAAACCACTTTACAGTAACATATCATTAACTTACGAAAATGACACTGTAACAAAATGGGGCACGAAATCGGATGCAAATTTATAATTCTTAGTGACTTCAAGCACTTACCCTGTAACGTGGCTTAACACCCCGATATACCACATTAATCACCGTCACATTAACCTTTTTCAGTTAATCAGGTAAACGGACTGAAATTGTTAACCTGGAGACCCTTTTCCTACACTTCTGTATCCCTGCTTTTTCAGGGCCTAGAGGTGGACGACTGGGAAGCGATTGGTCAATTATAGCTCATCTTCTACAGTGGTTTTGTTAAAATGAGGTTATATTAACATGTTATCCGGACAGAAAAATTCTGTGGCACCAGGATTTTTTTGGGGGTTCGAGGGCATCACGTGGTCACCCATAATTGAGTTGGCGTACCGTTGGCGGAAGCGCCACGCCTACGGAGCGGAAAACTCCG
>JAPLJK010000083.1:0-12637 GCA_026388625.1 Deltaproteobacteria bacterium | reverse complement strand
ATAAAATTCCAAACTGCCAAGCCCTGAGGTAATCTCTCGAAAAAAGATATCCATGTATTTCCAGGCAGGGGAAGTGTAAACTATAGCACAAACCATTGAAGCTGAAGGGAATGGCACATGAGGATGTCCAGGTTTTTGATTCCGACTCTTAAAGAAAATCCGGCTGACGCAGAGGTTGTCAGCCACAGGCTATTGCTGAGGGGGGGAATGATCAGAAAACTAACTGCGGGAGTATATTCGTACCTCCCGCTTGGATACCGATCTCTACGCAAAGTTGAACAGATTGTGCGGGAGGAAATGGATGCAGCAGGGGCTCAGGAAGTCTTTCTGCCAATTGTACAGCCATCTGAGTTGTGGAAAGAGTCGGGTCGATGGGACCTTTACGGCGCCGAACTACTACGTTTCAAGGACAGGCATGACAGGGAATGTTGTCTGGGGCCTACCCACGAAGAGGTCATCACTGACCTGGTTAGACGAGAGGTAAGGTCCTACCGTAATCTTCCTCTAAACCTATACCAAATACAGACTAAATTTCGTGACGAAATTCGCCCCAGATTCGGTCTGATGCGAGGGCGAGAGTTTATGATGAAGGACGGTTACTCCTTTGACGCAACCGAAGAGGCAGCCGAAGAAGCATATCGCGTAATGCGGCAAGCCTACTGCATGATTTTCTCACGATGTGGATTAGGGTTCCGTATCGTTGAAGCTGATTCCGGGCCTATCGGAGGCAGTTTTTCTCACGAATTTATGGTTCTGGCAGACACTGGAGAAGATACCATAGTGTCATGCGACTCGTGCGATTATGCAGCCAATTTGGAGAAAGCCCAAATAAGGCCCTGCGACCCGTCTAGTGAAATCAGTTCCACAAACGCCCGGAAAGTATCGACCCCCGGAGTCAGCACAATTGAGCATCTGTCAAGATTCTTGGATGTGAAACCGCAAGCTATCATCAAGACTTTAATTTTGCGGACGGATATTGGAAAGGTAGCCGTACTCCTGCGAGGAGACCACGACCTGAATGAGACAAAGGTCAAGAACTTCCTTAAGGTCTCGGAGGTAGGACTGGCCGACGAACGAACAATTGAAGACGTGACGGGAGGCCCCCTGGGGTTCTCAGGTCCTATCGGACTTGTGAATGTGACGGTTCTTGCTGACAACGCAATCCTAAGGATTAGTTCTTCAGTTGTGGGGGCAAACGAACCGGACATGCACATTGTCGAAGTAAATCCTCAAAAGGATTTTCACGTAGATCATTACGGTGACTTTCGCTCGGCCGAAGCTGGAGATCCATGTCCACGCTGCGCCGGCAGGCTGGGACTGACCAGAGGTATTGAAGTAGGCCACGTTTTCAAGCTGGGGGTGAAGTACTCGGAAGCCATGAATGCAAGGTTTCTGGATTCTGAAGGAGTCGAGCGACCTATGATAATGGGGTGTTACGGGATAGGAGTCAGCCGCGCCATAGCTGCTGCGATCGAGCAAAATCATGACGAGGACGGGATAATTTTTCCACCGCCAATAGCGCCGTTCCAAGCAATAATAACTCCAATAGGGACCAAGGATAGTGGAATAAATCAAGTGGCTGAGAAAGTTTACCGCTCTCTGTGGGATTCGGGAATTGACGCACTTATCGATGACAGGGACGAACGGCCAGGGGTAAAATTCAAAGATGCCGACTTGATTGGAATCCCGTTCAGAATCACCGTAGGCAAGAAAGCCTTGGTTGAAGGAAACGTCGAACTGAGGAATAGGCGCACAAGGGAAGTCCAGTTTGTGACCGTGACCGAAATCGTGGAGGCAGTAAGACGAGGCTTGGCCAATTGGGTTTAGGGTAATAACGGATAACCGCATCACTCCTGGGGGAACTTAACGTATCCGGGCTATTGCAGTTTTTCAGGGGCGGAAAAACGAAAAAGTCTTAGTAGCCGTAATAGTAGTAAGGATTCCCGTAGGGGCCTTGTTGAGCAGGGCGCTGAGATCCCTGGTAATTCCCTCCATAGCCCCACTGACCTCCATACTGACCGTATCCGTACGGGTGGTCATATTGGTAACCATAAGGACTGTAATACGCAGGGGGAGGAGATGTAGGCGACCACTGACTGGGGTATTGATCAATCGGAGCGGACCATTTCACCGGATCCTCCACTGCGAAAGCAGCACAAAGACAAAGGGCAGATACGATCATGGCCGTGGTCAATATCAGTCCCAGTTTCATGTAACGTCTCCTTTTTAAAGAGATTCAGACTGCCCACATTGAATGACACCCGAAAAGCACGGGAGCTTCAAGCTTACGACACAGTCCTTTTCACACATTCGGCCCTCGGATTTCAACACTCTTGTTTCTATCGGGTCCATGTTCTCGAAAGATATCCGAGCAGAGCTGTATAGATCAACTAGAAAAGAACTTTTTGCGGCGTCTGCAATCAGTATAAATATTCTATCATGAGCAGTATACTATAATAATGGGTCAACCACGAAAACCTTCCAGTAATTTGAAAAACCCAAAAAAGACGGGACTTCCACCGAAGAAAACATCTCCACCCCAAAAAGATAAAAGAACCGTGAGGGCTTTCGTCACGGATGTCACCGTGGGGCTATTGGTCTGTTTTTTGTTCTTCTTTCTTGTGGAAGTCGTTTTGCGTTTGGCCGGTGTCTCAACGCGGGATCCGGCAGAAGATCCATTCATAGGCTTTTCAAGTATTCAGTCTTTGTTCAACGTGGAAAATGGTGTGGCGAAGGTATCCCCTCCGAGACTGAGATACTTCAATGATGTCTCTTTTCCGGTTCAGAAGTCATCTGAAACAATGCGGATTTTCTGCTTTGGCGGTTCTACCACCTATGGCCACCCCTTTGATTGCAGAACAAGTTTCTCACGATGGCTGCAAGATCTTCTGCAAGCTTCTGCGCCGGAAAAAAATTTCGAAGTCATAAACGTAGGAGGTATCTCTTATGCGTCCTATCGAATTGTGCCACTGGTCCGGGAAACATTGAAATACAGTCCGGACCTCATGATCATATACATGGGGCACAACGAATTTCTTGAGCGGAGAACATATTCCGGCCTATTCGGTCAGGGCGCAGGTGTGATAGCGGTTAGATCACTGGTGGAGCAACTCAGGATTTACCAGGTCCTGCAGAAGTTCCTGGCCCCGCTTTTTTCAGGTCGAGACAAGCCTCAAGGGCATTCAATCACCGGCACCGGACCGAGTAAATCGATTCTTGGTGGAGAGGTGACCGCCATTCTTGACCGGAGTGCAGGCCTGGAACTCTATCACCGCGATGACGAATTTGCCAAAGGCGTGGTGCGCCATTTTGCTCATAACCTCGAGGCGATGATAGATCTCTGCAAGAAAGCACGCGTTCCAGTTATGTTGGTGGATTTACCTTCAAACCTCAAAGATTTTTCTCCGTTCAAGTCTGAACATGACACGGGCCTGACATACCGAGACCAAGTCGCATTGAATAGAGAGATCGAACGGGCTGCTCGATTGATCAGTAAAGGGGGGTTTGAGAGTGCTGACTCACTATTGGATAAGGCTGTCGGGAAGGACCCGTATTATGCGCAGACATACTACCTTAAAGGGAAAGCCCTCCTTGGGATAGGGCAAAATAGTCAGGCTCGAGACAATTTCGTCAAAGCAAAGGACCTTGATACATGTCCCCTGAGATGCATCTCCGCTATAGAGGACCAAATAGTGAAAATAGCTCGAGAGAATCACGTGCCTTTTGTTCCCTTCAAGGAGTTCGTTGAGAAGCGGGCAACACATATCGGCGACCAATCAGGCATTCCTGGTAACGAAAGCTTCCTGGACCACGTGCATCCCACGATCGAACTGCACCAATTACTCGCTGGATTGCTTCTGGACAAAATGGTCGATCAGCGGCTGATAAAGGCATCTCGGACGCTTTCCGGAGAGGATCGTTTAGCCATATTCGACAGTGGAATGAAATCTTTCGATGCCCACTTTTTGGCCCTCAGAGATTTTAACCTGGCAAAGACTCTCAAGTGGGCAGGGAAGGCTGAAGAAGCAAGGGAAGCGCTTTTAAGAGCCGCTGAGAAAATGGATGACAGCCCTGAAATACATAAAATGCTCGGAAGCTTCTATTTGGACGACCAGCGTTATAACGAAGCCATCCAAGAGTATAGTCGGGCATTATCGCTGTCAGGGAACGATCCCCAGATGGAATTTGATCTGGCGGTCGTATTCTACAAGTCCGGCCTAACGGGAAAAGCTGTTGATGTATATGAAAGGTTCCTGAAGAGCAATCATAACATGCCGGAAGTCTTTTCAAACCTTGGGATGATTTATCTTGAGAGCGGCAGGGTTGAAGACGCCCTACAGGTCATAACAAGCGGCATGCAAAAGAACCCGGACCATTCGGGATTGTTCGCCCCGTATGCTCTGGCTCTCGCCGTTTCGGGTAGAGCTTTGGAGGCTACTCCGTGGATGCTCAAGGCCGTGCAGGCTGAACCGGGAGATGCGAACCATCTGTACAATCTGGCCGGAATGTACGCCTTGACCGGAAGCATTCCTGATGCTGTAACAAGCCTTAATCTGGCAGTGGATAAGGGATATTCAAATGTAGAAAAACTCGCCGGCGACGGAATTTTTGATTCACTCCGAGAACTTCCTGAATTTCAGAAGATTCTTGGTCGTATTCGGAAATAGACAGAGGCCGCGAAAATTATTGAAGCTGGTTCCGCAACTATGGTAAATATTTTATTTGATTGATTGAACCTCAGAAGTGACGGAGCCCCTGATGCGCTTCTTCATAGTATTTTGTGGTCTGGCTGTCATGTTCGGTAGTTCCGTAGGAACCTCATCCGCTGAACCCGTTCAGAACATTCGAGGTGTCATCACGGAAGTGGGGGACGGATTCATCTGGTTGGTGGCCGAAAAACGGTCGGAACCTCAAAGATTCATATTACCGTGGAAAGCAAGATTCATCCCGCCCAAACTCCCGATAAAAGGTGACCACGTTTCGATACTGTACAAAATTAAGGAAGATGGCCCGGTGATTTACGGTTTGGAATATTTAAAGATACCTCCGGAATGAATGGACACAAGCCCAAGCCCAAGATCGTCTGAAAACTTCTCGGGGCCTTTTTGCCACTGGCCGGAATCGAAGGTAATGACAGCTATGGAAATACCTACTCTCTTAAAGGCAGGATTTGCCGGATTTGCGATTTGCGTGGGAACCCAGATGCTCGTTTTTTATTTTGCAGGGAGTTTCCTGACGGTTTCTTACATCTATTTTAGTCGAGTATTCGTTTTGGCGTGTATCTTTTCATTTTTGTTAGCAGACCTGTTTCTCTACCAAAAGATTCAGGTGTCGCACATACCAAATTCCCAGGTCTTTCTAGTCGGTTGTATCGGAGGATGGCTCAGTGGAATCTTTTTTGGCTTGACGCAATTGAAGCGCCTGTTGAGAAAGTTTCTCAAGTGAGTACTGTGCTCACGACAAACTGTGCAGAAACCCTCGACTGTCGTGTCCGCTGTATTTGATACAATAGAACACGGATTGTATATGGAAATGTAACGATTTGAGGAGATGGCCATATTTTCGTGTAAAGGGGGAGAGTTAGGAAATGATTCAGTCTCTTTTGACGCCAGAGCAACTCAAACTTAGGCAAGAGGTCAGGGATTTTGTCAAATGGGTTCCAAGACAGCTATTGCTTGACATGGACTCTGAGAAAGTTCTGTTTCCAAGAGAATACCTTGTGGAGGCCGCTGAACGCAACCTTCTGGGTTTGAGGTTCTCTACAGACTACGGAGGGAGAGGTCTTAAATGGACTGACGAGATCGTTGCCATAGAGGAAATAGGGGTTCTGGGAGCTTCCCTGGCATGTCTGTATTCATTGGTCAGCATAGTCGGCGAGGCCATCCACTTTTTTGGGACCGATCTACAAAAAAGAAAATATCTCGCGCCGGTACTTAAGGGCGAACTTTTCTGCGCTGAAGCGCTAACAGAACCCAGGGGAGGATCAGACTTCTTTGGAGCCACCACCACAGCCAGGAAAGAAGGTAATTATTACATTCTCAATGGTCAGAAGCGTTTCGTGGTAGGCGCGCAAGGTGCGGACATTTTCTTAGTTTACGCCAGAACAGATGTGAATAGTCAGTCTAAGGGCTTGAGTGCGTTTATCGTAGAAAGAGATATGGGGGTCGATACAAAATACATTTACGGATTGCTGGGAACCCGAGGGGGGGGAGCAGGCAGGCTAGTGTTCAGGGAAACCAAGGTGCCCGCCGAGAATCTCGTCTGGCAGGAAAATAAGGGAGGAGATGTCTTTCACCAGATGATGATTCCAGAGCGCATGACTACTGCTGCTGGGGCAGTGGGGTCTGCTCGAGCGGCTCTGGAAATAGCCGGAAGATACAGTGACCGCAGAAAGGCTTTCGGCCAGAAGATTAGAGAGTTTGAAGGCGTAAACTTCAAGATTGCGGACAGCATCACCAAGCTGGATGCTGCACGATCTCTCGCCTTTGCTGCAGCCTCGGCTGTAGACAGTCTGGGCAGTACGGGCTATACGAGAAGACTGGTATCGGAAGCAAAAAAATTCTCTTCGGATTCTGCATGGGAAATAATAAATGATTCAATGCAGATTTTGGGAGGGATAGGTTACACGAATGTATATCCGGTCGAGAAACTGCTCAGAGACTTAAGGCTTATGATGATTTGGACGGGAACAAACGAAGTCATGAATCTGATCATCCAGCATGAATACTATAAGGAAGTCTTGAAAATAGATTCAAGCATCCGGGACGCTGAAAGTGATGCAGCGGAAGCATTTGCCGAAGATGAAAAAATCTACGAGTGAGCAGACGGTTTGAGTACATATTTCAAGAGATCCTGATTTTTTCGTGGGCTTGATGTGCTATACTGTCTTCAAACCCACGGAGGTTAATTGAACACGGATTGCTCGGCGAAGGGATTCTCCCTTGGATGTTTCAGGGCCCTTTGCCGCGTTTTTTTTGCGGTTGAATCTGTGGTACCAGGGTTAGCTGCAAAATGAAACAGAGAAAAGCTCTTAAAGTAGGGGTAGTTCGCGATGACAGATTCATGTTGCATTGGACCGGTTTAGTACACCCTGAGCGACCTAGCCGACTAAAAGCTATCTACAAGATGCTGGACAAAGATTTTGAGTCAACCCTCATCAATATTCAACCTGAGCTTGCTACACTCGAACAGATCGAACTTGTTCACACTCCTACTTATGTCAGAAAAGTGCTTAGGACCGCGGACCGAGAATTTACCAATCTTGCCCCAGATACTCCAGTATGTTCCAAATCTTATTTAGCAGCTCTGCTGGCGGTGGGGGGATGTATAAAGGGTCTGCAGGCTTTGCTTTCCGGTCGATGCGACGTATGCTTCGCACTGGTAAGGCCGCCCGGCCATCATGCGCAGCCAGACAGGGCAGGAGGTTTCTGTATTTTCAACAATCTCGGTGTCACAGCACGCTTTGCAATGGAGCGATACGGATTTAGTCGTATCTTGATATTTGACTGGGACATTCACCACGGTAACGGGATCCAGGATTTGTTCTATGGCGACAAGGAAGTCATGTATGTTTCAACCCACTACAGAGGTTGGTACCCCCCCACGGGAGAATGGGGTGAAACAGGTACAGGGGATGGATTAGGCTACACAATCAACTTGCCTCTGCCCAAAAACATTCAAGACGCTGATCTCGTGTACCTCTGTTCAAAGGTGCTTGGTCTTGTCATGAAGAATTACAGGCCGGATCTCATCCTTGCGGCAGCAGGATTTGATGGTCATAGCGACGACCCCTTGGGGCGGACTCACCTCACAGAGGTTTCCTACAAGCGACTGACAGAACTACTATTGAATTTCCGAGAGGCTGGGGGTAACCTTCCTTTACTTCTCGCATTGGAAGGGGGATATCACTTGCCGTCACTTGTTAGTTCCGTCAAGGCTGTTCTTGAAGTATTGACACGGGTAGACGGCGCTTGTGGTTCCAGTTTTCCCAGGACGGATTTGGGCGAGAAACTTTTCGAAGAAGCTTGTCAAATACATAGGGAATATCACGTGTGGACCGATTAAGAGCGCAAGAACGTCAGGGCTCGCGGATACCAAATGGCTGGTGATTTATGCGCGAAGCCTGAAATGATATTAACATCCCTGCATAAAATGATGCTGAAATTTGGGAGATAGAGACGATGATTAAGGCTAGGATACCTCCGGAAAATCCTGACGGTAATCTCCGGTCGTACGCAGAGGAATACAAGAATTTTTCGTGGACAGAAGTCGAGAAAGAGTTTACGTGGCACTCAACAGGCAACCTCAATATTGTTCACGAAGCAGTGGATCGCTGGGCACAAGACGAAAAAAAGGGAAAGCACACGGCCCTCATTTTCGAGAAGGCCGGAAGGGTCAAGACTTTCACTTATTGTGACATAAAAGATATCTCCTGCCAGTGGGCAAATCTTCTTACCGAACATGGCTTTGCCTTTGGAGACCGGATTTTTGTCTTCTTGCCGTCTTGTCCGGAGTTTTTCTTTTCCATGCTTGCGTGTGCCCGGCTGGGTATCATTTGCTGCGTACTTTTTCCCACCTTGGGTTACGACGAGATTGAGGTCCGACTTCAGAATGCAAAACCGAGGGGAATAATTACCCATCCTGACATGTTCGAGCGGCTTCCGCAGCATGCCATGACCACCGTGGAACACGTTTTCTTGACTGAAGGTCCAAGGCTTGATCTTTTCCCAAGCGAGATAGTAGTGCAAAGCGTCCTCCATGAGATGCCCAAGCGAAGTTCCACTCGGTGGGTAGACAAGTCGACTCCGCTCTATTTGCTTTACACAACATCGGGTTCCACTGGTCCTCCCAAAGGGGTTATTCATTCGCATGGAGACATGGTAGGGCATTTGATCACCGGGAAATACGTGCTGGACCTCAGAGATGATTCCATAATCTGGACAGACGGTGGGGATCCAGGCTGGGTCACGGGTATTGTTTATGGAATGTATGCACCTTTTTTGAGCGGCATCACCTCAGTCGTCCAAGGTGATCAGTTTTCAGCTTCAAGCTGGTACAGAACTTTGGAGCGGTACAAAATTTCGGTCTGGTACACCACTCCTCGAACAATCACAAGGCTCATGGAAGCCGGAGAAGACCTTGCGAAAAGGTATGATTTTTCTCATCTTCGGCATCTTTCCACAGTTGGTGAAGCATTGAGCCCCGAACAATTCTATTGGGCAAAAGACACACTAAAACATGCCCCTCACGACACGTGGTGGATGACCGAAACAGGCATGATTTGTGTCGCCAATTTCCCCTCCGTTAGCATTAGACCCGGCAGCATGGGAAAACCTGTTCCAGGCCTGGAGGCAGCAATCCTTGACGAACAGGGGGAGCCATTACCGGAGTTCTCAATAGGGGAGCTGGGGCTAAGGGCAGGCTGGCCTGCAATGATGACAGGGCTATGGGGGGATGATCCCAGATACAAAAATTATTTCAGTCCTAACAACTGGTTTCTCACCGGCGACATGGTGACAAGGGATGAACACGGCTACTATTATCACCAGGGCCGCAACGACGATCTGATCAAGCTCGGTCAAAGAGATACCGGCCCCTACGAAGTCGAACAAGTTCTGTCCTTGCATCAGGCAGTAGCAGAAGCCGTTGCAATTTCCGTAAGACCGAGCACCGAGAACCCCTCTTTCAAGGCATTTATCAGGATAAAGAAAGGGTTTACCCCTTCAAAGAGACTCAACCTGGAGATCAAGAATTTCGTCAAGGCAAACTTTACGCCGGAAATCCCCTTGTCGGAAGTCGTGTTTCTGGATGAACTACCAAAAACGAGATCAGGAATATTATTGCGCCGTGTCCTTGAGGCGCGTGATCTGGGAGTGCCAAGCGGAGATCCCAGCAAATTGGAGGGATGACATGTATCGGCGTCATTCCTCCAATGACGTCGGGTTCCCCTAATTTAGAGTACTGGACTTCCGCTTTCAGCAACCGTGCCGGATATACCCCATTGGGCACTTTTCTGGCCTGGATTGACATGTAAATGTCGTTTAGATCTGACAAATCGATTTTCATCTTTTGATCCTTTCATTACTTGATTTTTATTCTGGCCCCTGAAAAGATCTTGCAGCAATGACATGAGATCCACATGAACGTCAGGATCACTTATTTCTTGATTTCATACACATCATGGGAGTTGGCATTAAGTTCGCAAAAATTTCTTCGGGCCCTTTAAACGAAAGACATTTTTCCCGTTCGAATTGCGAGCAACATGGAGCGTCTATGAAAAACTTGAGATTCAGACTGAAATCATGAGCACACGGGTGGCACAGCAGGACCGTCAAGGCTGGTCACACGGCTCAGAGGCGGGATGCTTCGACGTTGTGTTCGGGCCTACCGCTACGCACCCAGCGTTTCATTGGGTATTGGGTATCTCAAAATAGTCCGGTACCAGCCAAGAGGGTGTGTCTGAGAATTCTACTCTCCGGTCAACCGAGGTGGTATAGCTGGTCTGGAATTATGCTTCCTCTTTCCGTGGGCAAGTGTTACCGTCAAGATATTTCACCCATTAACAAATTTTGAGATGTTATTGTGATTAGATCACAAAGGGCATGTTGAGCATCTCGGTCAATATGGCGTGCATAATGAGATTCGGACCGTTCAGGGGGAAGAAGAGGAGATTAGATAGGCCCTTCAGGGCTGGATTGGCAATAAGTAAGAAGGGTATTGATGCAGATGGAACGGTGCAGGTTTTTTGACGAATGACTGAGACAGGAAACAAGGGCCACCGACAACGACTGCGGGATCGGTTCACAGTCGAGGGGAAAGACTCTCTCTCTGAAGAATCTTTACTGGAACTCCTTCTAACCTACGCGATCCCAAGAAAGGACGTTCAACCTCTTGTCAAGAGCCTTTTGGCCGAGTTCGGCACGCTCATGGCTGTGCTGCAGGCTCCTATTAAGACACTTTCCAAAATCAACGGCCTCACAGACAACAGCGCAGCACAGCAGGCAGGCGACTACACGCTGCCCTCCAACCTGATTGCCGCAAACCATCTCTGGGAGATTAGGGAATGATGCATGCAGAAATGAAGGGGAAAAGCGATGGATGCCAAAGACCTCGAAACAGTCAACAGATTGAAAAGTCGGTTGCAGCAGAGGGTAAAGCTGCACCAGGTGATCCTCTTTGGTTCCAGGGCGCGGGGGGATGCCGAACCGGATTCGGATATGGATGTTCTGGTTATCCTTGATGAACCGGTTTCGAGTCAATCCCGCAAGATAGTGTCCGATTATGCATGGGAAACCGGATTCGAGGTCGGTATCGTGGTGGTGCCCGTCGTCGTGTCCCGCGATAATTGGGAAAATGGACCCGACCGTGCATCCCTTTTAGCAATGGCTATCCGGGAAGAAGGAATGCGGATATGAAGGATAACGATCAGCAGGTTCTGATACAATCGCGCATGGAACAAGCCCGTGCCGCCTTGGAAGAGGCCGATGTTCTGTTTTCACTTGGCAAAACAACATTCGGCGCGGTGAACCGGGCCTATTATGCAATGTTTTATGCGGTTCTCGCGCTTCTCCAGCAAATAGGCAAAATTCCGCGAAAACATTCAGGCGCGCTTGCCCTGTTCGACTCCGAGTTCGTGAAAAAAGGAGTTTTTCCAAAAGAGCTTTCCCGTCATCTTCACAATGCTTTTAAATCGCGCCAGGTTTCGGATTACCAATCGGTGGAGCCGATCTGTCGCGAGGACGCCGAAGAAATACTCAAAAATGCCCAGTTCTTTGTCCGAACCGTAGAAGAATATCTGAAAGGTTTAGCCAATGGCGGGGAAACGAAAGAGACCGGATAGTCAGCAACCCTTGTTCGAGCGGAAAGCTCCAGTCAAGATGCCGGAGGGCTACTATTCCGGTGATAAGCCGAACCTGAACCTACGGGTCTTCGTGGAACAGCATATCAAAGAACGGCCTTACGATCCGGAGACCGACGACTACGATGTGCCCGCCTTCGATAAGCCTATCGAAACCACAAAGGCCACGGCCATCTACAACATGCACACCTACTGGTCGAAAAAGCCGCACGACGCCATCCGCCAGTACATCCGGCACTACACCAAGCCTGGCGATCTGGTGCTCGATCCCTTCTGCGGCTCGGGCGGCACGGCACTTGCCGCGCTCATGGAAGGCCGCAAGGCCATCGCCATAGACCGGAGCCCCGCGGCGACGTTCATCACCAAGAACTACTGCACGCCGGTGGATGTGGACGAACTCCAAAAGGCGTTCGAGGAACTCAAACGCAAGGTCAAGCCGGAAATCGACTGGCTTTACGAGACGCGCTGCGACCGCTGCGGAGGCAAGGCTACCACGGCCTACACGGTCTATTCCCAGGTCTTCCAGTGCCCGCGGTGTTTGGAGAAGGTGCCGCTGTTCGATTGCGTGGAGGTGGATGGAGAAACGGCCAAGGGCAAGCCCAAGAAAATCAACGTCTGCCCTCATTGTTACAAAAAAGGTCATGAAGAGATCATCCGGTCACAAAGTCAGAAATTTGGGGCTGTGCCGGTGCTGGTGAGCTATTTCTGCGAAAGCGGGTGCAGGCCGACGCGAGGCGAGCGAAGGCACAACGACCCGAATCAGAAGAAGCGGGAATATTT
>JAPLJK010000063.1:0-21152 GCA_026388625.1 Deltaproteobacteria bacterium | reverse complement strand
TGCAGTAGCGTAAAAAGCGGGGAATGCCCTAAAAAAGCAGGGTTTATAACTGTATTTTGCTCAACATCCGGCTCAAATCATACCGAAACAAAGAATTTTGGAAAATCCCGGGTTGCCGGAGTAATTAATAGAGGTTCCCTTCTTTCATAATCAGGAATTCCGGAAAGCGGGAATCTTTTCCAGTGAGTCCTACGTACAGACCGACATTCGCCATGTGATCCTCGGCCCGAATGTAACGATCTCCACGAAGAGACTTGAATTGTAGCCCTGCGATGGTTTTGACAAGTTGGTCTGAGTCGATGGTGTTGGCCTTCTTGATGGCCTCAGCAAGCACAACCATACCGTCGTAAGCCATGCAGGCCCAATCTGACGGCCATTCCTTGTACTTTTCGTAAAATTTCTTCACAAAAGCGTTCATTTCAGGGGTGTCAATAGCGTAGAAGGGGCACCTCGTATATCCCATCATCCCTTCGGGCATATCCATCCCTGTGGTTCGCAACATATCCAGGTCAAACAGAGAAGTGAGAGTGGCTTTCTTGAATAGACCATAAGGCTTAGCCTGCTTGATGAAGCTGCTAAGCTGGCCTCCCCAGAAGTTGCTGTAAACGATCTCGGGGTTTTTGGCCATCAGTGTAGGAATATAGGGTGAATAGTTACTTTCGCCCAGTTTAACCCACACTTCCTCGATGATATTTGCATCAGGCTTGAGTTTGGTAAGGTCGGATTTGAAACTGTCGAATTGGGCATGACCGTATGCATAGTCAGGGCCGATAAAGGCGTACTGTTTGTATGGCTTCTTGGACAGCGCGACCGCTATTCCGCGACCTTCGATACCCGTGTTGGGCACGACTTGGAACATGTAAGGCTGAAAATCGGTCGTGGTCAACGCTTCGGTATTGGACGTATGGAAATATACGATTTTCTTGAATTCCTGGGCCACCTTTGTGACGGCCAGAGCCACGGCGCTGCTCGTGCCGCCGATTAGAAAATCACATTTTTCACTCAAGACCAGCTCTCTGGCCATGGTCGCCCCCACATCAGGCTTTAGCTGGGCGTCACGGACCACGAGTTCCAATTTTTTGCCGAGGATTCCCCCTGAAGCGTTGGCCTCTTCAATGAAAAGATCGATAGCGGCCTTTTGCCCCTTATAAAATTGAGCTGCGACCCCTGTTATGTCGGCGACAAAACCCAGCCTGATGGTGTCTTGGGCCATGGAATCGCCGGTCATCGCCAATCCTTGCATGACGATGATCGAAAGCAACATCACCATAATTCTCAGGTGTTTACGTGTCATAGTCTCCTCCGCATTTGTTTGTTAAGGCCGTTTCATAGCATGATCAGCCGACTCAATCAATTCGGACTCCTTGTTAGCATCGGATTTGCCACCAGAGCCTACATTCTTGTCTGCTCTACCGGGAAAGAAGTAGCCTGCTTCTCGGAGAAAGCCAAAGCCTACATGATGAGAAACTACGGGTTTCGATGAGAATTTGTTAGCGTTGAGAATAGGATTCTCCATGTCTTAAAGTCAAGTATAATTTCTTCGGCTCGTCCCTTCCAGGGAAGCTGTCCTGATGCTGTTGATACGGTGAATCGTCGTGTCCAAAATCGTAGGCCGTCTACTGCTCAAATTCTCGGCTTGATTTCGTAGGGGTTTTCGATACAATGCTTCCATAATATGGAGGGGTTTGCATAATGGTTGAACATTTGGCCGAGTACTTTGTTTACGCTATCGAACGTGGTGGATACGTGGGAGCAGGTTTTCTCATGGCGCTTGAGAGCATGATTGCACCGGTGCCTAGTGAACTGGTCATGCCTTTCGTCGGATTTCTGGTGGCAGAAGAAAAATTCGATGTCATTACTGCAATTCTCGCTACGTCAATTGGGTCAATCGTCGGTTCTTTGGTTTCCTATTGGATGGGCTATTATGGCGGGAGGCCTTTTGTTCTAAGCGTGGGACGCTATCTCTTGCTCAACCGGGAACATCTGGTGTGGACGGAGCAATGGTTTGCTCGAAACGGTTCCTGGACGATCTTCGTAAGCCGTTTCATACCGGTCGTCAGACACCTCATATCCATTCCTGCCGGAGTCGGCAGGATGGGACTCCGGCCGTTCTGCCTGTATACTTTGGTCGGAGCAACGATTTGGAATTCCTTTCTGCTTTTCTGTGGTTACAAATTGAGGCAGAATTGGACACAGGTGCAGCAGTATTCACACATTGTGGATATCGGAGTAGTTATCGTGCTTTTGTTGTGCGCAGGTTGGTATGCGGCAAGGCATATTCGAAACTCTTCGTCAGCCCCAAACAACTAGCAGCTTTCAACATAACCAAATTTGGTCTGAGGGCTCTATCACAATCTATTTCGGCTGAGGGAGAAGGAGAGATTCGATCTTTCTCTGTGAGTACAGGCTTTGTAAAGACAGGCCTTGCCCTGAATCAAATTCCAGCCCAAGCACAGCAACGTGGCATAACCCAGGAAGAAGTGGTACGAGACGTGATGATGTGCAAGTTACGAGTCAAAGAGATGATGGCGCCGGTTGAAGTAGCCGACCTTTTCCTATTTGGCTTTTCTCGATATGCAACATATCTGGTTGGTGGAGATCTGCTGTTCGATGGCGGCATGGTCCTCACCTGCTGAGGCGTCGGAGAAGTCCCGGCCGGTGAATTCTCAATGAGCCGCTTTGAAGGCGATGAACGCGGAGGGAATGAGACCGAGCCGGAAACATAGCGAGGACAAGAATGAAGATAGTTACTATTTCCAGGCTGGTGGGCGCTTATGGTGACGTAATTGCCGCGGTGGTGGCAAGGAGGATGGGATTGGACCTCGTAAGTCTTGCAAAGGTTCATGAACTTGCTCAGGGCTGTGACCCGGAATACCTGGACGCCTGCAGAATGTTCGAGACTGAGCATGGCCCAAGTTTTTTCGAGCGAATTTTTTTTGACAGACCGACCCACACAAGTTTATTCAAGGCGCTGACGTATGAAGAGGCGTCTCGTGGCGACGTGGTTCTTGTGGGGAGAGGAGCCCAAATAATACTGCGGGAAATTCCGGGAGTGTTCCGGGCGCGCATCGTGGCCCCCAAGCCGCTCCGCTTAGAGAGAATCATGGAGCGTTACAATTTCTCGAGGGAAGAGGCGGAAGAATTCGTCCGAAAGTCCGATCACGAGAGAGAGGGCCTCATCCATTCCATCTTTCACATAGATCCCAATGACTGGTCTCTGTATGACATTACCCTGAACTCAGCCCATTATACTTCGGGGGCCGTCGCAGACATAATTGTACATGCGGTTGAAAAGATGGAAAAAGTGCCCAATGAGGAGCAAGTGCTGGTCCGGCTTAAGAGCATGGCCCTGGCCAAGCGGATAGAAACCTTTGCGCATAAAAAATTGACGTCCGCTGTGGCGCGCCACGTAGAAATAGATGCGGAACCCGGTGGAGTGATAAAGATTTCCGGTCGAATACGCAACCGAAAAGAGAAGGAGAGGCTGCTGGAGTTGGTCTCAGAGTACCCGGGCGTCACCCAAGTGATTGACGACTTAATAGTCACTGAGCTTTCTTTCAGCTACTAGGCCGTACTGCGTTTGGGATGATCAACATGTCTGACTATCTCCAGATCGTTCTGACCGCTTGCTTTGTGGTCGCTGTATTTGTCTTGACTCGCTTCATGGTGACTTGGCGATTGAGGCGGGCGGTCACGTCAATTCTTAACGATTTGGAGGCTCAGGGAGCAATAGACGAGGGTTCTGCGGCCGCCCTACCCTGCTCAAAACCGAACACTCTGCGGTTCGTTATTCGCGACTACCACTCCAGGGCCCTACAATACATGGTATCCGAAGGAGTTGTGGGACTCACCCCTTCCGGAAAGTATTACCTCAGAATTAGATCCGAATAGATGATTTGACCAATTAAGTCAGGAACTTCTTTGTGAGAAAGGTCGTCGCATGTTCGATTCTCTGCCTGATGACTCCAAGGGTATGACGGAATGGTTATGGGAGCAGTTTGAACCTTACTACGTCGAATTGATCAAAAGACACATTGACGACCCCGCTAACTTCTTAACCGACTGGACGCGATTGGACGAACTGATAGAAGAAACTTATAGCCGGCTTCATGTGGCTACCACGGTGAACACGGCCGACCTGGAAGCTGAAAAGCGATACCACGGTTTTCTTGATTCGGTTTATTCGCGCGCTGAAGAAGCTGAGCAGAAGCTAAAAAACAAGTTCCTGGAGCACGCAAACGCACCTGCCGGTTTCGAGTTGCCAGTGCAGAAAATGCGTGCTGAGGCGGAACTGTTTCGTGAAGTCAACCTCCCTTTACTCGTTGATGAACGCAAACTTGAGAGCCGGTACGACAAGTTAATCGGCTCTCAAACGGTTCAGTGGGAAGGAAAAGAGGTCACGGTAGCACAGCTCAGGCCGTTTTATCAAAGCCCTGACCGTGTTGTGCGAGAACGTGCCTGGCGGGTCGCTGCCGAACGTCAAATGGAAGACAGGGATGCAATAAACACCCTTTGGGCTCAATTCCTGACGTTGAGGAGAAAGCTGGCAGCCAACACCGGCTTAGCCGATTACAGGTCTTTCAGATGGAAGCAACTTCTTCGATTTGACTACAGCCCGGATGATTGCATCCGCTTTCACGAAGCTATTGAGAAGGTTGTGGTTCCGGCGGCTGAGCTTATTTGCCAAAGACGCGCAAAAACTATGGGGCTGGAGACTTTGCGGCCCTGGGACCTTGACGTGGATCCACGGGGCAGACTACCTCTCGCGCCGTTCAAGGATGTCTCGGAACTCAAGACCAGGATTGCATCGGTTTTCCACCATGTGGATGCGGTATTGGGTGATTACTTTGACACCATGATCACCGAGGATTTGCTGGATCTGGATAACCGGAAAAATAAGGCGCCAGGCGGTTATTGCACGGAATTTGCCGCCGTGGGGCGGCCGTTTATTTTTATGAACGCGGTCGGTGTGCACGATGACGTCCAAACCATGCTACACGAAGCGGGCCATGCCTTCCACACCTTTGAGAAAAGCCGTCTTCCATATTATCACCAGCGGCACACGCCAATGGAATTCTGCGAGGTGGCATCCATGTCCATGGAACTGCTCGCTGCTCCTTTCCTGGAAACTCGCCTGGGCGGATTTTATTCGGCGCAAGATGCTATCCGGGCCCGCTCGGAACACCTGGAGCGCGGCATATTATTTTGGCCTTACATGGCAGTAGTAGACGCTTTTCAGCACTGGGTGTATGAGAATCCCGACGATGCGGCCGACCCGTCGCATTGCGACCGTCAGTGGATGAAAGTGTGGAATCGTTTCATACCCTGGATTGATTGGACCGGTCTGGAGGAAGAACTCATGACGGGGTGGCAAAGAAAGCTTCATATTCACACAGTTCCCTTCTACTACGTGGAATATGGCCTGGCCCAACTCGGAGCGGTACAAGTGTGGGCAAATTCTCTGAAGGATCCCTCTGGGGCCGTGTCGGCCTATAGACATGCCCTTTCGCTTGGCGGCACTGTTCCACTGGCTGACTTATACTCCGCAGCCGGAGCTAAATTCGCATTTGATGCAGAGGTGCTTGGGCAAGCGGTGTCTCTCATGGAACATACTGTTGAGGATTTGCGGTAATACTTCTTTGAAGGCGGAACAGTATCCAAATGACGGCGGTTGTCGTGGCGACCCCAGAAAAAGCAAAGGGCCGATCTGTCTCGGCCCTCGCTTGCGCTGCGCGTTACTACTATTCTAATGAAGTTATCAGGCTACCAGCGTGACGGCCTGGCATCCCGTCTTCCTGCATCTCTCTTGGGGCGTGCTTCGTTCACTTTGAGGCTTCGTCCTTTGAAATCCTTCGAATCTAGTTCCTGGATAGCGCGAAGCCCTTCTTCACGTTCGGCCATCTCAACAAAACCGAATCCTCGGGAGCGGCCCGTAAACTGGTCGGATATGATCTTCGCAGTGTCTACACGTCCGTATCCCTCGAACAGTTCTTTAAGGTTGTCCTCGTTTGCGTCGAAGGACAGGTTTCCCACGTAAATGTTAATACTCATTCTGTTGCTCCTTTTCAAAAATCATCCTGGTACGCGCGACGAGGATGGCTTGGTAAACCGTAGTGCTGATACAGGCGTGTAAATTCGGTGGTGTCTTACGGCCGGCATTTTGAGGCACGGGCGGTCTGTTCCTGGGGTCTAAATTCTTGCATTACGCCCGTCGGTCTGATCAGCCGGGAGGGAAATACAAGTCACATGTCGTTATCTTTACTATAGTTAGGGCCTTTGATCTTGTCAAGAGATTTTGCTTTCCCCCTTGAGGCGTTGTGAATACTTTCAGTAGTGGTACATGGGAACGTTGGCAATCGTACGGGCAACTATTAAATTTCGCTGCGTTAAAGGTTCTGCTGGGGAGACCGCATGTATATGAAATCACCGCCTCGCCTTATGGAGACGCCTTGTAGCCGTCGGATCGGACACAAAAACATGAGAGGGTGAGATAAACCATGAAACCGTTGCAGACATTGTATTGTTGATGGACGCATTTACTGTAGTTCCCATGCCCGCTGCTCGATGAATGGCAGAGGTCAAGGAACCAACAGGTTTCACCAAAAAGCTCATGGCCCCTTTGGACCTCCTGGAAGAAGTCGGCGGACTGTTTGCCAATGCTATTTTAGAAACCTCAACTTTCGCAGTTGGCGTGAAAGCAAGGCTTAATTTGTGACCTCAGAACTGGTAGATATCATTGAGGGGTGTCCTCCTGTATTGTGGCCTCTATTTCGATAGCACAGTAGTTTGCCGCCATACTTCGCCGCGAAAATTGAGAGATTGATTCTCGTGACAATTTGTTGGGCTGGCTGTAGATTAGTCTTGTCGTAGTCAGATTGTGGAAAACGACAGTGCAAAGGACTCGTTGCCGATGAAAATCCTAGTGGTGAACGGCAGCCCGCATGGAAAGAAGGGTAACACGAATTGAAAGTAACAATGCGAAATTGCATAATAATTATGACGATGTGCTTTGTGGGCGCTGTCATTCTTGGCTGCGAACAAAGAGGTCAGACCCGTCAACTGGTCCCGCCGGAAGTCGTGGTAAGCCATCCGACGAGCAAAGACGTGACGGAGTTTCTCGAGTTCACGGGGATCACAGCGGCGCTTGAGTCAGTGGAGATTCGGGCCCGAGTGAAGGGGTGGCTGCAAAGTGTCAATTTTCAACCCGGTGCGAAGGTTAAGAAGGGGGACTTGCTTTTCCTGATTGATCCTCGGATGTTCCAAGCACAGGTAGACCAATATCAAGCGCAACTCGAGGGGAAAAAAGCTGATCTCAACCTTCAGGAAACCAATATGAGGCGTGCCGAGCAGCTCTTGGGATCCGCGTCAATAAGCCAGTTGCAGTACGACACCCAAAGGGCCCAAGATGCCGTTGCCAAGGCACAAGTCGGCATCTCGGAGGCCGATTTGGAAAGGACCAAGCTCGATCTTGAATACGCCCGGGTTACGGCTCCCATAGACGGAAACGCGAGTCGCAATCTCGTTGATGCGGGTAATCTAGTGGGCGCAGGCAACGAGACTCTTCTGACCAAGATCGTCAACGAAAGCTCCGTCTATGCGTATTTCAATCTTAGTGAAAGAGATGCCCTGAAGCTCAAGAAAATGACCCCGCCGGAGAATTCGGAATCGGGCGAGAGAACCTGGAAGATCAAAGTCTATCTGGCTCTTAGCGACGAGACAGGATTCCCCCACGAGGGCAAAATTGATTATTGGGAACCGGAGCTTGACCCAAAGACAGGGACCCTTCAGGCACGCGCCATATTCTCGAACGAGAACGGGTTGCTCATGCCGGGACTGTTCGCGCGCGTTAGAGTCCCAGTGCAAAAAGAAAACGCATTGCTGGTTCCAGAACTGGCTGTTGGCGTTGCTCAGGCAGGAATGTACGTGCTGGTGGTAAACAAGGACAATGTAGTGGAGCAGCGATTGGTTAAGACCGGTCAGCTTGACGGGGTGCTCAGGATCATTGGAGAGGGGCTCAAGCAGGATGATTGGGTCATAGTCAACGGAATTCAGCGTGCGAGGCCGGGCGCGAAAGTGAACCCTCAAAAGGCCCCTGAAGAGCCACGGCCTTCACAGCCTCCAAAACAAGTACATTCGCCCCCCAAATAATGGAGTGCGTGCTATGCTGAGTCGCTTCTTTATCAACAGGCCGATCTTAGCCTCTGTGATTTCAATTCTGATAGTGCTCATGGGAGGCCTCTCCATCTTCGGGCTTCCCATTGCCCAATATCCCGACATTGTTCCCCCTGTTGTCCAGGTGACTGCGTCGTATCCTGGTGCAGACCCCGGAGTAATTGCTGAAACCGTTGCAGCACCGATCGAACAGCAAGTGAACGGCGTGGACAACATGCTCTACATGTCCAGTCAGAGCGCTGCGGATGGGTCATACACTCTCAATGTCACTTTCGAGTTGGGCACAAACATAGACATGGACACCGTTCTGACTCAGAATCGTGTTTCCGCGGCTATGGCGCAGTTGCCCGAGGAAGTTCAGCGTCAGGGTGTAAATACCAAGAAGGTTTCCAGTGCCCTTGCCATGATTCTGACGGTGTATTCCCCGGATGGTAGCTATGACGACCTGTTTGTGACTAATTATGTGACCATATACATTAAGGACGTCCTGAGCAGAATTCCAGGGGTTGGGAATATAAACCTCTATCCGAGCAAGGACTATTCAATGCGAATCTGGCTGGACGCAGACAAGCTCCAAGCCCGCAACCTCGCAGTTACTGATATCGTGAATGCTATCCAAAATCAGAACATCCAGGTAGCCGCAGGCCAGCTTGGTCAGCCACCGGTTCCCAAAGGCCAAGTTTTTCAGTTGACTGTCAACACCCTCGGACGGCTCATTGATGCGAAGCAATTTGAAGATATCATCGTGAAAACCGGCGACGACACTCGCGTTACCTACCTCAAAGATGTCGCCAATGTCGAGTTGGGGGGCAAGGCGTACGATTTCCTGTCCTTCTATCAAGGCAAGCCTGCAGCTACGATGATGATTTACCAATCCCCAGGCTCCAATGCAATCGAGGTCACCAAACAATTGAACTTTGCGCTCGGGCAGCTCAAGAAAGAGTTTCCACCCGGCCTGGAGCAGGTTGTGGTTTACCAGGTTGCAGATTTCGTCAATGCATCAATTCGCGAAGTTGTTGTGACGCTACTGGAAGCTTTTGTCCTGGTCATTCTCGTGGTATTCATTTTCCTTCAGGGTTGGCGTGCCACGGTCATCCCGTTGATTACGATACCGGTATCATTGATCGGCACATTCGCCGTGATGTCTCTATTAGGCTTCTCGATTAACATGATCACGTTGTTCGGGATAGTTCTCGCCATCGGCCTCGTGGTGGACGACGCCATCGTGGTGGTCGAGAACGTCGAGCGCAACATGACCCAATTCGGGCTATCAGCGAAGGATGCCGCCGTTCGAGCCATGGATGAGATAACCGGAGCAATCATCGGCATCACGTGCGTGCTCATGGCAGTGTTTGTGCCGCCGGCTTTTCTCGGAGGCATCACGGGCCAACTGTTTCGACAGTTCTCGTTGACCATAGCATTCACTGTATTGTTCAGTGCATTGAATGCACTCACACTGAGTCCGGCCCTGTGTGCTCTCTTGCTGAGGCCCCAACACGGCGCAAAAAACATTTTCTTCAGGACTTTCAACAATTTTTTTGGCCGTCTCACCGACTCTTACTCAAAGATCGTGGCCATCAGTGTACGACGCCTGGCTCTGATGTTGACTTTATTTCTCGCCTTGGTGGTTTTGAGCGGATTGAGCCTCATGAAGGTCCCCACCGGCTTCCTTCCTCTTGAAGATGATGGATTAATCTTGGTGAATATCCAGTTGCCTGATGGGGCCAGCTTGGAGCGCACTACCGAGGTCGTTCGCCGCGCTGCCGGAATTGTCGAAAAAACTGATGGAGTAAAAACGTGGTGTGCGCTCGTCGGCTTTTCGGTCATAGATGCCGCGCGCTCGAATCTTGCCACAATGCTCATCCCTCTGAAACCTTGGGAGGAACGATCTAAGCAAGGACTGGGCCGAGACGTCATTATGAGGAACTTATCGGCTCACTTTGCGAAAATTTTGGACGGGGCAGTTTTCCCATTTACTTTCCCTCCCATTCTTGGGCTCGGCACAGGCGGAGGATTCGAGATGCAGTTGCTCGACAAGGCTTCCCTTGGCTTTGAGGCCCTTGAACGAGCGGGAACTGAGCTGGCTGCAGCAGCCAATTCACAGCCGGACCTCCAATCCGTGCATGCAACGTTCAGAGCGCTATATCCAGGCATATACCTCGATATAGACCGAATTCAGGCATTGACATTGAAGATTCCCTTACAGGATGTTTTTAACACATTACAAACGTACTTAGGGTCAACCTACGTGAATGATTTTAACAAATTCAGCAGGACATGGCAGGTTCGGGTTCAATCCGATAGCCGTTTTCGGAGACAGCCAGACGACATTTCCAGGCTCTACGCAAAAAACTTGGAAGGCAAGATGATTCCGCTCGGTACCGTTCTGAACGCACGTTATCAAGTTGGTCCCATGCGTGTGGACAGGTACAACATGTTCCCCACAGCCAAAGTGATGGGTGACGCTGCACCTGGGTATAGCTCAGGCCAATCTCTCGATGCAATGGAAGAGCTTGCGGAAAAGGTCCTCTCTCCAGGGATGGGCTTTGAATGGACCAACATGGCCTATCAGGAGAAAAAAGCTTCAGGAAAAGGCGCTATTACCTTTGTCATGGCGATACTGGTGGTGATCCTGATCCTCGCAGCCCTTTACGAGAGTTGGGCCGACCCGATCGTCGTGGTCTTGACAGTCCCATTGGCAGCTTTGGGCGCCGCGTTGGGTCTCATAATCCGCGGAATGGATAACAACGTTTACACTCAAGTGGGGTTGGTGCTGCTGGTGGCTCTGGCAGCTAAGAATGCGATTCTCATAGTGGAGTTTGTTCGGGATGAACGTGCAAAAGGCATGGGCCTTTTTGATGCGGCGGTTGAAGGTGCTCGCACGCGTTTTCGCCCGATTCTTATGACATCGTTGGCATTCATTTTTGGAGTATATCCTCTCGTCATTGCTTCCGGAGCGGGAGCGGTGAGTCGGCAGTCCGTAGGGACGGCGGTATTTGCAGGGATGCTGGGCGTAACGGCGCTCGGAATCTTTTTCATTCCTGCACTCTACGTGTTCATGCAAGGTCGAAAAAACTGGACTGCGGATTCGGAGGAGTACAGTCCCAAATAGTCAGAAACCAGTATCGGAAGAGTCTTTTCCGCACGCTTTGAGCACCTGATTTCTATGTTTCAGCAAGAGAAAGACCGTGCCTTCATGATGCTTGTCCCACGACTGATATCGTTTACGCCCTGTCGGATGATCTGAAAATGAAGGTTTGGAAAGTGAAACCTTTACGTTTCGACTAGACTGATAGTCTGCATTCGTTGAGGCCGTGCCCAACCGTTGGTTCGTGTTGACCGCACAGATGTCCATTGGCTCCTGAGGTGACTTTTCCTTCGCTTTTCCTGTCAGTGACACCGCTCCTACAAGCTTTCGAGCTTGACGGTTAAGAACAATTCCCGTAACATGTCAGATTCCCGGAATACTGTTTGCCATTGCGGATATCTTCATCTTTTGGAGGCGCTGTGGGTTTTCAAGAAGCGACCCGAAGAATCGATGAATTGTGCGATGAAAGTGTACGTTTTCTCGCGGGAATATGTTCGATACCCGCGATAGGCCCAGAGAACGGCGGCTCAGGGGAAATGGAAAAATATCGGGTTGTAAAGGAAGCTGCGCTAGCTTTGAGCCCGGATCAGGTCGAGGAAATTCCCGCTCCGGATGACCGCGTTCCCGAAGGCGTGCGGCCTAATCTCCTTGCAGTCTTCCTCGGCAGCGATAGATCCCGTACCTTATGGATACTCAGCCACATCGACGTAGTCCCTCCCGGCGAACTCAGGCTCTGGGACCATGACCCGTTCAAACCACATGTCGCAAATGGATTCCTGTGCGGCAGGGGAGTGGAAGACAACGGTCAGGCGCTGGCCGCGAGCCTGTTTGCAGTCCGTGCCGTCAAGGAGACTTGCGGTTTGGGCCTTAACGTAGGACTGGTGCTGGTTTCCGATGAAGAATGCGGGAGCTTGTACGGGCTGGATTATGTCCTGCGAAAGCGCTTGGACCTGTTCAATCCCCAGGACTTGATCCTGGTCCCCGACGCGGGCAACAAGGATGGCGATCACATCGAGGTAGCAGAAAAACACCTCCTTCACGTCAGGTTCCGGGTTGAAGGAAAACAGGGTCATGCCAGCCGGCCTGATCTGTGTGTCAACACTCTCAGGGCTGCTGCTCACTTCATAGTGGAACTAGATCAGAACCTGGCGGCGCACTTTCATCAACGGAACACATTTTTCAGTCCCGACTTGAGCACCTTTGAGCCGACCAAAAAGGATGCCAATGTCCCCAATATAAACACTATTCCTGGAGAGGACGTCTTCTATTTCGACTGCCGGGTGCTGCCGGAGATCCAACTCGTCCAGGTCCTCGACGAGATGCACAGAGTGGCTGCGGGGATCCAGGAGCGTTTCAATGTAAAGGCGCGAGTGGAAGAGTGCCTCAAATTCGAGGCTCCGGATCCGACGCCTTCCGATTCTCCGGTGGTGGTGTCTCTGGCCCAGGCAGTCCAGGAGATCTACGGGGTTCAGCCTCGGCCGGTTGGGATAGGAGGACAGACAGTGGCGGCCTTTTTTAGGAAACAGGGGCTGCCGGCGGCGGTGTGGGAGAAAATACTTGGCATGGCGCACGCGCCCAATGAGAAAATCTCCATAGAGAACCTGATGGGCAATACCAAGGTGTTCGCAAGGATGATGATTTGATTTTCTGACTCTTTGATCGGATGCGGCTTTGGGTTCAGAGTTGGAACTGACTGAAGTCCGCTCTTCTAGTCGTTTAAGGAGGATATGGGGGTATGGATCGTTATAGGCCTTTGAGAGGTCTGCTGTGCATTGCGGCTGCGGCTATGTTACTGCTGATCGCTGCCCCTCCGGCTGATACAAGCGAAAGGACGGATCGCGGTCGGACATCCAGGAACGACAGCTCACGGTTGAACTTGCCGCAGGCCGTCACCATAGCCGTGACAAGAAACCTGCGCATGGCCGACTCACGCTTGGCCGTTTCAGAAAAAGAGTATCTGCGCAGGCAGGCATTTTCGGATTTTTTCCCCACGATTGACCTTTCATACAACGCCGAAGGTTACAGATACCGGCAGGCAAGTAATATTCAGGCATTTGCCGGTTCCCACGACAGCCGATGGACCATGAGAGGGTATCCTACCCCTGCATCAGTTGCGGCAGGGCTGGCACTGGATCCTGACTATCCATACCGTATTGATCCCTACCGTACGTTCACCATGTCCGCGACCATGACCCAGCCCCTTTATACCGGTGGGAAACTATTGAGCGACTACAAATACACGCGGCTTGGGGTGGATTACACGGCAATTCAGATGGAGGTCAATCGACAGGACCTTATTCTTGACGTTTACGAAGCGTATTACCAGTTGGTTCAGTCGCAAAAGCTTCTTGGAGTCGCGGAAGAGTCGGTTCGGGCCCTGGAATCTCTCCGAAATCAGACAATGGAGTTTTACAAGGCCGGCGTGGTTCCCAAGGTGGATGTGCTGTCCACCGAGGGGCAGTTGGCACAGGCGAAAATCCAGAGGACGCAGTCCCTTACCGATATCGAAAAATACCGGGCCACGCTGAATTTTCTGCTGCGTTACCCCCAGGAGACTCCGACCCAGGTGGATCACGACATCGCTTATCGCCCGAACAGTTACAGCATTCCAAGTATTTATGCCACAGCAGCAGCGAACAGGATGGAGATCAGGCAGGCGAACATATCGGTGGATCAGGCCATGGCCCTTGTCAAGTCCTCGAAGGCCGACCTGCTCCCCGCGGTCGCGGTACAGGTGGCCGGTTCCAGGATCAATGACGACTGGAATCCCTTCGACCCCGAAGGACTGAATGACTGGCGCATCCAAGGGCTTTTAACGTGGACTTTCGATATGTTCCGCCGTCGTGATACGGTTCAAGAGAGACGGGCGTCACAAGCCAGGGTATTCATAGCACGGGAGCAACTCGTAGAGCAGATAATGGAAGAGGTCAAGACCTCTTACGAGGACATGAAACGTTCGGAGAGCAACATCCAGGACAACCGTGCAGCCGTTGAATTCAGGCGTGAAAGCTTCCGTATCAACCAGGAACGATATAAGGAGCAGGTGGCTACGTACACTGAGGTTCTTGACGCGCAGAGGCAGCTTTCCCTTGCCGAGGGGGACTATTACATATCGCTCATTGGTTACAGAATAAATCAGGCCTTGCTTGAGAGGAGAATGGGCATTTTGCGGCAGTAGTTGGGCGCGGTATTTCTCGTTGTTGTTGGGGAACTGAAGAATGTTGTTAGGTTTCAAGCTTTTTTGTGTTGTGGCAATTGCGTGGGTAACGGGCTTTCAATTCGCGGGGGCGCAGAGCCAATCGGCGCCAAGCCAAGCAGCGTCTGCCAAACCTGCAATTCAATCTTCCGGACGGCCCAGCAGTTTCCAGATTAAAGAGAACATACTGACCCAGAAGAGTGCAATATTGCAGGGTCAACTCCGCGAGGTCAAGAGGTGCATTACGGACGCAAGCTTACCGCAAACCCTTCGAGACCCTCAGGGAAATATCAACCGAGTGCCCCAAACTGACCTGGTGGACTGCACCAGGAAGCTGAACCAATTGCAGCGTCAGTTTCAGGCCCTTGCACGACAGGGCTCACAGTTGGCTGAAGAGGCAAAGTTTCAGGGAGAGCAGCTAAAAATAAAACTCGACGTCAAGAAAATCAGCGCACGACTAAAAGGCAAGTCCGGGCAATAGTTTCTTCAACGCCCGGCTAGCCTGCATTGAAAGGCGCCCGAAGCAAACATCTACGGGCACTGAAATGCGCACACAGTTCCCTTCGAGGAAGCCATTTCTCGCCTGCCGGCATTATAAACCGCTCAGTCGCTATTCTTCCAACAGTTGTTAAATTAGCAAGGATGTTGTTCACCCCCGGAGCGGACCACCGATTCCGCGTCAATTCCGAGAAGCGCAGCTTCGCACTCTCGGGGGCAACAATCAGCGGATCAAACGCAACCGGTGGGCTTGGGCAGACCGGCCACCTTACAGGCGCCCTTTGCCGGCCCAGATGGGAATAGCTCGTAGATCTTCTTCAACTTGAAGCCTGTATCCTTGCAAACCTTTCGGATCATGGGAGCGATGTTGAATTCCATATAGTAATTCCTGAGGTAATGGACGACCTTCCAGTGCTCGTCAGTCATTTCCTGGATCCCCTCTGTCTTGGCGAAAAGAGCCGCAACCTCCTCGTTCCACAGGTCCGGGTCCTGGAGGAACCCGTCCTCATCAACATCAAAAGTTTTACCTTCAATCTCCAGTGTAGGCATACGATAGCCCTCCTTAATTCAATTCTGCCCCACAACACCGGGCAAATTGTGTAATCCGTATAGTGTTATCAGTAGTAGGGAGCAAAAACAATCTGCTATTACCATAAATTTTGCGTTTACCCAAGAAAAAAACCGACATTCTTGTCGACACAGCGGATAATTGCTCTACGCTCTCGTAATTGAACACAAGTCCGCCTATCGTCGAAAAGAAGCGGGGGTTTTGTGGAAAGGACCTCAATTGTCTCGCTATCTCTTTTTTGTCTTGGCTTCGGCATCCTGAATATATTTTTGGAGAAGCTTTATGACCGCGGGCCTTTTCTCTCTGGAAAGGGCTTCTCTGTAGACCGCAAGGGCCGCAGGGTAATCCTTCTTGATCTCATAGACAAGACCCATGAGACCGTAGGCGTCCGGATAGTCAGGGTTCAACTGCACTGCTTTCTTCAGGTCTTCGATACTCTTGTCATATTCCCCTTTTTTGGAATTCGCGATCGCCCTGTAGTGGTAAGCCACGAAAAAATTGGAGTTGTCTTCTATGGATTTGGTGAACATCTCAATTGCGCGATCCCATTTTTCTACTCTGAGGGCAAATTCGCCTTGTTCGTAGTAGTCCAAGTAGTCTTCCGCGTCGGCCGGCGTCCAGGGGACCGCGCAGTATAAAAAAAGAACCGGAATGAGCAGAACGATTTTGAGTCTTCCGAGCATCTCCATAACCCGTGGGCATCCCTTGGACAGGGACGAATACTAGCACAAAACAGCTCCCTGAGAACCATCTTTTTGGGGTCATTTCGTTTTCCTTGCCCCTCATGGGTAGATTTGATAGCCTGATGTCAGAGTCACTGATCGAGTGGTTGTTGCTGCAAGAACTGAGCGGATCATGCCGGTCCATGATTGTGCATCTGCTGAAAGTTGCCGTTAAGACATTCTCAAATGCAGTTTGTCGGAATGGCGCCCCGATTCCTCTAGGCCCCACGGGAGTTTGTAAGAGAGCGTTTCATGAAAGATTTGCACACAGCGAAGATGGTTCCGGATTACCTAAGAGATGGCCGATATGAGTACCTTTCAGGCGTCTTGGACCAAGAACCTCCCTGGATTCTGATGAAGTTGATCCGGCTTCTGTCATCGAGGGTTGTTATCGACGATCACGTTGTGGAAAAACTGCGGGACATCTCGACGCGGTGTCCAATCGTTTACGCCATGAAATATCGCAGCATGTACGATCTGGAATTCCTCAGGATGCGGTTTGCCGCATTGCGACTTCCAGCACCCTGTTTTGTCTTCGGGATGTCATCGGGTTTTAGCGGATCATTCCGCAAGTGGCTAAAGGTATGGCGAAATAAGTTTATGTCCCTGATCCCCGACGCCGGAGCATCGGTTCCTCTTGAAGAAAATGTTGCAAGAGAAATCATGGAACTGGGAGGCGCCGGTGTGATGTTCCTCGTGGATGAAAAGACTTCGCGTAAGAGGTATGTTCACCCAGCCCTGGACCCTCTACGAATGCTCATGGACCTTCAAGGGAGCATGGCCGGATCTATCGCGGTGGTCCCCCTGGTTATCCTATACGACCGGACTCAGCGCCGAACCATTCGTCCTTTATGGGAGAGCTTCCTTGGGGATCCTGATCAGCCCGGAATTTTAAAGCGGCTCTTAATTGCGGTGAGAAAATGGACCGTGCCGGAATTGCTCGTGGGCGAACCTGTGTACCTTATCGCGGAGTTCGAGGAATTCGGGTCTGAAAAAGAATGGGAGGAAGCACCTTTTGAAGTCAGAACAAAACTCGTAGCTGCAATTAATGCCAGGATCAGGGTGAACAGGGGACCGGAGAGGATGTCTCGGACCGAGATCAAAGAACTGGTGTTGCAGGATCCGAAAGTTCAGACAGCGGTCAGAGAAGCCGTTTCACTGGAATCGACCGGCGAGGAAACCGTTCGCAAAAAAGCCGAATCTTACGTGGACGAGATGGCAGGAGACCAGCGTGTTCAAGTCCACCATTTTCTTTATTATGTACTCAAATGGACTTTTTCACAAATTTTCAATGGGGTGGACATCAGGGAAACAGACTTCCAGATCCTTAAGGAAAAGAACCAAAAAGGCTCGCTGATATATGTTTCATGCCATAAGAGCCACGTGGATTATCTTGTCATCGGTTTCCTGTCATTTATCAACCAGATGGCAATACCGTACATGGCTGCCGGCAAGAACCTCTCCTTCTGGCCGGTTGGTCCGATACTTCGTAATGCAGGAGCCTTTTTCATAAGAAGGTCTTTCAAGAATCTAGGCTTGTTCACGGGACTTTATACCAGTGTTTTTGAAGCTTACCTCAAGGTTCTCGTAAAAGAGAACGTCAATATAAACTTTTACATTGAGGGTGGTAGAAGCCGGACGGGCAAGCTCCTACCCCCCCGCGTAGGCATGTTGTCGTCCCTTGTACAAGCTGTGGGAGACGGCGCAGTATCGGATATGACTTTCGTGCCGACATTCGTTGGTTATGACCAGGTTCCGGAAGAGAATTCGTACCTGCGCGAACTGTCAGGTCGCGAAAAGCAGAAAGAAACTTTCCGTTCCTTGCTTCGATCCAGGGAGGTGCTCAAAAAGAGATTCGGCAAAGCTTACATACGCTTTCATTCCCCGCTATCATACCGACAGTTTTGCGATCGATGGAGAGCCGAGATTGGAAATAACAAACAGGATTTGTCATCAAACAGAAAAATGTTGCAGGATTTTGCTTATCACCTCATGGCCGGAATCGTCAGATCAGGCGTGGTGACGCCCATAGATCTGGTAGCGGCAGGGCTCATGTGTACCAGCAAGAACCGTGTGTCCAAACGAACCCTGCTCGAATCGGTCCGGTGTCTCTCAGATTCACTTCGCGGCGCCCACATAGAGTTCGCGGCGAGCCTGGAGCAATTGGAAACCGTGGTAGAGACAAGTTTGGGGCTATTCAGAATCCGCGGATTCCTGGATGTCGATGCCGAATTAGACTCTAACGGTCAGGCTTCTTACATAATTAACGAGTCTGGAAGAATCCATCTGGATTTCTATAGAAACTCCCTGATAAATTATCTCTGGCCTGCAGCTCTGGTCGCTACTGTTTTCCTTGCAGACGATTCGCGTACAGACTGCTCTTACGACCGAATATACGAACGGTTCGGCATCTTTAAACAGCTTTTGGTAAAAGAGGTCATCTGTGACCCCTTGGTCGGAGACAAAGAGTTAGTGGACGGAATAGTACGGTTTTATGTGGAACAAGGTTGGGTCAACGAAGATCTTAAGCCTGCAAACACGGAAGCTCTGGAATATCTCAGCGGTGTTGTCCGCGATCTCCTGAGCGTCTACTACCTGGCGCTTGTGGCTTCAGATACAATTGACAAAGAGGGGATAGTCCAAAAAGAATTTGCCAGGACGATGGTGAAAACAGCCCGCGACATGTTAGGAGAAAACAAAGACACAGCCATTCCTCCGGTGACTTCCCTCACAGTTGACAATGCTCTCATGCGATTCTCCGAAATGGGAGTTTTTCAGTATCGGCCCGGTCGCAAATTACTCACTGGAGTGGTGGATCCACTCAAACGAGACCAGTTGAGAGAATATCTGAGTGACGCTTTAAGGTTCGGATAATCGTTGCAGAAGGTTTTGTTGACAGTCGTCCCTCGTTGAGATAATTTATCATTCAAAGTCGGGGCGTAGCGCAGTCTGGTAGCGTACCTGAATGGGGTTCAGGTGGTCGCTGGTTCAAATCCAGTCGCCCCGACCAAAAAACCCACATATTCCAACTACTAACCATTAGCAGCCATCCGTAACTTGTTCTTCAAAATCACGATTGCGTGAGATTTGCGTAAGTTTTCCATGCAAACCGCCCAAAAAAAGGGGACCCTAAGCCTCTTTACTCATCGCAGGAAATTTTACCCCTGGAATCTCGACTTTGACGCCGCGATTTATTGGCAATGCCTGAATTATCGTCCGTGCCGCCACACCGGGGCATGGAGGTTGGTATCGGACATAATGAGACTCTCAATCTCTACCCCGCGACTTCGCCTCTCCCTTTCTCTGAATTGCTTCGCGTAACTGCCAGACACCACCCTCGTTGAATTGCTCTCTGAAAACATAATTCTCACAGACGAAATTCCAGAGGTCCGGGAAATCTCTCATCGGCATTTCGTAGTACGAGTTGTGGGTGATCCCGGCGAATTGATCTACTATGATGCGAGGCCTGTTAAGGTGCAATTCCTTCAGCAGTATTTCCATCGTTCCTGGTACGATATGGTTCTCCCTAACCCAGCAGATAAAACCGGATTGGAAGTGGTAGTACGGATATCGGGACGCTGGAGTTCGATTAGCCAATGTGTACAGGTGTGGAGAAAATCCCCATACGAAGATTTTTTCATTTTCCTGAGAATGGCTCGTGATCCATTCGATCAGCTCTGTGGGCTGGGTTCTGCTGACGTCACGAACGATCTTGGCCATTTGACAGGTCAAAGCTAAAGCTGGAATTACCACAAGCAAAACTAAGAAAGTCAACAGCGCCGGAAGGGAGATCTTTCTGAGCCAACCCTTGGGAGCAGATTGAATAGTGGTCAAAAACTCAAACAAAGTCTTGAAGGTCAGACCGGATAACAGACACCATGGAGGAAGCAATTGAATGGTATAATGATAATAATTTCTCCCAGCAACTATGGTGGCCAAGAACGAAGTAACCGACCAAATGACAAGATAAGGCCTTACATTGACACGAAAGTTCTCCTCGTTCTCACGAGACCCTGCACTATTTAGAAACATTATCATCAGGCCAGTTAAGACCCAGACTCCCAGATTCATGGGAGTGGAGACCTGAAGGAACCACATAGGAACCATCAGAATTGTCTTAAGAAGAGGTCTTGCAGGGATAAAATACTCATTATTATAGGTCCAAAAGTAAAAAACGAAGTCTTCCCAGGCACCTTTTGCATAAAAGTACGCAAAAAACAGGACACACACTGTCAGGAAGCCCAGGAGAAGCAGGAGTGCACAGTCGACGGAAGATCTGAACTTGTTCACTCCAGGAAGTTTTTTCTTGGTTGCTTCCTGATAAATCAGAAACGAAAGCGGTGCCAAAAAATCCATAATGGCCGGTTGCTTGCTAAAAAATGCCAGACCATAGGACAGGCCGCTCAAGAAACTCAATATCCGGGAATGGCCAAATAGCCGGCCCCGAAGGAACAAATATGATCCCAGGCAGGTGAACACGGCCAGACACCATTCTGGTTCAAAAGCGTAACCGATTCTGTCCAGACCCACAGAAGAAATTATTGTGAACAACAGGGCCGCAAAAAGCGCTCCTTTGTCCCCCACCGTCAAACGACCAATCAGGAAAATGAACACGATGATTATCCCGGACAGTCCAACGAGAACAATCCTCAGGGCGTTCATATTATTGGGTCCGGTAAAGAGAAACGTTAGAGCGCATACATACCACGGGAGAGGTGCGCGATGATCAACCGCATCACGATAGGGTAGTCCTCCTTCCAAAATTTTATTGGCGATTATCGCGTGGGTGCCGTCATCCACGCTCCAAATGGGTGCTACAAGACTGGGTAGTCTCAACACGCACATCAACAGCAAGATTGCGCACAATCCTAGTAAGGCGAGTCTACTTCGGGTTGGTGTCATTTCCGA
>JAPLJK010000107.1:0-11017 GCA_026388625.1 Deltaproteobacteria bacterium | reverse complement strand
TCGGGGTATGCACTTGACTCAACCACCCACTATATCTTGTGGTCGCCGAAATTACAGGAGCCTCCTCGTATTTGATGACCTGTTACTGGCTCAATGTTTACCGCATGCTCCAACAATCTGCAGAAAAGTGTACCTCGCGATTTGGACGTCCGCCGATTGAATCGGAATGTATATTCGTCCAAGTAGTAATCGAGATGTGACATGCGCACAGCACCCTGGTGCGTCCCTAACAACCAGCGTTTGAGGAGTGAAGCCACACGGTTCACCAGTGGCAATGGATTGTCTCCGATGTCAACATTCTTGCGAATCACACTATGAACATAGTTCTGTGACGAGAGTGGTACGTAACCGTTCCAACCGTCAGTGCGCACCAGACTTCCGGGCTCTACGCAGTTCTTAACGGCTGGAATAAGACTAGCAGAGGATGCGTCCTCCAGTCGATGAAGCCGAATCCGGCCGATCCGCCTGCCGTCTTCCTGTGCAGCCACGAGCACTAAGGCTTTGCCATCGGCACCTCTGCCCCGCTTTCCCTTCTTTACGCCTCCTATGTATATCTCATCCACTTCCACCGTGCCGGAGAGACGATCTCTGCCGGGTCTCACCATAGCGCGGCGCAGCTTGTGAAGCCATGTCCAAGCAGTTCGGTAGCTTCCCAGACCCAACTCCCGCTTCAGCCCTAAGGCACTCATGCCGAGTTTCTGGCTCGTCACACCCCACATGGCCCTAAACCAGAGCGTCAACGGCTTCCTCGTGTCCTGGAAGATAGTGCCGGCGGTTACAGAAACCTGAAACCGGCAACTGGCACAAAGGTACAAGTGCCTCGACATATGCCATGCTACGTGATGACCACACCGCGGACAAGAAAACCCGCATGGCCACCGCAAGTCAAACAGGTATTGACGGCATGCTTCGTCTGACGAAAAACGTTGCTCAAACTCCATGATTGTTCTGGGATAGTCTTCCATGCACACATACTACATGTTGTGGGTGGTTGAGTCAAGTGCATACCCCGAAAATACTTTTCCAGGTTTGCGTTGTTAAGGATACAATGATCCGGGTGCAGCCGGTTTCCGTCAGAGATCAGACAGTTACAGCAGGCCGTTTCTTAGTTCCTCACCGCTGACGGCAGTCGCAGAACCGGCCAAAGACAGCATTGACAAAACGAGCAGGTTGGCACACACTCAGGCATTCGTTGTTTCAAATTGTGGGCTCCGGTGGACAACTTGTGAGGAATAAAGCGGAGCGTGTTATGCCACAACCATGGGAGGAAAAGGTTTACTCGAAAATCTAAGAGGAGAACACGACAGTGAAATCCACATGTGCAAAATGCAGGTTTCAGAACTATGCGGAGCGAAAGCCAAATTCATTTCTTGCCCGCATTTGGCGATGGCACACCGGGTGGTGTCCGAACTGGAAAGCCTACCAAAGAGAATTGGCTGAGAAAGGTAACTCCAAGACATCCTAACCACTCAATGCAGCGGAACGGCAGGCCGCACCGCTGATCTCGACTGTCGTAACTGGAATCAAGTACGTACAGGGCCATTGGCCTCAGTTTGCAATCAATCCGCCGGGAAAGACACACAGGGCGCATCCATAGGATGAAACACCGGTTCTTGAGGATCTATTTCAGTACGCCATCGTGAGCCTCAATTGCTGCTGCGATATATTCTACTCCCGTGGGAGGGAAACCAGCTATCCCCAAGGATCCGGATTGGCTGTCACGGTAATATGGATGTAGACAGAAGGCGTGCTTGTAAACTGCGCTCAATGGGTTTCTCCTTGCAGGCCAAGTCCAAGAAGCAGAGAGGCCGGAGTTTGAGTCATCGAACTCCGGCCTGATCTTCACAACTACATTACAGACGGACTGTTACCAGCGCGAGCCTCCGTTACCTCGCTGTCTGTCTCTGGAGTCCGACTTGGGGCGAGCCTCGTTCACCTTCAGGTTGCGGCCTCCCAAATCCTTTGAATCCAACCCCTGAATGGCTTTGAGTCCTTCTTCCCGATTTTCCATTTCGATGAACCCAAATCCTCGGGACCGGTTGGTGAATTGGTCTACGATTATTTTGGCCGAATCTACCGCCCCATACGTTTCAAACAGGCCCTTGAGTTCGCCCTCGCTGGAATCGAAAGACAAATTTCCGACATAAATCTTGATACTCATTTTCTAGCTCCTTTGGAAAAGCACACCACACGTTTTGCAGGAGTGCGTTAACAGATGCGAACAAGGGCTCTTTGTGAACGGGGAAAAAACGGACGGGACTACTCGTTATGTCCTCGATACGGGCTCCTATGTCCTAGGATCTTAATCCTTGCATAACGCCCGTGGTCCTTGACGGGAGGTCGACTGGAGAAACGCAAGATAAGCTTCACCGTAAAAATTACAGCAGATAACTTTGGTTGTCAAGCGATTTGCCCTTTTAAAGGAGAGAATTGACTCTTGCACCCTCAATTTCTCCGCAGTTCTGAGAGCAGTTTTAATTATGAGGCCTTGCTGCAGGCATTATATTTCAGGGCAGCGCCTAACAAAGTCGAGAACATCACTCAGTCTCCCGATGGCCACGGCTACGCAACTATCCGCACCCCCGTAATACAGGCGCAGCTCATTGCCTTGGAGCATCCAGCCGCAAGGGAAGACAACGTTACCAACGTCACCGCTTTTTTCATAGGGCTCTTCAGGGCCAAATATCCACTGATCTGTGCGTCTAAGTACACGGGAGGGATTTTCGCTGTCCAGCAGCGCGAGCCCGAGTCGGTAAATGCTGCCGCCAACGGTCTCTTTAACCCCGTGATATAGGATCAGCCAGCCCTCAGAAGTTTGAAGGGGCGGGGATGAGAGCCCTATTTTGTTGGCATCCCACCAGCCGCCGATCCTCGCAGGTATTAGGACTTGATGATCTCCCCAGTGCTTCAGGTCAGGTGAAAAAGATATCCAGATGTGCTTTCTGGTGCTTGAGGCCGGCACAGGCCGGTGGAGCATGGCATATCTGCCTCCGAACTTGACAGGAAAAAGTGCGGCGTCTTTGTCCTCTGGAGGTATGACAGGACCAAGCCTCTGAAAGTTGACAAAATCCTCGGTCGTGGCAAGGGAGACCAGAGGCCCGGCCTCTGAATAGGCAGTGTAGGCGACAACCCAGAGTCCAAGGTCCTCTATCCAGGTTATTCGAGGATCTTCGATTCCCCAGGTCTCTTCGGGGTATCTTTCAGGCCACGGCGCAAGTGTAGGCTGCCGATCAATTTCCCAGTCGGTAAGTCCGTCGGCGCTGCGTGCGGCGCACAAATGTGAGAATCCTCGACGATCTTCCACTCTCGCCAACAGCAGGTACCGGCCATTGACCATTGTAGCGCCTGGATTGAACACTGAATTCACGGGATATGGCCAGTCGAGACAGGTAAGGATGGGGTTCAGCTCATACCTTTTGAACAGTGCGCGATAACAGCTATCCGGTTCATGTCTCATGTGGCGGACATCCTCCGTTTTTATCTTCAGAATTCAAGCGGAAACTCAACGGATTGGCCGGACTCAACGGATTGGCCGGCCAATTCGTAAGCTTCGTTGTACTGTTTGGCTACCAGTTCCCAGGAAACCACCTGATCAAGGTACTTCTTGAGGTTTCCTCCGAGCTTCAACCGGAGTTCTTCGTCACAGGCCAGCCTGATAACCTGGTCTCTCAACATTTTCTTAGTGGTAAAGAGCAATCCGCCTTCGCTTTCCAGTGTCTGAGCGGTCAGTCCTTCCATGGGGGCTGTCGTTACATACGGTTTATTGAGTGCAATAATTCGTGCAAGCGTTCCGGATTGGGTTTCATCGGTCGAGGGCAAAACTATGAAGTCACAAATCGCCATAACTTTGTAATATATTTCTCCGCGTGGAATGAACTCGAAATAGTGAGCCAGCCCCTTTTTTTCCAAGACTTCCAGTTGCTCTCGGTAATTCCGGTAGTCCGTTAAATGGTTCGGATCTCTCATGGATCCGGCGGCCAAAAGGTCCCAGTCTTGGCCGGACCGTTCCAGTATTTCTGCATGAATATCTTCCCACATGGAAGTCAAGATGTCCCAGCGCTTATTGGACTGTATCCATCCGACCATGCCCACGAGGTGCTTGCTCAAGTATGGGATGTTGTCCAAAACCAGCTCTTCCTTTAGGGCCGGGACATCCCTGATGGCCCAGCGTCGATCGGGCCTGGCCCCATGAGGGACAACCATGACGTTTCTGGGGGTTGGCCAGCCTCTGCCAACGAAATTCCAGTCCAGGCGCCATTTTTGATAGTGGCACTTGAAGAGCACTACCCTTGCCCGTTCACACATCTGGTAGACGAAATTCGCTTCAAAATTCGTCAGTCTACCGTGGACGGTATGCGGTTCAACAATAGTGGGAAATTCATTGATTGCGTCGAGCAAATCCAGGAACCCTTCGTTTCCATCTCCCTGACCCCTCGAGTCAAGGTGCTCGTACAGGCCGTATTCGTGTTCCAGGTGAACTGCGTAAGGGCGCAGTTGGTTCACTTTTTGGGCCACAGTTTTCCACCAGTCCCTCATGGACATGTCAATAATAGGGAATACGCCTTCTCCTTGGCCGTCTGTATGGCTTATTACCAGAACCTCCCTGTCAGGATTAGCCTTCTGGATGAATTCCCTTGCTTCCTCAGCAAAAGTCGCGATTCCACACAGGCGTGGAGGATAGCTCGAAATCATGACTATTGGGTCTGAATCCCTCATCGAAAGTCCTTTTCTTTACGTCTAATGCACGTTGATTCGACCAAGCGTAAGTAACTGCTCGGGTGGTTTTACCGGGGACGTCGTATGCCGGTTGCGCCTGACTTATCCGCCCAGGGGGCTTTTACCTCAACGAATCCTCTTTTGCAACCGGTAAAGTCGTGAACATTCTTCAGAGCAATCAAGTTACCCATTTGGGCGCGCATCGGTAAAAGAGGAGAAAATACGGACAGTTCTGAAGCTTCAGGAATAGCTGTATAGAGACCTTCACCATAAATCAACAAGACAGCGTGAAAATGATTCGGTTCTATTTGGGGGGCAGGATTCTTTGAGCCTTTAGTTCGGAAAGACCGAGAACTGCCAGAAGGTAGCACACAACTGATTCTGCGCCTTGGTTGGCGCTGATTCCGCTGGAGTCGATCCCGTCGGCCACCGAACCGTCGGCAAAATCATAGAGCGCGGTATTAAGTCTATTTCGGCCCAGGAACCATTCAAAAGCAAGCCGAGCGAGTTCCAGGTACTTGTAGTTGTTCGTTACCTCTGAAGCCGCAACGTAGGCTTCCACCAGATAGCCTGCGTCTATGGGCTGTTGACCAAAGAGGGCCTTTTCCCCGCCTTTGGGGTACCAACCTTCATTGCCGACAAGCTCAAAATAGACTCCATTCGTTTGCTCTTTGGTAATGAAATCAAGCGATTCTAGAGCAACGTTCAGGTATTCATCACTTTGGGTTACCTGGTAAGCGCGTAGTAATGCCTCTGGGATTTTAGCGTTTCCGTATGCTATCACATCCTCGAACCACTCCCAGTCCGCGCTCCTGTTTTCTTTGTACAGGCTAACCAGTTCATCAGCCAGCAGAATGAGAAGTCGCCTAAATTGACTTGCTCCTTCGAATTTTTGCAAGAGATGGTACATACCTATAATGGCATAGGCCTTGGCCCTCGGCGATTCAACTTCGAGTATTCTCGGAGCGGCCTTTGCCATCATGTTTTGGGCCAGGGCCCGTATTTGCTCTTTTGTCCCCCACCTGACAACGGTCCCGAGACCCCAAAGGACCCGGCCCAACGTATCTTCGCTCCCTTGGTCATCCATGAATCTTCGATCATAGGACATGAAATTGTGGAAATAGCCTGTTTCCATCTGAGAGTGATTCAGAAAGCTGATATAGGTTCGGATTAAAGGAAGCATCTGCTCGTCTTTCTGCTGATTATAACAAGTCATTAGTGCGGCAAGTCCCCGACCGACATCATCAGCGCTGTAACCATGATCACGATCCGGTATGCCGAAGCACGCATGTTGCAACAGACCGACGTCGTCTGATAAAGACATCAAGTGATCGAGTTTGATCTCTGGGAGGGTAATCACGGGAAGCATCTTTTGCTTCCAGGAAGATATCACCTCCAAGTTCCTCCGTTCGCTGAGCATTTGTAAAAACATTTCCACGTACTGACGCCCTACCTCCCGCCACACCATTGTGCGCCCGTACTCGTAGGCCGCCTTGCGAATTCTATTCCGCCGCAAGGAATCGCCGATCATGTCTTTCAGGGCCTTGGCCATACCTTTCACGTCGCTGAAATCTACCAACACTCCCCGTGAATCCGAGAGCAATTCTTCCGCATACCAATAGGGCGTAGACACTACAGCTTTGCCCATACCCACAGCGTAAGCGAGCGTACCGGAAACTATTTGTTCTTTAGCCAAATACGGAGTCAAATAAACATCACAACAAGACATATATTCCGTTAATTCCTGCAGATCAACGAATCTGTTCTGGAATACCACATTGTCAGCTATCTTCAGGTCAATGGCTTTTCGTTCAAGTGATAAGCGGTACTGCTCGCCGTGAATCTTCTTAACTTCAGGATGCGTTGCGCCAAGAATGATATAGACGGTGTTCGGGTATTTCTCCACAACATAAGGTAGGGCTTCCAGGGCCGTTTCTATACCCTTATTGGGACTGATCAACCCAAAAGTAAAAAGAACTGTCAGGCCTTCTACATTGAACTGTTCCTTATAGAAGTTAGAATCAACAAAAGGAACGTCGGGAACACCATGATGTATTATTGAGACCTTGTCTTGGGGAACGCCATATATCTCATGGAGCATCCTGGCCCCCTTTTGACTCATGGTGACAAGTCGCTGGGAGCAGGTTATCACGTCTTCTAAGGCTTCCCGGTAATCGTTGGGAGGATTTTCTAAGATCGTGTGGAGGGTTGTTATTACCGGCTTTTTCAAATGAGACAGCAGCACTGAAAGGTACTTGCCGGCGTCACCCCCGTAGATTCCGAATTCGTGCTGTAGGCTGACTATCTGTGCCGATGAACCGTTAAGATATTCGGCCGCACGAGCATAATCACGAATTACGTTCTTTCTGATCTCAAACGTAACCTCAGGCGGGTAATCGTACCCTCCTGCTCGATCAGTAATGGCAACGACGCGATATGGCTTGTCTCCCATTTCCTGCGCGATGGAAGTACTCAGGTCGTTGGTGAATGTCGCAATTCCACACGTTTTTGGTACGAATGTCCCGACGTAAACTACGTCAAGATCTGATACCAATATCGGCTTTTCTGGTTTGATTCTTCTCACGTCTACTCCTGCACACTCTTATCGCTTGATGAGAAAGCCCCCCCCCTCTGATCCATGATTCAATTCATTAATGATTGCCTTGCTCCGCAATTTTGGTTCTTGTCGCGAATAGCCTCTACCTTAACCTGTCTCTTGAGTACACCGACAATAGCTTTTGCGATAGGTTCCGACGTAAATGCGGCCACCCCAAATCAGCCCATTTTCTCTGCAAACCCCTCCAGCGTTCCAAAGAGTTCCGTCTGATCGATGGGCTTTGAAATGTAACCGTCCATACCGACTTCCATGCAACTCTCTTTATCGCCCTTCATAGCATGAGCGGTCATGGCAATTATAGGCACACGTTTCCCCGTCGTCTTCTCATGCTCCCGGATCAGATTCGTTGCTTCGAAACCGTCCATCTCGGGCATCTGTACGTCCATGAGGATGAGATCAAAATTCCCGGTTTCATGAAGGTCAACAGCCTGTTTCCCGGTTGCGGCAATCGTCACGTCGTGACCCATTTTCTGCAGTATTCTTTCAGCCAACTTCTGGTTGACTGGATTGTCTTCAGCAAGAATTATGTTGAGCTTATGTTTCGTCTGTCTTAACGTATGACGAGTTATCAAACGCGGAGTCGCCTTCTCCATAGTGTCTGCACAAAGTGCCGCTGAAATCGCATTTAATAAGTCCGACTGCTTTACAGGCTTAAGCAGGTATCCCGTAATCCCTAGATTGACGCACCTGGCTGCATCCCCTCGCTGCCCGGCCGAAGAGAGGATCAATATCTTGGTTTCTGATAAGTCCGGATCCAGTCTTATACGCTCGGTCAATTCGAAGCCATCCATGCCTGGCATCATGTAATCAACCAGAGCCAGCGGAAAGGGGGTTCCCAGCCCGCGTGCAGTCTTTAGGGAAACTAAAGCTGACAAACCGCTATCAGCAGCAGTCGGAACCATGCCCCACCCTGAAACGGTCTCTTCCAATATCCTTCGGTTCGTGGCGTTGTCATCTACCACGAGGACCGGCACATCTCTTAGGCTTTCCAGCGAAACACAGACAAGTTCACTTTCAGCACCTTCCTTGATTCTGAGATGAGTGGTGAAATGGAAGTGACTTCCCCGCCCGATTTCACTTTCGACCCAGATCCGTCCGCCCATCATTTCAACAAACTTGGATACAATGGCCAATCCGAGTCCTGTACCTGAATACTGCCTGGTTGACGAGCTGTCGATCTGTTCAAATGCCCTAAATACAGTCTCTTGTTTATCTCGGGGAATGCCTATCCCCGTATCCGTAAAAACAAAGTGTAGAACTGCTTCCTCTCCGGCCTGAGATTCCACTTCAACTCGAAGGATGACCTCTCCCTTGTTGGTAAATTTTATCGCATTTCCTATCAAGTTGATGAGAATTTGCCTGATTCGTCCCGGATCGCCGACCAGCGTGTCCGGAACATCTGAATGTATGTGATAAGCCAGTTCAAGGCCTTTGGCGTCAGCCTGGGGAGACAGAGACCCCATTGTGTCGGCAACGCAATCCCTCAGTTTGAATGCTATTGCGATCAATTCAAACTTTCCGGCCTCCATCTTAGAGAAATCAAGAATGTCGTTAATCAATGCCAGAAGCGAATTGGCAGATATTCTGACTGCCTCAAGATATTCAGTCTGCTCTTGTGTGAGTTCTGTATTGAGAGCCAGTTCGGTCATGCCAATGACGCCGTTCATGGGGGTACGGATTTCATGGCTCATGTTTGCCAAGAACTCACTCTTCGCCTGATTCGCCTTCTCGGCGGATCTGCGAGCCTCGATAAGATCCTTTGTATTCTTGTTGAGCCTATTCTGTATGACCCCCAAATACCAATAGAAGAATCCAAACAGAAGCAAGCCAATCCCAAAACCAGTCGCCACCAAGATCAGCGACAGAGTTCTCAGAGCAGCCTCTTCCTTCTCAACGTCCTTAAACACAAACACCTTCCCTACATTCCGGTTGCCGGCGTCCACGACGGGTGCAACGCCTACACCGAACATGGGGCCCTCGGAAGCAGTCGGGAAAAATATCTCTTGATGATCCCTGGAGCCTCTTACGGCTTCCAAAATACTCTGTCCCCATGCATGGCTCGTGCGGTCAACTACGACTACATCGGGCAAGTCTTCCCAATGCGCCGTTCGACCCATCATTTTCAATCCTTCTTCCCATTCCGTACGTTTCAGAAATTCCTTTTGGACGGCAATCACGATGTCTACGCCAAGGGTCTTTGATAGTTCCTCCGATATGTGTTCAATTTCCTCTCCAAGTTCGATGTAACCAACAATCTGACCGTCAATGCGCCAAGGATGTACAACCCTCAAGGCAAATGTGCCGAAAGGGCCGAGTTCAATTCCCTGAGAAGGTTTCCCGTCACTCCTTGCCTGCTTCATGGTAAATCGATCTAAGTAGTCTCCATGGCTCGAAGGCTTGTGAACCCTCAAGAAACAAGTCCCATCAATGTTGATGAAGTAGAAGTGGGTAATCCTAAACAGGGATCTTAAGTCCTCAAAAAAGGGCTGAGCTTGATGTAACAACTCATCTCTATCTTTGTTCATCCATGCCTGTTGAAGCCGCGTGTTTCGCTCCAAGAAAAAAAGTGAACTGGACAGGACCTCTGCATCTTTTTTTATTTGAAGCTGAAAGAGCTGTTGAGCGCTCTCAAGACTTGTCTTTACCGTATGTTCGACCTGCAATCTCTGAAGCCAATAAACGCCGAGAAGTGAAGTCCCCAGCAAGACCACCAGAGCGAAGACGAGAGGCACAAGGATACGAGCCCTGATGCTTTCGTTGTTTCCGTTCATGACAAACCACCTGACCTGCACTCAGAACCGGCTGGTCGTTGCCTATTACTAATAAAAACCCTCATTCCAACGCGAGGATGTTGAAGAAAAACGCAATTCTCAAACACTGTCCCGTAACATTTTAAGCAGGACAGAGGCAAAACAAATTGTTTCCGGAAGCCTTACGTGCGCGATCCAAGAATCAATTCCTTAATCAATCCGCATCCAGTACCTCACGAACCATCCCCAGAAGTTCCCTCATATTGTACGGTTTCTCCACCAAGCCCATGAATCCAAATACTCTTGCCTCTTTGTATGTTCCATCGGATAAGAAACCGCTGGATAGAATAACCCTGACTTGGGGATTAATATTCACAAGTTCCTGAAAGCACTCCTTCCCACCCATCTCCGGCATGATGAGGTCCAGAATCACCAGCGAAATGTCACCCCTCTGATTCCTATACAGGTCAATAGCATCTCTTGCACTAGTTGCCGTCAGTACGGTGTAGCCTGCTCGTGTAAGAAGCTGGGAACCTATATCACAGAGGGACTCTTCGTCATCCACCAAGAGAATAGTCTCAGAGCCACCTTGAGGGATTGCACTTTCCTGTTCTGAATCTTCCTCCAGTTCCGTTGAGACCACGGGGAAATAGATACGAAACGTGGTCCCGTGACCAGGCTCACTGTAGCAATTGATGAACCCTTCATGATGTTTCATTATGCCATAAACCATGGCCAGCCCCAGACCTGTACCCTTGCCCTCACCTTTGGTGGTGAAAAACGGCTCAAAGATGTGCTGCATAGTCTCTTGACTCATACCATGACCGGTATCTGAAACGGAAATCATTACATATTGTCCGGGTTTGGCTTGCAGATATACCCTGCAATACTCTTCGTCCAGTGTAATATTTCTCGTTTCAATGGTCAGTTTACC
>JAPLJK010000046.1:0-11175 GCA_026388625.1 Deltaproteobacteria bacterium | reverse complement strand
GCTGCTCCGTTCAGGCAGATCACGCCGCTGCCGGGTTCACCTCTGATTACATAAGTGGCAAATCTTTCCCCGTTGGAAACATTGTAGATCTGAACCTGCTCATACTCGAGGATGTCTGCGGCATCCAGCAGGCTCGAATCAATGGTTATACTTCCCTCATAATCTACGCACGCTTCGGTGACGATAGCCCTGTGTATTTTGGATTTTAGCATTGTCCGCATCATGACTTTACCTCTTGCGGATTAAATTAATGCCGGTGCTTGAGCACTGCACGCCGAGTGGCAGGTAATTAGGCATGCCCGGCACGACCCTGAAAGAGCCTGTTATCTATGAGCCTGGTTTTGCCTATTCGAACGGCCAATACGGCCAGGCACCTGTCATCAACCTGTTTCAAGTCCTCGAGAGTTTCAGGATGAACTAAGCTTATGTAATCGGACTTGGCATCAGGTTCTTTGTCTATGCGGCCGGACATCGCCGTGATGTATTTTCTGGGTTCTTTTTCACCGCTTCCAAACAGTTCTCCGGCGATGTGCAGGGCCTGATACAAACAAACAGCCTGCTCGCGTTCCCTCGATGACAGGTACGAATTGCGGGAACTCATGGCAAGGCCGTCTGGTTCCCGTACCGTTGGACAATCGACAACATTCACATCCAGATCCAGGTCCCGAACCATTGTCCGGATGACTTGAAGCTGCTGATAATCCTTGGCGCCGAAATACGCTGAAGTGGGACAAACGACATTGAAAAGCTTCAGCACCACAGTCGCCACTCCCCTGAAGTGGCCGGGTCGGGACTTTCCGCACAGGGGACTTGAAACTTGCTCAACCTCAACGTATGTCTGGAACTGTGGTCCGTAAACGTCATCGGCTCCTGGCACGAAGATGGCGTCAACTCCAGCCTGCCGGCACTTAATCGAATCAGATACAAGATCTCTGGGGTAGGTGCTAAGATCTTCGTTGCGCCCGAACTGAGTCGGATTGACGAAGATGCTCGCCACCACACGCTGGTTTTCGAATCGAGCACGGTGCATAAGACTGAGATGGCCCTCGTGGAGATATCCCATGGTAGGGACAAGTCCAATGTTATGCCCCTCAGCCCTCCGAGTTCGTGACCACTCCTTCATCTCAGCGACAGAAGAAATATTATCCATAATGTTATTTCCACAAAAAAAGCCCTCCGGTCGGAAGGCGGTCTGATTCCTCTCTTGCGTCCTTCCGTCCCGGTCGAATGGATCCAGGCGGTATTTCAATCCAAACAATATAAGTAGGTTCCGGGTCACCAAAAGACTCCAGACCTTAACAAAACTATACCTAAAAAATTTGACCGGTCAAGAATAAAGGAACGGTTTGCAAGAATTTTCAGGGGACATGCGTAGAAATGGCAAGCTGCACAAGAACTCGCAGCGACGCCTTCTTTACGGCTGCCCTGAGACATGATAAAAAGGCGCCATGAAATCAACAGTAACCATCAGGAAATGTGAGGATTACAACTCGGGAACCCTGACACGCGCCGTCCAATCAGCGATTGACGACATAGGTGGGATCAGTTCCTTCGTCAAGCGCGGAGACCGGGTGCTTATGAAACCGAATCTTCTGAAAGCCTCCAGCCCCGAATCGGCGGTCGTGACTCATCCGGCCTTTGTGGAGGCCGTCGCTTCAATGGTCCTGAATTGCGGCGCCAAGGCATTTCTAGGAGACAGTCCTCCGCTGGGAAATCTAAGCAGGGTTCTAACCAAATCAGGATATGACCCGTTCATGGAGAAAATGGGTATTCAAACCGTGCCCTTTTCAGAAAAAATTCCTCTGGATTTCTCCGAAGGACGACTTTTTCGTCGCATTGATGTAGCCCGTGAAGTCTTTAATTTTGACTGCATCATAAACCTGCCCAAATTGAAGACTCATTGCCAAATGGTCCTGACATTGGCCGTAAAAAATCTGTTTGGTACAGTGATTGGAACCGACAAAGCATCATGGCATTTAAGGGCGGGTAAAGACTTCGACAGTTTCGCCACGGTACTGGTCCAGCTTCTTGAAAAGATCAAGCCGGCAGTTAGTATTTTAGACGGAATTCTGGCCATGGAAGGTAATGGCCCGAATAGCGGTGAATCACGTCACGTAGGGATAATCGGAGCATCCACCGATGCTGTTGCACTGGACGCAGTGATCTGCAATCTCGTCGGAGTCCCCATCCAATCCGTCCGGACGTGCGTCATAGGCGGGCAACTCGGCGTGGGTACCGCCCAGGCGGATGACATTGTCCAAGTGGGTGATCAGCTCGACGGATTTCCATTAAGAGACTTCAAACCGCCAAAGACTATGACCGTGACGTGGAACCTGTCCAACTCGAACCCGATCCGCAGGTTCCTGGAAAATCACATGATAACGAGGCCGCACATAGATTCCAGGGCATGCCTGAGTTGTGGGATCTGCCTGAACCATTGTCCACCTGGGGCCATCACCGAAAAAGATGGCGCGATGGGAATTGACGTACACAAATGTATTTCATGCTTTTGTTGCCATGAGCTTTGTCCGAACAATGCCGTGCACATTGTCCAGCCTTTCTTGGGCAGATTTCTCTCTTCAGTAAGTCGGTGATATAGGCAAAATAGAGCCTCTCATTGAATGTGGAAACCGAGGTCCTAATGGATCTGGAGATTCTCCAGAAAGTGACTTTGGAACTAAACGAACTTCTCACGGGGGGATTTGTCAATAAGATCCATCAACCACTCCCTCGTGAAATCGTGCTGCGCATGAGAATCCGAGGCACTGGCGAGAAAATGCTCATGCTGAGCGCGGATCCTAAGCTGGGCCGGGTTCATCTCACAGATTTACGAATGCCAAATCCACCTTCTCCTCCCAGGTTTTGCGCTTTCTTGAGGGCCCATTTTCAGGGAGCCAGAATTGTTGAGATACGAGCCGCTACTGATGACAGGGTGGTAACCATAAATGCAGTTCGGGGACGGGGAACCGAATGCGTTCAAAGGGCGCTTGTTCTGGAACTTCTTGGACGTGATTCCAACATACTAGTGGTGGATCGCGCCACCAACAAAATTATGGACTGCCTTCACCGCATTCCACAGAAAAAGACCGGCAATAGAATCGTTTTGCCTCAAATCGAATACTTTCCCCCGCCTAAAAGGATCGTACACCCCGACTCCTCTTCTACCACTTCGCACATTGAACGAACTCTCCCGGGCAATAGTAAAGGATCAGACATCAAGAACCAATTAGCACTGTATGCCGTTTCAAGCGAGGGCACTGGTGTTGTTAAAACGAATTATGCCGCTGATTGTTTTTTCCGTCCACTGGTGGAATCAGGGATACTGGAAGCACTCCGAAAGGAAATCGCACGACCGTTGAAGTCGAGGATTCGGTCGCTTGAGCGCAGAATGGAAAAGATAGAGGCGGATGATAATAGACTTAATATGATGGCCGAACGGCAGCAAGAAGGGGAGTTACTGAAGGCCGACTTGAAAGCAATCGTGAAGGGTATGGACAAGATAATGGTAGAGGATTGGAACACGGGCACGTTACGAACAATAGCCTTGAATCCAGCCCTTGACCCTGTAGCAAACATGAATCGAATTTTTGCAAAAGCGGCAAAGGGAAAGCGCGGAGCAAAGATTGCTCAACAAAGGCTCCTCGAGACCTCTGACGAGAAAAGGGCGCTGGAGGACTTGCTCTATTTCGTCGAAGAGGCCACAACAGTCATCGATCTGGAGACGCTCTCAGGAGAGTCCGCCTCCGCAACTCTTAAATCCCAAAGGCCGGTTGCCGGAAGGAAGTTACAAAAGAATCTTCCAGGCTCAACCATGTTCACAGAGTTCAAAACGTCCTCCGGCAAAAGGGTCCTCATTGGTAAGAGTGGAAAAGGAAACGATTTTCTGCTGCGTGCCCAGGCTCACCCCGGCGATCTGTGGTTTCATGCAAAAGGATTTGCTGGCGCCCATGTCATCCTGTTCCAGACGACCAGCGCCCCAGTTACGAACGAGGAAATTCAATTTGCCGCAGACTTGGCGTTACATTTTTCAAGAGTTCGAGGAGCAGGAAAAGGGGAGGTGATGTTTGCCGACGTCAAGGATGTGCAGCGGATTGCGGGGTCGGTTCCTGGACGAGTCTCTGTCAGAAGATATAAGACCATCGTGGCAAAGGCACGCAATGGTTCGTGAGGCCCCCCCTGATTCTAGAAACCTGTAGGCTGAACTCTACTTTCCTTTCAGCTTCTTGATGAGTTCTTGAGCCTTATCATCATATCCCAGTTTAGGGAATTCTTCCAAAACTCTCTGCGCTGCTAATCGAGCCGCCTTATAGTTGCTGACACTTAAGTAGGTCTGGGCCTTGTATATCTCTTTTTCTGCAAGCTTCTTCAAGCATTCCCGGGCGTTCTCTTCGGCTTTCTTGGCCCATTCTCCGGCGTTAGCGTCATTAGCCAGTTGCTTGAACGAATCCAGTGCTAACTTGACTACCCTGCTATCCAAATCCGTATTCTTGATCTGCTTGAAATAGCACATGGCAATGTTGAATTTTGCTCTGGGGACTTCCTTGTGCGCCGGGTAAAGTTCCAGGAACTGGAGGTATCGCGCAGCGGCCTTCTCGTAAGATCCCTCATCATAAGATGCATCAGCCAACTTTAAATATACTTCAGGAGTCTTACCAAAATCCGGATGCGCGGACTTGAGACGTTCCAAGAGTTCTATGGCCTGAGGGTAGTTCTTGCTCTTGAACTCACCTTCAGCCTTCTGATAGAGTTCGTCGGCGCCTAGTGGCTTCTCAACCGCGGCGGAACGCCAAATGGATGGACATCCCGCCAGGAGAATCGCAGCCAACGCCATTGTGATTAATCTACGTGCCGGGTTCATTGCCTGGTCCCGAACAGTTCATTATCAGCATCTGCTCTTTATCAATACTGAAATCTGCTGTCAAGAAATCGCTCAATAAGTTCGGCGAAGGATTTTATCAGCCAACTTCGTCAGAGCCATTTTTTCCTCAGACTGCGGAAAAACCGCAAGGAGTTCAACAGCTTTGCCCAGGTAATCCCGGCTCTTTTCCAATGTTTTTTCAATACCCCTGCGTTTGTCCAAGAAATCCCGGACCCAGTCTAAGTCTCCGTCCGTTAGACGCTTTTCTCTGACAATATTGGCCACGTAAGTTTTCTCTCTATCGGAAGCCTTTTCGAGAGCCATGATGAGGGGGAGGGTCAATTTTCCCTCTTCCAGGTCCTTCCCGGGAGCCTTGCCCATGGTTAGCCGATCCGATTTATAATCTATGACGTCATCGGTCATTTGAAATGCTATCCCGAGGTTGAATCCAAAACCTGCCAGGGATTCTTCTTTTTGCCCGTCCAATCCTCCAATAATAGCACCGCCTCTACAAGCCGCCTCCATCAGCACGGCCGTCTTGTCGGTGATGATTCTGATATAGTCTTTTTCAGTAATATCCATATTTCCAATATTCATCATCTGAAACAACTCGCCTTCGCTGAGCCGTTCAGTTGTCTTGGAAACTATCTCCAAAATTCTGAGGTTTTTCAACGAGGTGAGGGCCCGGAAGGCTTTTGCGAGGATAAAATCCCCGCCCAGTACGCACATCTCGTTCGACCACAGAGAGTTAGCCGAGGGCCGGCCGCGGCGGGTGTCCGCCCTATCAACTACGTCGTCGTGCAAAAGAGTGGCTGTGTGTATGCACTCAATCGCGCCGGAAAGGATGACGGCATCCATTCCCGTGTAGTCGCCCATTCTTGCAGCTATGATGGCGAGCTGGGGACGTATCCTCTTCCCGCCGCTGTTCATGATGTGGGCACCGATTTCGAAAGCTACAGGGACTTGGCTCTTCAATTGCTCAATCAGTTCCTGTTCCAGCTTTTCCATCATGGACCGTATAGAGTCCAGCAGGTCCAAGTCAACCTCCTGACAAAGGATAGGGGAACTTAAAAAAGGATGATTATTTCGAACGCACTATTCCGCTTCCAACGAATAAAGAGCCGCTCCAAGTGCTCCAACAATCTGCGGATGCGGTGGAATACGGACAGGACTGGTGGTGTGCTCCTGGATGAGTTCCGCCAAGAACTTATTGTGCTCTATCACCCCTCCTGTGAGCACCACAGTGTCTGTGAGGGTATCCATTTCGAGGACTCTTTTTACCACGGACCGGAACAACCCTCTCACTATCCGGTTCACCGGATGTCCCCCCTTGATCTTCTCAAGGACTTCCGTAGCAGAAAAGACTGTGCAATAACTACCGAGGGAAACTTCTCCATCGGCTGTGCGGGCCAATTCGTCCAGCTTTTCAATGGGGAGCCTCAATCTCAAAGCCATTTCCTCGAGGAAAGCGCCCGTCCCTGCTGCGCATTTCCTGTTCATCTTGAAGCTGACCCGCTGCCCTCGCTCATCAAGTTTGATGATCTTGTTGTCCTGACCTCCGATGTCAATTACCGTTATTGGGCCCGGGAGAAAGTGGAGAGACCCGCGTCCGTGACAGGAAATTTCGGTGAGATGAATGGACGCGAAAGGAACGCTGTTTCGACCATAGCCGGTAGAAACAACCGGACCAACGTCGCCCTGGGTGATTCCGCCCGCCTGCAAACATGCTTCCCATGTCTCTCTGGATGCCGACTCAAAATCAGTTCCTGAGTATGTGACGCGACTGACCACTATGCGTTGTTCACGATCAACTATAACCGCTTTCGTGGTGCTGGAGCCGATATCGACTCCACCGCCGAACTTATGGTTGTTCAATTCCCTGCTTCGTCCTATTACCAAATCTCTGCGAACCTTCTTTGACTACTAGCCTCTCTGGTCCAGTTGTTCAATGAAAGCTTCTATATTGGTTCTCGTCTGTTCCTCCGAATAGCATCTCAAATCGTTCAAGTCTCCGTTGATAACCAGCACAGGAACTTTCAAGCGCTCGCTCATTCGCCGGGGCATGCCGTAACGGCTGTTGGAATTGTTAGGGCAAGTCCTGGCATCGTGATAGATGATCCCGTCTATCGAAAAGTTCTTGATCCAGGCATCCATGTAAGCTTCCTTGTAAGACTCGTCCCGCACGATAAAGAGTTCGGTATAAGCCCTCGCCATAGACTCGAAGGGCTCTGCGGGATCAAAGGCGTCGAAGATCCAACTGTTGCAGTAGGTTGACGCAACTATATTGGTCTTCAAAGACAGGAATTGGCCGCTCAATTCTCTCAACTTGCCCCAGATAGGCATTCCGTCCCAATAGATACGATGCCGTTCCCCCTCAACTGCTGCTATGTCGTTCTTAATGCGATTCTTAAGTTCGGGCAACAGTAGATTGTAATAATCTACAGCCTCCTGTAATCCCCTGAGAACCACGGCCGGAGCCATGTGAACCGTGGCGTCGAAAAAAGTCAATGGCGCGGGTTTTGCGGCCCCACATTCCAACACTTGTCGCCACAGCTTCGTACATTTCAGTGATAAGCCCATCACCTCTTTAAACCGTTCCATGTCGAACCGGTTGCCGGAAACAGCTTCGAGAGTCGGTATCATGGCTTTTATCTGCTCGGCCAAGTCCGTGATGTGATGAGTCTCAACGGCCCCGATGTTTCTGTGGGTGTGTACCCCGATAAGTGGCACATTCCACTCCCGTGCATAGAAGGCAAACCAATCCTGCACATCTCGGCACTGGTTGGTATTGTACACCAGCACATCGGCCTTTGGGATTGATTCCAGACCATAGGATTTCGTCAACGGGGTCATACCCTTCAGGTATGCGCCGACATCTGAAGTTAAATAAGAACAAATGTCGGGGGAATAGCCCACGGCATTGGCTATGGGGATCACGTCAGTGGCCATTCTGGTAGCCCCGAGAAGCGCACCGTGATTCTCAGGGTAGTAAACCAGAAAACCCATCGCATGGAGTAGTTCCGCAGGGCCGACCGACGTACACCACGCAACTTTGGGGGTTCCTTCTTTCTTGGCTCTATCGAGATCCTGGAAGTGTGTGGCCAGGAGCTTTTTCATTTCAGCCGAGGCGCCGATCGCCTTGCGGTTTGTCTTTTCCGTTGTCGCCATATCTTTGTCTCCTTTGAGAGATGTCCCTCTTGTTGGGCATCAAAAACATAAATAATGTCACAACTGAAGTCAAGCCGAGGAACCCCTTTTTCAAGGGGCCGCCACGTTGTTCGGGACATGCGCAAAGAAGGGGTTCAAAAAAATCCAATTATTCCTTGGGTGCCAACTCGTCAGCTCTGTGACTCGCCGCTGCCACCGTATCCATGAGGATTCCTCTTAATCCTGCCCTCTCCAGGACATGTAATCCCGCAATTGTGGTACCTCCAGGTGAGGTGACGCGATCTTTCAGTTCACTGAAGGCAGTATTTTCTGATTCCGCCATCACTGCCGCGCCCCTAAACATCTGAACCGTAAGTTCTCTGGACGTCTGCCTGTCAAGTCCCATGCGCACCCCCGCATCGGTGAGTGCCTCCATCATCACGAACACATAGCCCAGACCACTTGAGGCCAGGGCCGTGACGGAATTCATCATCTTTTCTTCTATTGTCACTGCGTGGCCTATAACCGAAAACAGACTTAATGAGGCCGCCATGTCGCTGTCATCTGCGATGCCACCCTTGCACAAAGCCGTTGCGCTTCTTCCCACAACGGCCGCAGCATTAGGCATGGCTCGAATTATCCTTGCGGGCTTCTTCAGGTGAGACAAAATAAAACTTGTAGTAATCCCTGCCGCAATGGAGATCACAACGAGTTTGTCGTGAACCCTTTCTGCTATGGTATCGAGCACACCACCGATTACCTGTGGTTTCACCGCTAAGACCAGTATTGAAGTTTCGTCAGTGATGACTTCCCCGATTGTGTGGGCTATGGGGATGCCGAATTCTTCACTAAGAGCTAAAACTCGTGCAGGGTCGATGTCGAAAATCTTTATGTTGCGTGTTTCAGACTTGCCGCCGTGCAAGAACCCTCGTATAAGGGCGGATCCCATATTTCCCGCGCCTATGATGCCTATTGTACTCACTGGTCGCTCCCGATAAACAGATTAGTTGCGAGGACATTCCTTTAGCTGAAATGGCTCCGGCCTATACAACCTAGCCCCACTACAATAATTAACTGATAGTAACATGTAAGAGGAGCACAGCGCACAAAAATTGTGTGCGAATAAATGTCTTATGATTGTCTTAACTTGCTGAAGCGGCAAAGATCGAGTTCAAGGTTTTCTCGATAAGCAGGAGGACTTCGCTCATGAGGGATACAAGAACTAAGTGTAGGGCCGTCTCATAGCTCTATTTCCAGCCCTTCATACGCAGCGGTAGTCTTGGGGAATGTTTGCCTTGCTTTTGTTTCAATTTCCTGGACTGTCTTGTCATCATTTCCATGGTGAAATAGTACCAGGTGTTTGACCGACGCGGCCAGAGCAGTTCGCACTGCGCCTTCCCACGTGCTATGCCCCCAGGACTCCCGGGAGAAATCTTGTCCGATTCCGAGGTACTGCTCCGGAGTGAACATTCCATCGTGAATCATTACGTCGGCTTTTCGAGCCAGTTCCACCACCCGGGGGTCAGTGTCTCCCACAATTTCAGTGTCGCTGGCGTATACAACCACTTTCTCGCCATTCTGCAGACGATAACCAAAGCTTCCACCCGGATGATTGAGTTCTCTGGTCTGAATAACCACGTCGTTAATCCGAATCTGGTCGCCGCTGTTTAAGTCGTGAAAAAAAATCGATGCTTCCAGATCCTCAAGAGAGATCGGAAAATTCGGGTGGTTCATCTGATCGCTCATTATACGATTGACAGTGTACTTCAGTCCTTTGCCGGCATACAGATGAAACTCGTTGCAACTCTTGGAAACGGGGGCGAAAAAAGGAAAACCCTGCACGTGGTCCCAGTGCAGATGTGAAAAGAAAATGTGTCCTTTGATGGGGGCGTCCGGGTCGGGACTCAATCTTTGGCGGTGTGCCATGTCCTCTCCCAGTTCGCGAATTCCACTGCCGGCATCGAAGATCACGAGGGTGTCCGAGCAACGAACTTCCACACAGGGGGTGTTACCGCCGAATTTGAGGGTGGAATATCCTGGCCGAGGGAGGCTGCCATGGACTCCCCAAAACTTGACCAACATGTGTCGGCTCCGTGTCACGAGTCAGGCATCGGCTTCTCAATCGTTCCAATGGACATGTGGAAGCGACAAAATTCTGAAACTACAAGTACAATTAGCACAATTGCGGTCGGTAAGTCAAGAAAGGACTCAAGTTTCGGGCAGCAGAGACTGACTCAACCGCCCCACAGGCGGATGGCCTCAGTAGGACATTCCTTGCGGCATTCAAGGCAAGAAATGCATTCTTCGGCACGACCATCGTAAACGCCGAATTTTTGGCTGCCTTGAGTCGTTTCCATCGTACACACTTTGTTGCAGGTGCCGCAATCGTTACAATCGGTACTCCTCTCCGGGAAGACAACTGCGAAACGGTTGAAAAAAGAAAGGCAGGCCCCCAATGGACACAGGACCTTGCAGAAAAACCGACGGTGGCCCATCGCCAGGATCACTAGTGCTGCAACTATTGACAACCTTATGGAAAGCGAAACAACGTCGGCAGTCCCTTTCATGACTGCCCATGGTATTGCCGATTCTAGGGTGCCCACAGGACACAGGCGGCAAAAATATAGGGGAGACGATGTGGTCAGGAAAATGGGCACAACAACCACCAGCCCTAAAAAAACAGCATATTTTATGAACCTGGTCCACGGAGGCATTTCAAACTTTATATAAGGGATCTTGTAGAGAAGTTCCTGCAGGAACCCAAAAGGACAAGCCCACCCACACAGAATCCTACCTGCAGCTAAGCCCACCAGTGCAACCACTCCAATTACGCTAAGAGGAATCAGCCCCACTCCTGCAAACTGACCGATCACTCCGAGCGGACAGGCAAAAACCGAAACTGGGCATGAATGGCAGTTCAAAACCGGGAAACATACGAAATGCCAATTGAGAAAACCGATATTCAACAACACAGCCGAAAGGAGCTGAACCTTTAATCTTATCTTTTCCACTGAGACTCCCCTGGATTGTTACCGCGAACTGCGGCAACGCTATATTCAGGTAGGGCAGGGCATACGCCCCTTAAGCATTCTGACGTCGGGATAGTTTGATATAAGCCTTCCGTCTTTGTATCGGCCCACTCCATCGAAAGTCATGGCATTAACCATCTC
>JAPLJK010000106.1:0-2820 GCA_026388625.1 Deltaproteobacteria bacterium | reverse complement strand
GACCGCATGCAGGAAACCGGGCTGGGTTGGATGATTCACTCGGAAGGAGTGGTCCTCTATGAACGCGCAGAAAATTGAGGCTGAAAGATGGCTCAAACAGGCCAAAGCAGACCTTGCGGTAGCGCAAACTCTGCTCTCGACGGAACATTATGCTGCTGCCTGCTTCCATGCTCAACAGGGTGCCGCAAAATCCCTCAAGTCGGTGTTGATGGCCGGCGGGCAAAGACTCATCTGGGGTCATTCGGTACGTGATCTTGCCAGGCAGTGCGAAGCGTACGATCCATCATTTGCCGAACTGGCGGAAGTCGGAGCACTCCTCGACCAGTTCTATATTCCCACCCGTTACCCAAACGGACTTCCTTCTCCAGCGGTACCAAGCGAAAATTTCAGTCGATCGCAGGCAAGTGTTGCTAAAGACATGGCTGAAAAAGTTCTTCAAAAAGTCGACTTTTTTGTCCAAGACCACTGATTAATGCGAAGTAGCCTCTGTTAGATCAATATGACAGGCAGGGACGCCTGTCGCCACCAATAATTTTTACTGGATGGTAGCTTTTCTTAAAGCGAAACGGTTTAAGGGGATCGCGGGGGAAAAGGCGTCAAACAAGTGATTACCGTCTTGCAGTCGACTCGTTCTGCACGTACCACCGGTAAGCTTCCGCCAAGCCCTCTCGCAGGGATTTGGAAGGTTTCCAACCTAACGCGTTCAAACGGCTGACATCCAGGAGTTTTCGAGGGGTGCCGTCGGGCATCTCCGGATTAAACCGAATTTCACCCGTAAAACCAACGATATCTTTGATCATCAGTGCTAATTCTCGAATCGAAAGGTCTGACCCGGTTCCAATATTGAGCAGTTCCGCCGAATCGCAATTCTCCATGATGAATAAACAGGCATCCGCCAAGTCATCAACATACAAAAACTCCCTCATTGGATTGCCGCTTCCCCAAATCTCAACGAAGTCTGCTCCTGAACACTTCGCCTCATGGGTCTTGCGCAACAAGGCAGGCACCACATGGGAATCCTGCAAGTCAAAGTTGTCGTTCGGACCGAAAAGATTGGAAGGCATCACCGGGATAAAGCTGGTTCCGTATTGCCTGTTATATGACTGGACCATCACGATGCCGGCTATTTTCGCTACCGCGTAGGGCGTATTGGTTTCCTCCAAATATCCGCTCAACAGGTACTCCTCTTTCATGGGTTGTGGAGCATCCCTCGGATAGATACAGGAACTGCCCAAAAAGAGAAGTTTCTTAACGCCGGCCATATAAGAGGCGTGAATGACATTGGCCTCAATCATCAGGTTGGTATAAATAAACTCAGCGGGATAGGTACTGTTGGCAGATATGCCGCCGACTCGCGCCGCGGCCAAAAAGACCCAGTCGGGTCTGAGTTCTTCCAATAGGCCATGTACCGCTTTCTGATCAGTGAGGTTGACACGACTCTTTGGCATGACCAGGGGGTATCCACCCCTCCGAAGTCGCCGACAAATGGCGGAACCCACCATCCCGGTGTGTCCGGCCACATATACTCTTGGCATTGCCCCAACGTTCATGGTTAAAACCCCGCAGTCCGCAACAACTGTTCTTTCTCAGCTTCCTTCAGATCAGCCACTACCATGCGTCTCACCAATTCTCGGAAGCCCACTCTGGATTGCCACCCCAGCAATTCCCTGGCCTTGGTCGCATCCCCGAGCAGTTCGAAGACCTCGGTCGGGCGAAAATAACGCGGGTCTACGGCCACGAGAGTTCGTCCTGTCTCTTCGTCAATACCCTTTTCCTCTACACCCTTTCCATGCCAACTGATTGAAATGCCGACCTCTTTGAAGGAGAGTTCAACAAATTCCCGAACAGTGTGGTTTTCTCCGGTGGCGATCACGAAGTCATCAGGTTGGTGATGCTGGACAACAAGCCACATGGCTTCGACATAGTCGCCGGCATATCCCCAATCCCGTTTCGCATCCATATTGCCGAGGAACACTATTTCCTGCAAACCGTGCTTAATTCTGGCTGCCGCCATGGTTATTTTACGTGTGACGAAAGTTTCCCCGCGCATAGGAGACTCATGATTAAAAAGTATGCCGTTGGATGCGAATATACCGTATGCTTCCCGGTAATTCCTGGTAATCCAGTACCCGTAGAGTTTTGACACGCCGTACGGGCTTCTCGGGTAAAAGGCAGTAGTTTCTGTTTGCGGCGTCTCCTGGACTAAGCCGTAAAGTTCACTGGTTGAGGCTTGGTAAAACCTGACCTTGTCCACAAGTTCAAGAATCCTGATGGCTTCCAGCAACCGCAATGTGCCCAGCGCATCAGAATTGGCCGTGTATTCCGGAGTTTCAAATGACACCTTTACGTGGCTCTGCGCAGCGAGATTATAAATTTCAGTGGGCTGGAACTGCTGAATGATACGAATCAGATTCGTCGAATCCGTCATATCACCGTATTCCAGTGTGAAATCAACATATTCTTCATGAGGATCTCGGTACAGGCTGTCAATCCTTTGCGTGTTTATCAAAGAACTCCGCCTTTTGACCCCTTGGACCTCATACCCCTTTTTGAGCAGGAAATCAGCCAGGTAAGCTCCATCCTGTCCCGTAATACCTGTTATGAGTGCTCGTTTTTCGTTCGCCATTGTTGTTTACTTCTCTTGTTGTATAGTCTGTGCAGAGAAAAAATTCTCCCAATTACTTCAGCACTAATCAGATTTTCTCATTTCAAGGACGATTCTGATACAATAGCACTATTCGACAAAAATATCACAGTCGTTACAGGTAGACAAGAAACGAGGATATGCCGCCAAGAATCGCTCTGAACATGTGGCCGTTT
>JAPLJK010000009.1:0-13342 GCA_026388625.1 Deltaproteobacteria bacterium | reverse complement strand
CCCTGCAAAGATGGAAGCGTTCTGAAAATCCGAAAGGCCGGTACGCCCGAAGCTGAACACCGGGAACTCTACAAATTGCTCGAGGTCCCCAAGACGATCATCTCCCCCGTGAGGACATGGATCAGGAAAAATGAAAATACGTAGTGCCAAATAAGATGACCAAATCCTACAATAACAACAAGTTAACCGTCGTTAGTGTCGAAGTTGGGTTAGTTGCCGTCAATACGGTGTAGCCTGCTCGTGTGAGAAGCTGGGAACCCGTATCGCAGAGAAACTCTTCGTCATCCACCAAGAGAACAGTCTCGGAGCCACCTGGAGGGACAGCGTTATCCTGTTCTATATCTTCTTCCAGTTCCGTTGGGACCACGGGGAAATAGATACGAAACGTGGTCCCATGGCTAGGCTCACTGTAACAACTGATGAACCCTTCATACTGTTTCACTATGCCGTAAACCATGGCCAGTCCCAGACCTGTACCCCTGCCCACACCCTTGGTGGTGAAAAACGGCTCAAAAATGTGCTGCATAGTCTCTTGACTCATACCATGACCGGTGTCTTCAACGGAAAGCATTACATATTGCCCGGGTTTGGATTCGATATTTGCCCTGCAGTACTCTTCGTCCAGCGTAACTTTTCTCGTTTCAATGGTCAGTTTGCCGCCAGATTCCGGCATGGCATCTTTAGCATTGATGGCAAGGTTCAAAAGAATCTGTTCCACATGGACAGGGTCTGCATTGATGACCGGCAACCAACTTTCCAAACTCAGCTCGATGGCAATCATCTTGGGGATTGTGCGCTCCAAAAGTTTTTTCACCTCGGTAACTTCATGGTTGAGACTCAAGGGACGTGGTTTGGGATCGCCCTTTCTACTAAAGACCATGAGCCTCTGAACCAGATCTGCACCTCGTTTGGCTGCGGCATTGATCTTGTGCAACTTATCGTAGTCCTTGTGTTCAGGATGCTTGTCACCGAGAAGCAATTCGGAATAACCTCCAAAAATCTGAAGCAAGTTGTTGAAGTCATGAGCAACGCCACTGGCGAGGGTTCCAATGGCTTCCATCTTTTGGGCCTGAAGAAGCTGAGCCATCAAACTCTCCTTCTCTTTTTCCGCCCGAACCCGATCGCTAATGTCCCTTGCAATATTAAGAATATGCTCTACTCCATTCAGCTCGATAATGGCCGCTGAATAAAGTCCATACCGAATATCCCCGTCCTTAGTACGAAAATGTGCCTCGAAATTGTCAACTCTCCCTTCAGCTTTCAGCCCCTCGATTACTCTATTCCTGTCTTCAGGGTTATCCCATACATTTAGCTCCAGCGAAGTTTTACCGATAAGTTCCTCTTCCGCATAACCAAGGGCCTGCCTGCATCCTTCATTGACTGACACATACACGCCGGCATCGAGCCGGGTAATTGCTATAGCGTCTGGGCTTAAGAAAAATGCTTTGCTAAATTTATCCTCACTTTCCCTCAGCGTTTCCTCAGCCTGATTGCGGCTACGGATATCGTGCTGAGCGGTCACATAGAGGACAACAACTGCTCCCCCAACAAGAACACAGAGGATGAGAGCAACGTAGCCGGTCTTCCCCGCCAAAGGATCGACAAACTTCCCAGAAATCTCTTTAACGCTATATAAAGAAACACTCCTCCATCCCGGGCAGTTTTCAAGGCTCATCTCGTGGATTAGGTAACCTTCTCCGGAGCTGTCCATGGCGCGGTTGTCCGCCTTTTTCTCCATACCGGTCCAATTCCACGGTCCTTTACCGAATTGCTGTGTTTGTGCGATTTGGCACAATTCTTCGGGTAAAACCCTCCACAAGAAGTTCAAAGTCCATTTATCTCGGCTGGAAACAAAAATCATCCCACTGTTGTGTACCAGCATCGCAATTCCCGTTCTTGCGTGTGAGAGTTCTGCTTCCAAACCGTGGATTGAAACTTTAATGACTGCCACTCCTACAGGTCTGCTGCGGTCTGTAGAGTACACCGGTTGGCTCACATAAATCCCTCTTATCTCTGAGGTCACTCCAACAGCAAAAAAAATGCTCGGTCTGCCTTGAATGGCATCGAGGAAGTACGGACGAAAGGAATAGTTCTGCCCCACGAAGCTGTCCAACTGATTACGGTTGCTGGAAGCTATAGTGTTCCCGGAGCTGTCCATCAGATAACCGACATCGTAGGCAAGATCTGCAGCGAAATGGTCGAGGATCCGGTTAGCTTGTAAAAGGGACTCCTGGTTTTGATTCAGCAGCGCTTCTTGAATCTGTTCAAACCGAGCCAAAATCCTGACATGGCTCTGATTAAGGTAGATAAGGTCAAGAACATTGTTCTTGAGTGATTTACTTACGTCGAAAAGTTCCCTTTCAGCCTGTTTCAATGCGGATTCCTGTGCGGTGTGATATTGGAGATATCCCCCCGTTGCGGTGGAGAGCAGGGTAAATATCGCTAATACGAAAACAATTGTTCGCACGTTCATTTCGGATTCCTCTGCAAAAGGGGGGTACTATGGGTCACTTCATCGGCAACTCTTCATGAACTGAATTTTGTGGTGACTAGCAGGTTACCTGAAAAACCGCAGCCTGTCCTTAAAAATTCTACAACTTGTCATGTCATGGGTGTATGTACCTTTCTCCTGATGCCTTGGGTGTGCAGTCCTCAAATCCAGGTCTCGTCAATCCCCGTCCAGGCAACAGTCAAATTGTTTTTCATGAGCCGAAGCCCGAGGCATCACAAAATATGGTACAACTGAGGTGGACCATGTGTGTCAGGATAAGAAATGGGAATTCAGTATCACACTGATACAGGTGGGTATGGCATGGAGACTCGTTCCATTCCCCAATGTTACGAGAACCTCCTAAGTTTCATCAGCATTCCGCGGGCTCATTCTTTCCCTTATGGTCTGCTCGAATCCCCTGTCGGTCGGATGATAGAAACGCTTTCCCAGGAGAGGTTCCGGGAGATGTTCCTGCTCCACCGTGGCTCCTGGGTAATCATGAGCATAGCGATATCCTTTGCCGTATCCCAATTCCTGCATCAGACGTGTCGGGGCATTACGCAGATGCAGCGGCACCGGCAGGTGACCTGAGCGACCAATCTCTTCCTTGACCGAAAGGTAAGCAGCGTCCAGGGAGTTCGACTTGGGCGAGACGGCGAGAAACACAACAGCTTGCGCAAGCGCAAGGACACATTCCGGCAGCCCGATAAGATGGCAGGCTTGAAAAGCTGCGAGCGCTTGTTCAAGAGCCCGTGGTGAGGCTAGTCCAACGTCTTCGCTTGCAAACCTTACAAGGCGGCGAGCTATGTACAATGGATCTTCCCCTGACTCGATCATGCGTCCCATCCAGTACAGACCCGCGTCGGGATCGCTGTCTCGGAGCGATTTGTGGAGAGCGCTAATCAGATTGAAATGCTCTTCACCCGACTTGTCGTAGAGGAGGTTGCGTTTCTGCGCGGCCTCTTTGACCACTTGAAATTCAATTACGCTGTCTCCACGTCGGTGGGTTTCAGATGCTGCAAGCTCAAGGATGTTCAGTGCGGACCTGGCATCTCCGCCGGCAAGCGACACGGTGAGATCACAGGCATCCTCGCCAAGATCCAGGTTCAACGCGCCCAGACCATGTTCTGAATCCTTAACGGCTCTGTCCAAAATGATCTTGATATGGTGGAATTCCAAGGGTTGAATGACGAACACCCGAAGTCTCGAAAGAAGTGCCGAATTCACCTCAAAACTTGGATTCTCAGTTGTGGCGCCAATGAGCACCAACGTTCCGTTCTCAACGTGCGGCAGTAAATAATCCTGCTGTGACTTGTTGAACCGATGAATTTCATCGAGAAAAAAAATAGTTCGTCTACCGGAATACTTGAGATCTTCGAGAGCGCGTTTAGCCACATCCCTGACTTCTTTTACACCCGCTGTTACAGCGGAAAAAGAAACAAAATTTGAGCGGGATCGCCGTGCTATTATCTGGGCCAGCGATGTTTTGCCTGTTCCAGGGGGACCCCAAAAAAGCATGGAAAAAATCTTGTCGGCTTCAATGGCGCGACGGAGGATCTTGCCCGGTCCAAGAAGGTCCTCCTGCCCAACAAAGCTGTCGAGATCCAGAGGTCGCATCCTGTCGGCAAGCGGCCTGTCCTTAGATGCTGTCATAGAGTTTTCGAATAAATCCATGAAAGTGGTTTCTGAATCAAGCTCCGCTCGTTTTTCAAGCAATCCTGTGGATAAATATTGGGTGGCCGGCGCTCATGATCAAGCTTTGATTCCTGCGTTGCCAGTCTCTTAAGGAACAGCGACACGTTAACCCTACAGCAATATATGTAGTCAAGCAAGTCACATTCTTATGGTTTTCGAGACGTTGCAGGCATTTTCCTGGATTTTCTTTCGTATTCATGGTACTTACTAAACGGTCCAGACACGCTTACACAACTGAGGCTTGAATGCAACGCATCGGACTGGTGTTGAAACGATCCGAAGAACAGGCTCTGATACTTGGCGAACAAATCAACCGCTTTCTGAAAGACTGCGGCCGGGAAGTGTTGATAGAGAAAACCTTCCAAGGTTCATCACCAAATTGGAATGCAACCTTCACTGATCATATTGCGGACGAGTCTGATCTCCTGGTGGTCCTTGGGGGCGACGGCACCATTTTAAGGGCTGCTTCTCTCTTGAACAACAAGCCCACCCCTGTTCTCGGGGTAAATCTGGGTCGCGTGGGTTTTATGACCGAGATCTCCCCTGAGGAGGCCATTTCAGAACTAAAGTCCGCCCTCGAAGGCACTGCACTACTCGCAAAGCGAATGTTGCTCGAGATTACTTTACCTGGCGGCAAAACGGCCCGGGTTCTCAATGACGTGGTGATTCACTGGGGAGGGATAGCACGCCTCATAGATCTCGAAATAAAGATTGGAAAAGCCAGGGAAATTGAGTTGCGAGCGGACGGTCTTATTGTGTCCACTCCCACAGGGTCAAGCGCCTATTCCTATGCAGCGAACGGCCCACTGGTCCACCCTGAGATTGAAGGAATCCTGTTGACGCCCATTTGTCCCTATGCCGGTCTCAAACGGCCCTTGCTGGTGCCGCCGTATATGGACACCGAGCTGTTTTTGAGAAAAGGTAAAACATTTACTTTGACTCTTGATGGGCATACTACGGTAAACCTTGAACCTGGTGTGTCCATACGGATCGTTCGTGCATCGTTGCCTTTCATTATGGTCCAGTCCAGGACCCGAGATTATATTGACGTGTTAAGAGAAAAACTGGACCTGATGTGAGTGAGGTAGGCCTACATCTTGTTGCGTTCGAGGGGTAGTTTCATACGTGGCGCACTACAGAGAATCGGACAATGCTTTTGACGCTTGCGATAAATTGCCCTACCGTGCTGCTTGCAACTTATGAGATCGAACCGTATCCTATCGGACCGGGGAACCTCGCAGGGTTCAACACGTAACTCCACGATTTGCCCAAGCCTTATGTTGCGGTATCTAAAAATAGCTAATCTTGCCATTGTTGATCAAGTTGAAGTGGAATTTCGAGAAGGCTTTAATGTCCTGACAGGCGAAACCGGAACGGGTAAGTCCATTCTGATAGGCGCTCTAGATCTGGCCCTGGGCGGTAAGTGTTCGGGGGACATGGTACGCAGTGGAGCGGATGAAGCCCAAGTCGAAGCACTCTTCGAAATTCCCGAAGGAATAGCGTTGCCCGAGGCCATTAAACTTGATATAGCGCTCAGGGACGAAATGGTCTTGACCAGGAAAATACTTCCTTCCGGCAGGTCCAGATGCTTTATTGACGGTAATCTAGTGTCTTCTGAGGCGCTCCGAAAAACAGGGCAGATTCTTGTGAGCATTTTTGGCCAGCACGAGCATCATGTTCTGACGGATCCCGAGGAACATCTGGATGTCTTGGAACGCTTCGGAGACCTCAAGGAATTGCGCAGGCTCACCTCTGAAGCCTATATGAATTGGAAAAAAGCGGAAAAGGATTTAACCGATGCCGAAAATAAGCTTGCGGCTCTCGAACGAGAGATAACCGAAAACGCTGTAGCGCAACAGGAGCTTGAAAAGGCCTCGCTGAAGCCCGGCGAGGACGAACTGATACACCAAGAGCGGGAAAGGTTAAGAAGTTCCGTACAAATTAGAGAGAGAGCCTTCGAGGCCTACCATGCCATGTACTCAAAGTCCGGGAGCCTGATCGAAGGGTTCGCTGAGGTGAGAAAAGCCGTGGAATTTCTGGCTTCGGCTGATACAAGGCTTTCGGGATTGCGAGAAAACCTGGAGGACGCAGTCTACAGGATTGAAGACGTCGCTTTGGAGTTGAGAGACGTGGCTGAGAGAACCCAGAGCGACCCGGGCCGTTTGGAATTTATTGAAGAACGCCTTGCGCTCATCAGACGCCTCAAGAAAAAATACGGCACTGACTTAAACGGACTGATTAGTCTACAAGACGCCCTTGCTGAAGAATCCGGCCGTACTCTCGAAGCCGCCTCACAGGTCAAGAAACTCAGGGCAGGCGTGGACTCCGGCAGGCTTGCCTATCTCGAAGCTGCGGGCGATCTGTCCAGCGCTCGCCGGTCAGTGGCTGAAACCCTTGAGGTATCCATGAAGCAGGAACTCGAAGATCTGGCCATGCCCAACGCTCAATTCATAGTGTCGTTCACGGATATTGGACCTGAAAAAAGCCGGGCCAGTGGACTGGAGAAAGTAGAGTTTTTTTTGGCCTCCAATCCTGGAGAGGCTGCCAGACCGATGGCTCGCATCGCTTCAGGAGGGGAACTGTCAAGGATAATGCTAGCTCTCAAAGCGCTCCAGGTAGAACCACGAGGAGCTTCAACCGTGATTTTTGACGAGGTCGATTCCGGTATAGGTGGTCATACTGCATTTGCAGTGGGCTCCAGGCTCGCTCGTGTGGCCCGTCGGCAACAAGTGCTGTGTGTCACGCATTTACACCAAATAGCGGCTCTCGCTGATCACCATCTTTCTGTTCGAAAGTCTGTGGACCAAGGCAGGACGCATATCGAGGTCACTGCTCTGGACAGGGACAAACGCGTGGGTGAACTGGCCAGGATGCTGGGAGCCTCGCCCGATTCTGAATCCGTAAGAGAGCACGTGACGCGTTTGATGGACCTCGGCTCGGCGGGGGTATCCGGTTGATCCGCAAAGCAAGTGTCAACGAGACCAAAATCATTCACAGGATAATATCTGAACAGGCCCAGTCTGGGCACATACTGCCCCGCGCCATGAGCGAGTTGTATTCACAGGTCAGGGATTTCTCGGTGTGCGTGGGGGCAGAGTCCGGAGATGTTCTCGGCTGCGCCGCCCTGCAAATAGTGTGGGAGGATTTGGCGGAAATACGTTCACTTGCCGTCAGGACCACCTTCGAGAGGCAGGGTATAGGAAGCAGTCTGATCAAGGCGCTCCTCGATGAGTCTGAAATGATGGGGATGAGTAGGGTTTTTGTGCTGACCTACAGACAGAAGCTCTTTGAGCGGATGGGCTTCAGAGTTATGGATAAAAGCCTTCTTCCCCATAAGATCTGGGCTGACTGCATCCGATGCACGAAGTTCCCGGAATGTGACGAGATCGCGCTTGTGATGAATTTTTAGGCGGCTTCGCTTACCCCGCGATGTGCGCCGGATGGAGGTAAGAGATCTGTTGCAGTACGCACTGTTCAGGAAAAACCATTTTCCGGGGATTCGTAACTTGGCTTTTGGGGTGCTGATTATCGCCTTCCTAGCCTGCGTAGGCTGCGGCGTGATCAATCCGGGCAAATGGAAGGGCATCGAAACCACGGCCAAAGATGAAAAATATTACCTGGTTAAGGACGTTTTCTTGACGGCGGGATCGGCATACGTCAGCAAGCAGGCCTTTGATCATAATATGAATGAGAGCATCAATCTTGTCTTCACTCCTGTGAATGAAAAAAACCACTACATCACCGAGACGGTGTGGATTGATCCGTCGGAACAGGAGTTTCGGACCATTCGAATGACCCACGACGTGGGGACCGAGAGCAAGCGTGATCAGGACAGGAAAAAATCCGGGACCCCGCGGGTACATTCCATCTCAACCTTGGAACTTTTCAACCGCAAGCCCGGTCTATGGAAGGTAGCGCTATATGTGGACGGCAACCTAGCGAGACGATTGAGCTTTTCTGTGAGGTAGTTGCGAGGAATATCAACAAAAGGATCTTTCGGGATTCCACTGGCCAATGGCGCCCCAAGTGGACTCAACCGGTTAATGATGAAACATGTTAGGCGTACGTCCGGAGGATTGGTGAAAACTATCCGAAACGGTTCCAGGATTTTGTCGCTTCTCGTGGCTTCATTCTCTCTCCTGGGCCTACTACCAGCGTCGGCAGACCGAATTTTTGCCCCGGACTACCTGTGGGAGCGTCATATAGCCGAGAAGACAGATCCTATCGGAATAGCGGACACCCACCTCGGTATTCCCTATCGCGACGACGGCGCGCTCGACAACAGGGGGTATTTCACCATCTTTTCTCAGCCGGATCGGTTCTTCGATACGCCCGGCCTCAATTGCAGCGGTTTGGTCGTGTCAATTAGTCGTTTTCTTTTTGACAAGAACTGGAGCCTGGAAGATGTCACACGGGACCGACAGGGCAATAGCGGGGATAATTCCCCCAATGGAAAGGATTGGGACTTTGGATGGGACCTCGTATTCAATATTTCCGAGGGCAGCCCACGCCGGGTAATAATGCCGGACCAAAGGGATTATCCTATTGAATCTTCCGATGGCATGACATTGAGAGGATTTGACCTCCATGATGCCGGAGCCTGGCAGAAGGTCCTTGCGCAAATGCAACCCGGTCGTGTCTATCTGGGCAGCATTAGTCGACTCACTCGGGGACAGGGGAACCGACTCTTGCACTACCATGTGGTACTTATGCTGCCGGATGAAAAGGGCGGAGTCCAGCTCTATCACGCGACTCGGAGAAGCCAGGTTCACAAGATCAATATTCAGTCGCAACAGGGATTGAACCGCTTCATGAGCCAGTTCAGAGGAGATCGCGGGGATGACAAAAAAATTCTTGTAGTCGAAGCCCTGCCTCCAAGTTTCTCGTCCGGAACAACAACAACAACAACAACAACCCCAGACGCGGGGACTGTTTCTCGTGATTCTTCGGGAAAGGCTACCACTGATCCCAACAAAGTTTCAGGGCAGGCGCCCACTGACCCGGCAACTCCCGACAGACGACAGTCCTCGGAATTAAAAGATACTCCTTCTCAAATCACGTCAGGCCATGATTTAGCCGCACAAACTCCTGGGACCATTGAGCCCCTAAGTTTGAAGAAACCATCCGGCCCCGATCTCGTCGTCAACCATCTCTCCGGTAAGGTCTTCAATCCTTTTTCCGAACTGGTTACCCATATACCTTGTTTCTCTGACGACAAGAAAAACAGTCTGAAGTTCTGGTTTCAAAACAGGAGTCGGAATCCACGCAATCTGGAAATATATCTTCGGGGGCCGGGCGGAGAGGCTCACTATAGGGGACAAATTCCCGATAGTAGCCGACATCTCTCGGTCATATATCCACAGGATTTTGTAAAGCAGGGTCTAGCTTCTTTGAACCAGGGTGAATATCTTGTCGACGTGAGAGTTGACGGAGTGCAATGGTGTGCGGATCTTTTTGAGGTGACGGTTCCACGTGAGGCACAGCCCAAGATAGTGACTGTGCGCGCTCCGGCGGTCGTGCAAGCTGGAAAGAGCTTTACGGTCATCGTTGAGGCTCAGAACGCAGGCGCCGAATCCGATTACGGCGGAATCACAGTTTCCTGCCCGGATCCCTCGGGGCTGAAGCTGGTTTCGGCCAAGCCGGGGCGCATTTATCCGCCGGGGAGCACCGTTCTATCTGTGACGAGCGACCGGATCCGTACCAAAGTACCGATGGCGGAACGATGGATTGAAGTTTGGGGCGAGAATAAGTCGTATGATGTGCAGGTGCAGGTACAAGCGGGTCGCCCAGGAACCTACCCTTTGTACGTGCGATGCGCGATAAGAGGCGTTAACGTCAAAAGCAGCGTAATCTTAATGGATCCAAACGATTCTGAAAAGGCGGATCAGCAAGGATTCCCCGTTCATGTACACCAGATAACAGTTCGATAGGGGCCACAAGGTACCGAAATCCGATCCTGATATCGGAGAAAAGAAAATGGGGTTCCGTATTATGAACCCTGTTAGGGAGGCTGTCGGAATGACAGGGATTACAAAACTGCTACCTGCAGCATTGGTCATCATTTGCCTGGTCATTGGAGTCGGCGAAGCTGTGGCCAAAGTGGACGAACCATGGTCTGATATTGAAGCCAGGACCAAGTTCCTCCGTACTAAGCATTATATTGAGCCGGTACGTGTTTATTCGGATGCCTATGCGAGCGCGAAGGCCAAAGGTGGTCAGGATGTTCCAGGGCCTTTTCCCGTTCACGTTATACTTCCGGAAAACTATGAGTTGGATGTGAATCGTCGCTATGGCGTCGTATACCTTCTGGGTGGAAAGTCCGGATGGGACAATGGTCCGGAACTCGGAGGCGCCACCTATTGGTCGGTCTGGTGCAAAACTCCTTTGACCATGGACAACCTCAAATCAGGGCGCTTGACCGTACTGAGCTTCCAGGAAAACATTACCGACCAGGAACTTCAGACGTTCAACAATTGGCTGAAGGAAGACCCTTACGAGGATTTGATAGTAGTTTCGCTATGGAACCCCGGGGGTGGTGAAACGAGTCGTTATGAGAAGTACCTGATCGGGGAGGTAGTCCCCTATATTGACGCACATTACAGAACCGTGCCCGACCGACGTTTCCGAGGCATAGACGGCGCTTGTGCAGGCGCAGCTCAAGCAATCATGATTTCCGCCCGGAGACCGGACATTTTCGCGTATGCAGGCGGCCAGCAGACCGACCTCGGAAGCTATCCCATGACAGGTGAGGTCTGGGGAAGAAATGTTGCCGGAATAAAGAAGGCCGGGGGGATTTCTTATAATATCAATACCAACGTCAAGGATGGATGCAATAGTTACAGCAACCGAGGCCGTCTGTACGATCTGGTCCAAAGCATGAAGGGCGAAGGTTTCCCGGTTGAGATCAATGTTTTTCAAAGCTGTCCTCACGGTTACTGTGCATATCGATATCCTAACGGCCATCAGGCCTTGTACTGGTTCTCCAAACAGTTCAAGAAAAATTTCAGAGCATTGGGGATCAACCAGGATCTGCCCGCGGTAGCGATCGGTGCATCTCCGAATCAAGGACACACTAAACCGGAACAGCCGGAGGCGAGGTCTCAGCAGGCCCAAAGGGACAACAGGCCGCTGCCGGGTCTTTGGTGAAATCACGCCTTTCGTATCGTCTTAGCCACTACGTGACATTGCTGGGGCACATGATGCCCGTCAGAAAAGCCATTGGGGAAGCCCGCCCATGCCCGCTGGAAAAAAGCCGCATCTCATACTGATTCGCTGTCAAAACAATAGCCTTGTGGGAGAAGAAATTGTTCAGTGTGGAGGGCGTCCCTGCCCGCCGACGTTACAAGAGCAAGCGCTACTCAGTAAAAAAGCGATTGCAAACGTGCTCATGATGTTATTGGCGGTAGTCTTGGTAGGATGCTCCAACCCCCCTGAGAACCGGACCGAGAGTTCAGGTAACACCCCAGGACGGAGTTCGGGAGAGCAAGCAAACAAGGCCAGGAACATGCAACCTTTGCAAACCGGTCAATCGAGGGTTCGTCCCGAGGGTCCCGGCAAGCTGTCTGCCGTCTTACCTTCGCAGCCCGGGGAAAGACTCATTGGCGCCACAGGCGGACAGGCTCCTCAAGAACCAATAATCGAGAGAATTTCAGGGTATAAGACAGGCGGCGAATACTTTATATTGCCATCCGGGACTTTTCCCCAGGCAATGGCCGTGGTCACCCTGCCTTACGATTACGAAACTAGTCGTGACAAGAAATATCCTCTCATCATTGTCTTCGGGGGAGCCGGAGAATGCGCAAAGCCTCCAAGGAGTGGAGCGCTTGCGTGGATGCACTATTACAAAACTGATGAGGCCGTGTATACGCTTCAGAATAATCACCTTCAAGCCGAAGATTTCAGGGGGCTGGTCAAACCGTCCGAACTTGACGCATTCAACACGAGGCTGGAAAAGCAGCCATACGCTGGGGTAATCCTGGCCTGTCCATACTCGCCCCTACTCTCGGTAATGGCAAGGCTGGAAACGCCTGAATATGAGTCATATATAATGGACGAACTCATTTTGGCGCTGAAGAACCGCTACAGAGTCGCAGATGGATCTGTGGGTGTGGACGGAGTTTCCATGGGGGGAGCCCGATCCATGTACTACGGTTTCAAGTACCCGGAAGTTTTTTCAAGCATCGGATCGGTTCAGGGGGCATTCGGACCGTACATGGAAACTTACCGCGAACTCGTAAGACGAAATGGAGACATTCTGAAGAAAAGAGCGATCCAACTCGTTACGAGCGACAAAGATCCCATGGCGCCGTCTGTGGAGAAAATGCACCAGCTTCTGGAATTTCACGGCATAAAGCACCGTTATCTCACTCTGACAGGCCCCCACGACTACATCTTTAACCAGGGTCCCGGCGTTCTGGCGCTTCTTGTGTTTCACAACCAGGCATTGGCTCAAAGACCCGGCAGCCCGGTGAAACGCGAATAGAGAACAGAACCGGGGTCAGGTCTTCAAATATAAGCGACTCGCCGGTGTTTCGAATTAATGGCCGGACCCTTGAGACGTGAATGCTGTCGATCCCTGTATCACGTCGCGGGCCCGGGGCCATCTGAGCCTCGCATACAAAAGGCTGATACACGGGGCGGAACAAGACCTGATATTGAACTAGCTTCAGGACCGGGTGTCGGAGTATAATGCATTTGGCCTGAGCGGAAGGCTACGGCCGACCTTTCGCGAGAGTGGCGGAATTTGGCAGACGCACTGGACTTAGGATCCAGCGGGGTAACCCATGGGGGTTCGAGTCCCCCCTCTCGCACCAGGGCCAAGCACGAGTAGAAAACCTATGAAGCAATTGCTTCGTACAATACTGATTGCATTACTGCTAACGGCTGTTGGAATTCAAACCAGTGCCGCTCAGTATTACTATAACTATTACCCCCATAATTACGGATCTGGAACCGTTCATCCGGGGTATGCACCCGCTCGCGGACGAGCGCCGGCCATACCTTTCCGCTACCGTTTGACCCCGAAACCGGGCGTCTACTGGAAATGGAACCAGTACAACAGATTCTCCGAATATCAGAATTTTCTGAGAAGCCCTCTGAATCCGGAAAGCGACCTGGATTACCTGATGAGGACCTTCTGAGTAATCAACGTCCCCA
>JAPLJK010000115.1:0-2577 GCA_026388625.1 Deltaproteobacteria bacterium | reverse complement strand
AGACATGCTGGCTGCAGCACGACGCAGCCATTTTGACCAAAGAATTTCGCGCGATCACGGGAAACGCGAGAACACAACAAAAATCACCCTGCCTCGCTCCACAAGCGAACCCCGATTCGCAAAAAGGGCGAAACTATAGTTTATTATCAGACGACGAATGCACAAGCTTTTTCTTTTGTCATCCGGAAGAGTTTTTATCTCACTTTTTTAGCGGTGTCTATTAAAAAAAGGTTGATGCTGAGCGAAACAACGTTTGTCTAAGAAACCGGTAGCCTGGGAGGTTGCCCAGATACTCGGTCGTAATTACAGCCAGTTACCCCCTCCCCCTTCATCCTCTTCTCAAGGGAGCGGCTGGGGTGAGGGGTTATTGAGGTATCAGTCTCACTTGCTCATCTTAACGCCTATACGAATCAAGAGTTACCTATGAAGCAAATTCTACAAAACCAGAAAACCGGGGCCACCGAGATTGAGGAAGTGCCCTGCCCGCAACTCAAGGCGGGGCATGTTTTGATCCGCAATCAGGTGACTTTGATCTCAGCCGGCACGGAGCGCACAGTCGTAGATTTCGGAAAAGCGAACCTTTTTGAGAAAGCCCGGCAGAATCCTGAAAAAGTCCGGATGGTTCTGGAACGGTTGAAGACGGATGGTCTCGTAGAGACCATAGAAGCTGTCGTCGACAAGTTACAGCAGCGCATTGCCCTTGGATATTGCAGCGCCGGAGTGGTCATTGACGTCGGTTCAGGCGTCAAAGGTGTCAGAAAAGGAAACCGGATAGCCTCCAACGGGAAACACGCCGAAGTTGTCTGTGTACCTGCAAATCTTTGTGTAGAGATATCCGACGACGTGACTGATGACGGGGCGGCATTCACGGTTGTGGGAGCAATAGGACTCCAGGGAATCCGTTTGGCGCAACCGACCCTGGGCGAGACCTTTGTTGTGACCGGTCTGGGCCTTGTGGGCCTAGTCGCGGTTCAACTTTTGGCGGCCAACGGGTGTCGCGTGCTGGGCATAGACGTAGATCCTCACAAGCTTGGGTTGGCAAGGCAGTTCGGGGCGCAAACAGTCGATGTATCGGCAGGCGATGATCCGGTCTCGGAAGCAATGGCTTTCTCCCGCGGCAGGGGAGTGGACGGAGTAATTATCACCGCATCCACCAAAAGCAGCGAACCCGTTCACCAGGCAGCCCTCATGTGCCGCAAGCGAGGCCGCATTGTTCTTGTAGGGGTAACGGGCCTGGAATTGAATCGAGACGATTTCTACGAAAAGGAACTGTCCTTCCAGGTATCCTGCTCGTACGGCCCTGGCCGGTATGACCCGCTGTACGAAGAGGGCGGCCGGGATTATCCTTTTGGATTTGTGCGATGGACTGAGCAGCGTAACATGGAAGCCATGATGGACATGCTTGCCCAGCGGCGGATTGATGTTACCAAGTTAATCTCCCACAGGTTTTCTCTCGAAAAGGCAGCCGATGCGTACGCAGTGTTGGCAGGGGATGAACCCTGTCTTGGCATTTTATTGACATACCCAGACGACCGGGAGAAGTCCGATGCGTTGCTCCGCACTCGCACGGTCCAACTTGGCGAGCCTACTCCGGTTACGGCAGCGACGATTTCGACCCCGGTCGTGAGCTTCATAGGAGCCGGCGACCACGCCTTTCGTGTTCTCATTCCGGCTTTCAAAAAAACCCGAGCACGTCTGAAAACCATTGCGGCCAGCACCGGCGTCACCTGCGTCCAGGCGGGAAAGAGATACGGATTCAGCCGGGCTACCACCGACACCGATGAGTTGATCGGTGATCCGGATGTGAATGCCGTCGTCATAGCTACTCGCCACAACACACATGCTCATTTCGTCAAGCTCGCTTTGAAAGCCGGTAAGCACGTCTTTGTTGAGAAACCTCTCGCCCTGACCTTGGAGCAACTCTCGGAAGTCAGCGCCTTTTACGGTTCTCAGAAGGAGACTTCGTCTATTCCGGTGTTGACGGTGGGCTTCAACCGACGATTCGCACTGCAGACCCAAAAGATGAGGAGTTTGCTTGAGGGGTTGCGTCAGGTGAAATGTCTCATCATGACGGTGAATGCCGGTTCCATTCCTCCGGAACACTGGACACAGGATCCCGACATAGGAGGAGGTAGAATCATCGGAGAGGCCTGCCATTTCATTGACTTGCTTCGCTATCTCGTCGGATATCCCATTGTTGAGGTGCAGGCTGCTCGAATCGGGGGGGCTTCAGGCGAGGCAATTGTGAATGACAAGGCGTGCTTCACGCTCGGATTTGCCGATGGTTCCATGGGCACGGTCTACTACCTGGCGAACGGACACAAGTCTTTTCCCAAGGAACGCCTGGAAATCTTTTGTACCGGACGAATCCTTCAGTTGGACAACTTTGAGAAATTGAGAGGTTACGGTTGGCCGGGCTTCAAAAAGATGAACCTTTGGCGCCGGGACAAGGGACACGCCGCGTGTGCAGCCGCGTTCGTACAGGCAATAAAGGAAGGCGGTTCCTTTCCCATACCACTTTCCGAAATGTTCGAGGTAACAGAGATCAGCATAAGGGTGAACCAAATGCTTCTGGAC
>JAPLJK010000066.1:0-15421 GCA_026388625.1 Deltaproteobacteria bacterium | reverse complement strand
CGTTGAAGTCGTGAATTCCAGGTCTTTCACATCCAGTGATAACCACGGCACTTGCTTCTCGGCGCGCAAGGGCTGCTATGCGAAAGTTTTTCAAACTTGCTCGGGCTCATCTCTTTGGGGAAAAGTTGCAACAAACGTAGTCCCCTGGCCCGGTCTGGATCTGAAGGTAATGTTTCCGCCATGCTCTCTCAAGATTTTCTGTGTGACCATCAGCCCCAGCCCTGTACCCATGTCGCCCTTGGACGAGAAGAAGTCCTCGAAAACGTGTTCTTTGAGGTCCTTGTCGATGCCCACACCATTGTCGGCCACCTCGATGATGGTGGACCCGTCATTGCCCAACCGAGTTCTTATTTCAACGAGGTGCTCGTCTTTCCAAAGATCGATTTTGCACGCGTCCATCGCGTTGGAAACGAGGTTTGACAAGACCGTGTGCAAACCAACGGGGTCGATGACGGCTTCCTTCACATTCTCATCCAAGTCCAGTCCAACCTCGATAGCATACCTTGCAGCAACGTCCTTGAAAAGCGTATAGACCTGAGTTGCTATCTCGTTGGGATTGACTCTCTGGAGATCCGGCTCCCGCTCTTTCGAGCAATAAAGGATGTCCTTAACTATGTGGGAGATCTTCTCGAAGTTGAGGAGAACCATTTCCCAGCCTTCTTTGACCTCGTCCTGGTTCTTTGCTTCTATCCCCTTGTTCACGACATAGATTCCCCCCTCCAGACCCATCATTATGTTCTTGATACTGTGCGCCATACCCGCGACGGTCTGCCCAAGCATTATGAGTTGTTTCTGGATGTCCTTAACGGAAGTAATATTTACAGCACTTTGGATTACCGAAACGATCGTTCCTCTGTCATTAAGCACAGGGGATGAATGTTCGATAACGCTAATACGAGAGCCTTCGTTCGCGATGAAGGTCATCTCTCTGCTGTGGATCCGGCCGTCCTGGAATGTCTGTTGAACCGGGCAGTCAGAGCATTTGCTCCTATCGATTCTGTGCAGTTCGTAGCAGGTTTTTTCCGAAGACTCGCCGAAATCACGGCGAGACAGGCTGTTGCTCCATAGCACGTTGCGTTCGCGGTCCTGAAGCGTCACATAACAGGGTAGTGCATCAAGAAGCCGCCGGTAATAGTCATCGGTGAGTTCGTGCATCGTGCTACCCGTGTGCTTTCGTTCAGGTGAGAGCAGGGTCAGCACATCAGGCTCCAAAACCTATAGTCTCCACACGCATGGACTGCGGGTTTCCTAGTCGCCTATTGCTTGTTTGACAGCAGCAAGTAAGGCCGCTCGGTCAATTGGTTTCTCAAAAACCGCGATCGGTTTTGAAACAGCAAGATGGCGGCCTGGAATCCCGCTGATTACTATTACTGGGATTTCTTTGAAGTTCTTGTCCTTAGTCATATTTCGATAAAACCTTGTACCTGTCTCATTCGGCATCTGCAAATCGAGCGTTATGAGGTCAGGCTTCTCTTGCCGGAGGACATGCAGAGCCGTCTCTCCGTCTGGAGCGGTACATGTCTCATATCCACTATCTTCCAAAAAGGTCGTCAAGTACTTCACCACGTGGGGTTCGTCATCTACGACAAGGATTTTCTTTTTCATGGTCGCCTCCTGTAACCCCGCTAATGCAGTTCGGGCTCGAAATCCGGATGTTCATAAAGAATGGGCATCCGGTTCATTATCCACTGGAAGGAAAGGATACCAATTGTAACAACCGTTACGGTCAAGACCACCTCCATCCAGTGCGGTACGTACCTGTCTGCCCACGGTAAATGCCAGTTGAAGGCTATGATCGACTGATTGAGACGATTTAGCACAATTCCTAGCGCCGTAACGATTGCCCAGACCCTGACCATACGAACCAGCCTGTTCTGAACCGCATACATCAGCGCCATCGCGGGAATGAACACAAACCCGATCAGTTCCACAAGGTACCAGTAACCATACCCAGTGTCCAGGTAGGCCCAGTTGTTTCCGTGGGCCAGCCCAATGACCTTCATGAAAAAGTAAGCAAAGAGCGTCACCGAAGTCGCCTTCCCCAGGCCGATGGTTACTCGATCCAAGAGTTCCGGATCATGATTTTTTATCTTATGCACGAAAATCCGATGTGATGCCATGCTCTCTATAATGGTCATGGCAAGTCCCCCAATAATTGCAGACATGAAGAACCACAACGGAATGTATTCAGAATACCATAGTGGATGCACCTTCTCAGGCATCAGCAGAAAAATGGACCCAAGAGCCGACTGATGGAGCATGGATAGACAGACTCCGAATATGGTGGCTCCAAGTGTAGCCTTGATGAAAATTTTTCTAAGCTTCTTCAAATTGAGCCACTCCCATATGGCCGGGCACCATTCCACAAACTGGCAACTCAGGTACAAAGCCACGTGCCAGGCCACCAGGAACAGTACGGAATTGACTCCCCACGAGACCACCAACGGATAAGGTATACGATAGTATCGACCAAGGTCAAAGGTTAAGGCGATGATGGCGAAAAGATAACCGAGAAAACCCGTGAGAACCGCGGGTCGGAACAAGAATCCGTATTCTTTCATCCCCATGAGGTGAACGGCGGTTCCTATTACAAAGCCACCAGCGGCCAAAGCAACCCCGCACATCATGTCGAAGCCGATCCAAATCCCCCATGGGTTGTTGTCTGAAAGATTGGTGGAGGGTCCCAAACCGTATATCAAACGGTAAAATATCACCGGTATGCCGACAACGAGTATGACTGACACCACAGCATTGAAGGGCGTATAGTTACTCCTGAGGTAGTCTTTGAACGTCATGCCGAGAAAGAGCTTTTCCTGAACCCATGTGGGCTTGAAGTCAATTGCGGCGGCGGTGGCGTCCATTATTTGCCCTCCTTCTTCTCAAGAGCTTTCTTGATCTCATCTTCCTCAAGTTTGTCTCTGCGCTTCTTGAAACTGTAGAACCCCATAGCCAGTGCCGGAATCACGATGAATACCGGCGACACCAGTGATAGAAATGGCTTGCTCAACGTTGGTATAGGTACAGTCCCGAGATCCGTTCTAAAGCCTATCATGTTGAAAGGTATTGAGGACAAGTAGAGCCAACTCGTTCCGCCCACTTCACCTTCCCCGTACACATGGTTCACGTACCTGCTTGGATTGTCTCTGATCTTTTTGTGGGCGAGATCTATAAGATCGGTTCTTTTCCCAAACGTCATTGTTTCCACAGGACATATTCCGATGCATGCAGGCACGCCGCCTTCCTTTGTGATCCTGTCGAAACAAAATGTGCATTTGGTCACTTCCGGAGTAAAGGGATTGTAATATTGGTAAGCTGGGATGTCGAACGGACATGCTGCCATGCAGTACCGGCAACCCACACACAGGGAAGCATCGTATGTCACCGCTCCAACGGATTGCTTAGTGAAGGCCTTGACGAAGCACGACGATGCGCATCCCGGTTCGTAACAGTGCATGCACTGCTTCTTCACATAGATAGGTCTCGACGGATCTCTCGGGTTCTCGAAGCGGTTGACTACCGTGTATGTGTCGGCATGGGTTCGTCTGGTCTTAGCGAACACCGTCTGATCTTGTTCGTATTCCTTCAAGGATTTCTGATTGGGCAGCTTGTTCCATTCCTTGCAAGCCCATTCGCAACGCCGGCACCCAATGCATGCCGTAGTGTCCACCAGAACCCCAAATTGATCAGGGTACCCGCGGAGATTCGCAACATCGGCCGATGCCGCGTCGGGAATACCCATGGCGGTAGCAATTCCGACGCCTCCCAATATTTTCAAGAAGGTTCTTCTGTCAGCCTCCATTATAGACCCTCTCCTGTTGTAGATTCGCGAACTTCTCCATTGGGCCGCTCAGGTTACCCGTTATTCTTTCTCCTTGTAGGTTAGAAATCGCCAGAATGATATGAACACGAACAAGTATATGATCACTATGAGGTATTCCACGCCTTTTGTTAGCGTGTAGAATTCGTGTAGAATATTTGGCATTTTCTTCTCCTTTCTGGCCTAAGCGCCTCAGATGTCAATCACTTGCTTTCTTGAACCGGCAAAATGAGACCGACCGTCTGAACCCCTTCTTTCGCTGCATGGCACTTAACGCATTCCAGTGCGGTCGGTTTCTGTCTCATGGCATCATGGCATCCCATGCACTGACGGTGATACGCGGCCAGAATTCCCAGTTTGCCCAAGGTGTTGGGATCGAAAGACTTACTATGGCAAGTGCTGCACTTGGGAACCCTGATCGCCGCCTGTTGTAATTCGCTTCTGTGGTGGCAACCTGAACAGAGTGATTGATCTTTGGCTGCATGGAACCACCTTGCGAGAGAACTCTCGTTGGAAATTACCACCAGCTTGTTTACGATCTTCAAATGCGGCATCTCAGAAGGCTTGAATTCCCTCTCAAGCACCTTGATCTGGAGTTTCTCCGGGACCTTATCTTTGTCCTCGAAAAGAGGTATTGCAGGTATCTCGACCACCTTCCCCTCGGATGGCCCTCGGTGACACACATGGCATGAAGATTTGGACCTTTCGCTCTGAATCCATTGATGACAGCCCGCACATTTCTGGTCTTCTTTTGCGGAATTGTGGCATCCAACACATGATTGTTGAGCACTGACTCTGTGAAAAGCCCTCTCATAGGTGACACCGCCACCTTTCCTAGGATCACCTTGGGGAGTGTGGCAATTCGTACACTTCTCTAGAGAGTAATGATGGCAGGTGTTACAGAATTGGACCCTCGGCTCGTGGGCTTTGTGGTTATAAGGGACCGCCTTCATTCTTACTGCTGGAGAGTCTTCTAGGGAAATGGGGTGAGTATTCTTGGGTGAAGTCTCTGGAGTAGCTTGCAGGGCAAGGTCCATCATGTCTTTCTGGCCGCGGACAAGCCGAGGAATTTTTAATATTTCGTCGGGTGTGAGATCCTTATGTTCTCCGTGGCATCCCTTGCATTCAATCGGTCCGAACCGCATCTTATCCTGATCCGTCAGCTCTATCCTGCCTTGCTGAACCAGTTCTTTACTGGCCTTTTCAGCAAGTTTCACATGGCAGCCGATACACGCTGAGTGGGCCACTTTTCGCATTGAGCGGGCATTCTTATCGTCTTTCGCTTTGTGACATCCCTTGCATGAATTTTCGGTGTCCTTCTTATAGATCAGCTTCTTTCCGGCCTCGTCGTACGTGTGGTGGCAGACCTCACATTTATTGCCGGTAGCTTCACCAATCATTTCCATTTTGTCCGCAACGTTGATCTTGTCGGCTGGTACCCACATCTGTGCCGCCTGCACGTGCTTGTAATGGCGAAGATAGTTGAATATGGGGTTCCATGCCCATGTAACCGTCTTTACTTCAGGCTTTCTCACATGACACTTGCCGCACAGACCAACGTCAGGGCCGGTCTTTTTACCCTCTCCAGCCATCTTACGGTGACAGCTTACGCATTCGTTATGGTACGCGTACATAAATGCTGTCTTATCAGACTCGTCATAAGCAACCTTTGGGAATTTGAACACCTTGACTTCCAGGTTCACCAAGCGACCATCCGTGGCCTTGAGTACGTGGCAAACGGCGCAATCCTCAATCTTACTCTGTTTCAGAGCCGTGGTGTGTCGGTCATGGTCGAAAGCCACCGGCGGCCTCTCCAGTGCAGCCACTGATCCCTGATATTCTATTATGAGAGGTAAGTGGCTCGCATCTCTAGGGTGAGGGTATCCGGCAGTCTCACAGTGGAGCCTCGCCATCTCACCGGAAAACAAGACGAAACTCAGGCCTGTGAAAATCATGAGCACTTTTCTGTTGAGCCTATGCATGAATCCGCTCCTCTTTCGTTTCATCAGTTCGGGCGAGATTGGTGCTATTCAGCCCTCAGCTCATCCGGGATTTCCATGGTCTGCATGAGAATTTCGCTGAAAAATTTCACGTGCATGCCCAGTTTGTAACCGCTGACTATGTCTTCGATGCCGCTGTGACAGTTATGACAAGGAGTTATGATAATATGGGCTTTTGTTGCTGCCAGTTGCTTCGCCTTGACAGAGTTCCCTTTCACCCGGGAAATCTTCCATGGAGGCCCGCAATTGATTACCCCTCCGCCTGCGCCGCAGCAATAATTATGCTCGAAGTCCGGTTCGGGCGATCTGAAATCGGAGCACGTGGCTTCTATAATTTCCCGGAGCTTAGTCCCCAGGCCTCGTCCTCTTATGATGTTGCACGGTTCTTGTACAGTCACAGGCTCTTCGAACTTACGAGCGATCTTGATGCGGCCTGAAGTAATGAGTTCGTGGTAGAAGTCCACGGCATGAATCACCGGAACCGGCGGCTCACGCCACCCGAGCCATTTAGGACCGTCGTACACTGCTCCTCTGAACGCGTGGCCGCACTCGCCCATAACGATCCGCTTAACTTTCAGCCTCAACGCTGCTTCGTGATGAGCCCGCTCCACGCGGCCCATGGTCTCGAAATCTCCGGAATACATTGCCATGTTACTGTTGTCCCATCCGTCGAACGAAGGCATGGTCCAATCAATGTTAGCCACAGCCATAATTTGAGCCATGCTACCGATTAACTGGGCCAGAATCTTGGGTTCGGGAGCAATGACTGAGTAGAACACGTCAGATCCTTCTTTATCTAGAGGGATCCTCGCGGTGACCACCTCGGAAATTGCCTCTTCTTCCTGCCATTGTATAGTGTCGATCCACTCGTCTTGTTTCACCCACATCTGGTTAAGAGTCACCGAGTGGCTGTTGACCGTGTCCTGTAGGAATTGAGGCACCATTCCCAATTCACTGCAAATCCTTCGCACCAAGAGTAACAGGTAGGCTATATCGATGCCGAAGGGGCAATACATGCTGCACCGTCGGCAAACATTGCACTCGGTATGCGCGATCCTGGAACACTCCTTGATGAAGTCCGCGTCCACTCTGCCTTTTCTCCGGAGCATTTCCCACAAGGTCTGCTTGACTTTGCCTACAGGCGAGAATCTGGGATCGCGATCGTTTGACAGGAACCAGTGGCAAGCGTCGGAGCAGAGTCCGCAATGTACGCAGGTGTTGAGGTAGACCCGGAACCTTGCCGCCGTTTCCTTGTCCAGTATCCTGTTTATGACTTGCGATATCCTTTCATCGGTTAGGCTCTTCGCATTTTCATCCAGGCCAGGATCGGAGACAGCAGGAAGTGGGGGTAAATTGATTGCCGATAAGCCCATAATTTCCCTCCATATTGTATCAAGCGATCACCAGTCCCTTGAGTGGCGGACCGCACCAAATTCTGATCCCATGTACGCACGTGTGAACGGGAAAAATAGCATGTGGCTTAATCTGGTAAACGGTATGGCCATCAGCATGAATGCTCCGCAAATCATGTGAATGACCACCATGGTTTCGTATTCGAACCACTGCCTATGTGCCATGAAGCCAGTGATAAAGGGCGCTGCGGCAATGGCCAGCAGCAGATAGTCCGATGCAAACGTAACGAACCTGACTTCCGGGAGCATCCAGCGGCGTACGAGAAAGAAAAGGGCCGCTAGAATTACCACAATTGTTAACCAATCTGCTGCTCGCTCAGAAAAAGTTCCCCATTTCAGCCCCCATGAAAAAGAGAACATCACAACATGAGCGGTGAGGAATATGGGAATCAGGACCAGACATACATGGAAAGCAAAGGTGATGATGGTGGTTTCGTAACGAATCCGCATGTTCTTCGAAGCAAACGGTATTACCCAGTGAATCAGTGATCGGAGACCATACTTGAAGCTCATGTAAGGGTACACGACCTTGTCCTTCGTGGCTGATCTCAGCATCCTTACGACCTGATACACCATCCCGCCGACGAAAACGATGAACGCCACCCAAACCAGGGGACCACTAGCAAAATCGTACATTGGTGATCTCCTCTGCCATTAACGAAGAAGTTCCGTGATCGTAATGATTTTTCGGTATAGTCTACCGAATTCCAAAGCTTTCATAAGAAGCCGCGAGCCATCAGGGCTAAAAACCGGATCCCACAGCTTGGCACAACCAAGCGATACAACCTTGCCGTTCATAACCATGTAGAATTCTTTTCCCTGGACCGCTCTTGCCGCCACGTTCTCTCCATCGGGGCTGAAAACAGGGTCCCAGATCATATCGAAATCCTCGTCCCACGGAATGCCGTCCACAGCGATGGTCCAGCGGTTATTTTCCTTGACCACAGCGGCCACTCTCTGCCCATTCGGGCTGAAGATAGGAGACAGAACCACGTCTCCAAAAGTAGTTTTCCAAAGATCCCCGTCCACGGCCACGGTCCATCGACCAAAGGTCGGAGCTACAATCGCTGCCAGTCTTATACCGTCAGGACTGAACGTCTGATGCCACACCTGAACAAAAGATCTTCCCCAAAGAGGCATTCCATTTATCAGAAGCTTCCAACCCTCCGAGGTGAGACCAGGCGCAACGACGTCGTTGCCGGCAGGAACGAAAACCGGTCGCCACACGGCCCTTAAAGGTGCATCCCATGGGATGGCGTTCACCGCGATATTCTGAAGCCCAGGCTCAATACGTACTTCAGCCGCCACGTTCATCCCGTCGCCACTGAAGGCACAGTCCCATACGTTGAGAAATTTTGGGTCCCAGGGTTCACCATTTACCGCCAACCCCCAAAGTCCTTTATTGAAAGTGAAGATGTCTCCTTCTGCAAGCGGCTCTAGTTGAACATTTGCTGCAGTGTTACAACCATCGGGACTGATTTCGCAGCTTCTCATCTGAATGAATTTGTTCACCCAAGGTTCTCCGTTCAAAACCACACTGTAGCCCTTCGAGGTCCTGGTGTTCGCGGCTACTCCGCTTCCATCACGGCTGAATCTCAAATTCCATACATAATCATATCTTTCTTCCCACGGCTCGTCCTCCTGAATCACGGTCCATTGGTCATCATTCATGGCAATACATGCGAGCCGATCGTCGGGACTAAATTGCAGTGCCCAAACTTTTTCAAAAGTATTTGTCCAAGGCTCTCCATTCACACATACGGTGAGAGAATCATCGTCCATTTTCACTATCGCAGCGACCCTCTCTCCATCCCGACTCACCACCAATTCCTGAACCTCAGAAAACTTTTCCCGCCACTCATCTAGATCGGCTATGATCTTTGACGGAATCTCCCAGTCCCAGGCGCTGTTCAATTCCCCATGTGCCACTTGTTCCATGAACTCCTCCAATTCAGGGGAGATTTCTTCCAGATCTTGTCCGAAAGCCAACCTATGGTTACGTCCACCCGGTTTATTATCCGAACAAATCAGCATTGGTTTTAGGAGGAACAACGCCTTCGTCGCCCTTCTATTTTGTCTCAGCTTCCTGATCCGACTTGCGATGTTCACGGTCAATGGCTTCTCGGAGTTCTGGTGAAGGAAGTATGATGGTGAAGGTGCTTCCCACGCCTTCCTCGCTGTCAAAGGAAATCTCTCCACCGTGTTCCATGACGATCTTGTTTGTCACCATGAGTCCCAGTCCTGTCCCACGGCTCCCTTTCGTGGAGTAGAAGCTGGTGAAGATTTTTCGCTTCGTTTGTTCGCTCATGCCAACACCGTTGTCGGAAACCTGGAAGATCAAGTTACCTTCTTCGTTTTGCCCGGTCTTGACCAGAATTTGGTGAGTGGTGTCCTTTTTGTCGATTTCACAGGCATCCATAGCATTGGCCACCAGATTGGAAAGACAAGCATGAATTCCACGTTGGTCGATGAAAAGTTTCCCTGCTTCGGGATCGAAATCCCTCTTGATCACGATGCCTTTATCCTGCGACCTTATTTCAAATAGTACGCAAACCTCTTCAGCCAGAAAATTGGGATCGGTCTCCTCGTATTCAGGCGTTCTCGCCCTGGAATAGCCAAGCAGGTCCTTGACAAGGATCGATATACGGCCGATATTATTTTGAACCATCCTCCAACCACGTTGGAGCAATTGATCATCCTTGTCTTCTAAAGCTGTATCGACAACATAAACGCCTCCTTCAAGGCCAGTCAGAATGTTCTTGATGCCGTGGGCGAGGCCGGCCACAGTTTGGCCAACCACGGCTAACCGATCGGAAGCTCGCTTCTCAAGTTCTAATTTCTTGAGCATTCGAAGATCCTGGAAAAACCCTACCGCACCGGCCGTTTTCTCCTTGTCGAAGAGGACGAACCCTGAGAAACGCACAGGCATCGACTCACCGCCCCTCGAGATGACTGTCGTCTCCTGCGCAATGAGTCGGTGGTTCTCGATCTCACGGCCCAACTGGCAAGCCAAAATCATTTCTACAAACTGCTTTGGAAAATATTTCGCCAAAGCAACGTCGCCGATAACTTCTTGGGCAGGGTAACCAAAGAGATTTTCAGCAGCAATATTGTAGATATTCACGCGTCCTTGTTCATCAGTCGCAACAATGCCATGGATAGAACTCTCGATAAGGTTGGTCTGGAAATCTTTGGATGCCTCCAATGCTCTTCGCAGTCTTACTCTGTCTCCGGTGTCTACGGCGATTAGCATGGCGTAGAGCACCTGGCCCTTGTCATCTAAGATTGGAGTCGTGTAGCTCAAATAGTTAGCTTCCTCTCCGCTCACCTTCAGGCCGCAATGTTCCTTCCTTGATGTTGTCCCTTCCTGGAATGTGCTGTCCACATGGCAGTCTTCGCATTTGTTAGGACGCCTCTTGAAAACTTCATAGCATCGCATACCTGTGCTGCCCTGGAAGAGGTCCCGCATGTATGAGTTCTGGCGAACTATCTCGAAATTCCTATTTATTACACAGATGAAACAAGGGACTTGCTCAAAAAGGCTCCTGTACTCTCCACGGCTGCGAGTAAGTTCTTGGGTCCACCTTCTAATTTGATCGCGCATTATATTGAAGGCCCAAAGGCATTCACCTATCTGGTCCTGACTGTCAACCGTCAGTTTGTGGGTGAAGTCGCCGAGAGTGATTTTCAAGGCAGCGTCTCGTAGCCGGGAGACAGGTCTGTGAACCCGGAAAGTGACATAAAGCCCAATGGTACCCAGAACAGCAACGAAAGTTGTGGCACCGAGAAGAACTATGTTGAAGACGAGAGAACGCACGTGGGAATCAAACCCCTCAAGAGACATGCCCATATCAAGAACTCCCAACACTTTCTGTTTCTTGGGATGGACATGGCACGCGGCGAGATAACAATCGTCCTTGTTGTAGATCGGGGTTATCATCCCGAGCACCCTGTGGTCTCCGTGATAGTGGATGCGGGTTCTCTTGTCGCTGTCCACCTCGCTGAAAGCTTTCCCCTCCGAATGGCATGCAAAGCAGGCCTCAGCTTTTTTGTTCACTTTGGGTCCCACTTCGAAAGCCCGGTTGGAAAACTTAATACTGCCATCATGGTCGTAAATTCGTATATCTGAGATCTCTTGCTGCTTCCCAATATCCCCAATGATACTTCGAGTGGCTTCCCTGTGGTCCTGGAGCATGTTGTGGTTCATTGCCTTCATGATCGCATCGCTCAATCTTTGGGCTTCCCGAATCATTCGCTCAAAGTAAAAGTCTTGCTGGATGTCAAGAACGAGGTAAATAAAGATTATTTGAGAAGCCAATAGGATCAATCCGACGCTGAGGGCGATCCTGAACGCCAGACTCTTAGAAATGGCAGTCCATTTCTCTTTGGGTCTACCCACTTGGATGCCCTCTTTCCACTCACCGCACAGGCTCTTAGCAGGGTTGGAAGATCGGAAAATTACTCACCAAGAACTTCTCTTACGGCCTTCAGAAACTGTTCCATATCAATTGGCTTCTCGATGTAGCCATCGGGACGGGGTATAGATCGTTCTTGTATGAACTTCTTGAAATCCTTAAAGTCCCACCGATCGGCAGACTCAATGCCTGTAACCATGATTACGGGAACTTTCTTGAGCTGATCGTCCTTCCTCATTTCCCGATACATTTTGATTCCTGTTTTTTCGGGCATGATAAGATCGAGACAAACAAGGTCAGGCTTTTCTTCTATGACCTTCTTCATTCCCTCCACGCCGTCACAGGCTTCGCAAACCTCATAACCGTTTTTTCTCAGCAGAGTTCCCAGAAAGGTTATGACATCGGGTTCATCGTCAATGACGAGGATTTTCTTGGACATGACCGGTCCCTCCTTGTTTGCGCTGATCCAGGTTCTTTGTAAGCGATCCTTGGCTCCGAGCCGGCCTTGGACCGATTCTTTGTCTCCGCATCACCCCTAGGCTGTTGAGGGAGCAAGTATCATGCCATGGGCAATAAGAACTGACAGTCTATTGCTCGAATTGGATAACGTTCAAATATTTAATGATAATAGTGGGAGTGCGGCTTTTCTGGAAGAGGGATGGTGGGGCGCCAATCAATAAAGTATTCTTTGAGGAATCTCAGGCACTATGTTTCAAGAATGCAACAGCAACAGTCGAATACTCCCTAATTTATCATAATAATCATGGATTGTGAGACGTCTCACTTATGAAACGTTGTTGCACAGCCCGATCTTATCCGTCGATCCCATACTTTTTCATTTTTCTCCACAGCGTGACTCGACTAATTCCAAGTCGCCCCGCTGCGACGCTCTTTTTCCAATTCGCGGCCTCCAGTTCCTTGACTATGAGTTCCCGTTCCACCAGGTCAAGTTTTTCCTGAGTTTTCGGTGACTTCCGCTCGGGAATTTCGGGCGCCGCATTTAGAATGTGGTGCGGTAAATTCGACGGATGAATCAGAATTCCTTTAGCATGAACAAATGCATGTTCGATGGCGTTGGCAAGTTCCCTTACGTTGCCCGGCCACGGACAGGTTTCAAAAATTTCCAGCACACGGTCTGCGATTCCCTGGATATTCTTACCCATCTGTATGTTAAACTTGTTTATGAAGTGAGCTACAAGAAAGGGTATGTCTTCGATACGCTCCCTCAGTGGTGGCAGGTGCAGCGGAAAAACGCTCAACCGATAATATAGATCCTCACGAAACGCACCTTCAAGAACCTTCTTGTACAGATCCTTGTTCGTGGCAGTGATCAGTCTGACGTCCACCTTTATGCTTCTGTTCTCCCCTATCCTCTGGAATTCCATCTCCTCAAGGACTCTGAGGAGTTTCACCTGTATTGCAGGGCTGATTTCGGCAATCTCGTCAAGAAATAGTGTCCCACCGCTTGCCAGCTCTAACTTGCCTGTCCGATTTCGAATTGCCCCCGTGAATGCGCCTTTGACATGGCCAAATAACTCCGTTTCGAATACTCCCTCCGGCAAAGCGGAGCAGTTTATTGCCACGAAAGACTTGTCTTTGCGCGGCCCGCAAAAGTGAAGGGCTCTGGCAATGAGTTCTTTTCCTGTTCCAGACTCCCCCTGGATGAGAACAGTCGTGGCGGTATTTATCAACGAAGCCAAGCTTTCATAGACCTGCTTCATAGGTTCGCTGCGGCCAACTATGTTGGTGAAGCCGTAATGAAGCTGCAGTTCATCTTGCATCCAGCGGTTCTGGCTGACATCGCGAAAAGTCTCTAGACCCCCCATGATTCGTCCATCGAGGTCGTAAAGAGGTGCTGCGTTTACCAGAAGTTGGACCAGTTCGTTCCGCTTGTTACGGATTGACACCTCTACATCCTGATAAGGGTGACCACAGGAGAGAGAGCGATCAACAGGACAGTGCTCCCGACAGAGAGGTGTTCGAAAAATTTTCATGCACTCCTTGCCAAGGACTTCCTCCTTATGGAAGCCAGTGATTTTTTCCGCTGCACGGTTCCAGGAAACTATTCTCCAATCCTTGTCCAACGTCATCACACCTTCAGAGATGCTATCGAGAATCGCCTGCAACAAAAGGTTATTTTCCATCTTCTCTCCTCCTTTCGAATAGTGGATGCGAGGAACGCTCCGGAGAGATCAGATTCTTCGTCAAGCGATCTGGTCGGCTGCCTGTTTCATAGTATGTTACCTGTGGTTGACGCACTAACCTCTCTATCTGTAGGTTTTTTGTGGTATGAAATGGTATTGGTAACCATCGGCAGCCGTCGAATGGACATAGGTTGGCGGCTGAAGTTCTTCAAAATTCCTACTGTATACTAGCAATTTCTGGGCCACACAACTTTTCGACGGGGATATTGTCTTGGAATAATGATCGAAGGCTCGTTACAGAAAGATTGCTTAATGGCGTGCAGGGTATTTCTTCGAGATCGAGGATGGACTCATGACTGATCGAGTCCGAGATGCTTCATTTTTCTCCAGAGAGTTGTCTTGTTGATACCGAGTTCCCGGGCGGCTGCTGTCTTCTTACCATCGTTGCGGCTTAAGGCTTCAACGATCACACGAGCTTCTATTTCAGCCAGAGTCAGGCCGGTGGGGAATCCCTCCCTTGACCCTGCTAAACTGCGCAACGGGTCGGGAAGGTGAATCAAGGTTATGAGGCCGCCGCGACACAGTATGAAGGCGTGCTCAATTGCATTCTCAAGCTCTCTGATATTGCCCGGCCAATCATAGTGCATGCAGGCGGCAAGTGCTTCCTCGGACAGACCACCGATGTCTTTTCCCTTGAGCAGGTTGAATCGGTCCACAAAGTGTTGTGCAAGGATCGGAACATCTTCCTTTCGTTCCCGGAGAGGAGGGAGCGACAGTCTGAACACCTGTATCCGGTAATAGAGGTCTTCGCGAAACTGCCCTGCATCAACCATGGCTCTTAGGTCCTTGTTGGTCGCTGCAAGTAAGCGAACGTCCGCATTAATCGGCTTCAACCCTCCCAGCGGTTCGAAAACCTTATTTTGAATTATCCGGAGGAGCCGAACTTGAAGGGCAGGCGTGATATCACCAATCTCGTCCAACAAAATAGTTCCTCCTTCAGCCTGAGCGAACCGACCGGGCTTGTCGCGTTTTGCATCGGTGAAGGCCCCGGCCTTGTAACCGAATAGTTCCGATTCCAAGAGGCTGTCGGGAATCGCACCGCAATTGACGGTGACCAGAGGTTTCTTGGAACGATGAGACAGATTATGGATCGCCTTGGCGAGAAGTTCCTTGCCCGTACCGCTTTCTCCTTCTATCAATATGGTACTGTCACTCATGGCTACATCGGGCAGGATAGAAAAAATCTCTCTCATACGAGGGTTTCTGGAGATAATGTCCTCGAAAGAGTAAGATTTTTGAACCTCTTTTCGAAGGGTTTCAACCAGCGTGAGATCGCGGAAGGTCTCCACGCCTCCCACGAGATTTTTCTCAGCGTCCTTGAGCATGGACGTGCTGACGCTTATGGGTATCCGACGACCGTCTGCCAGGAGGATGAAAACAGCCCGATTCACAACAGGCAGTCCTGTGCGAATTGTCTCTTTTAAAGCGCAATCTCCCTCGCAGATCTCGGCCCGGAAAACCTCGCAGCAAGGACGTCCAATTGCCTCGTCGAATGGTACACCAGTGATTTTCTCCGCAGCTCGGTTGAAGGAAGTGATCACGAAACTTCGGTCTACGGTGAACACCCCATCCG
>JAPLJK010000116.1:0-2518 GCA_026388625.1 Deltaproteobacteria bacterium | reverse complement strand
TCAGATGTTGCCACTACACTACGGGCCCTCCTCACAGGTGCTGTAGCGACCCGATATCGGGAGGGTGACAGATACTACAATATCCGCGTCATTGTCCCTGAGAAAGAAGTCACATCCAAACAGGACGTTGAAAACTTGATCCTGGAGTGCTCCCAGGGCGGCTACTTAAGGCTCAGGGATTTGGCTAGAGTCAATCAAGCGGTAGGTCCTGTGGAGATAGGCCGCGAAGACCAGGTCAAGCAAGTCATCGTGCGTGGAGATGCTGCTGGAGTCAGCGTGGGCCAAGCCCTATTTGAGCTTCAAACGCACATGCAGAAAATGGAACTCCCTGTGGGGTATGAATTTCGTTTCGGCGGTCAGGCTCAAATGATGGCAGAAATGAAGAAGATCGCCCAGGCGATTCTTGCCTTTGCGCTGTTTTTCTCTTTCGTAGTGCTTGCCGTCCAATTCAACAGCCTCAAGCTTCCCACCCTTATTCTGGGATGCGTCCCATTTTGTATAGCCGGCCTCCTGTATGCGTTCTATTTTACGGGGATTCCTCTGGCAGCGACTGTCATCATCGGTGCCCTGGTGGTGGTTGCCACCACAGTGAATGAAGGCGTGTTGCTGATGACCTTTGCCGAAGAGCTTCGTTCAAAAGATGGGCTCTCCGCCTTCGACGCTGTCATAGCCGCCGCCAAGATCAGGCTGCGTCCTCGGCTTATGACCACGATTCCGATCATTATGGGTTTGATCCCGTTGGCCCTGAACATTGAGGAAGGGGGAGACATGCTTCAACCCATGGCTGCGGGAGCCATTGGTGGTTTGATCATGTTGGTTCCGGTTGCGCTGTTTTTCATGCCGTGCATGTACGTAATCTTTTCGAGGGAGAGCACAAGGAGAGCCTAGAATCAGCACGTCTGCATGGAGATGGCCTCACTTCTGAAAAAAACTCTTGACATTGAGAGCAGGCTACTTTATCTATTTCCGAAATGGCGTAATGGTGAATTACCATTTGAGAAAATTGTTGGACAATAAAAAATAGTCTCTTAGCAACAAAAAATAGTCTTGACAACCGGAAGGGTAAGTTATATCATTTGAGCAAATGGCGGAATGGAGCACAGAATATGGACTCGTATGAAAAAGAAAGACTACGCCTAAAGGCCGAGGTTTTCAAAGCCATGGGGCACCCCCTTCGTCTTGGCGTCATCGAGTTCCTGCAAAATGGCGAAATGTGCGTTTGTGATATCGTAGCGCATGTGGGAACCGAGATATCAAATGTATCCAAGCATCTCTCCATCCTGAAGAGAGCCGGGATATTGAATGATCGCAGAGACGGTCTCAAGATCATGTACAGCCTCGTGATGCCGTGTGCCCTGGATTTTGCACGCTGCGTGGAAGGCGTCGTGATTAGGAGGCTTGAGGACCAACGTGCGGTCATGGTGGCCTGATCCTCTCGGAAAGCTGATGGTTATGACTGCGACAATGAGAGGAATCTGGGTGACGAGTCACATCGGCAACTCCTTAATTGAGGCTTTAGGCAAATAATAAAATGACTGACAGGGAGAAACTAAGGCTCCGTATGAAAGCAGAGATCTTCAAAGCAATAGGACAACCGATCCGCCTTAAGATAATAGAGATTCTCCACGAACGTGAGCTGCCGGTAGGACAGATCGCATACCAAGTGGGAACCGACGCATCAACTGTGTCCAAGCATCTATCATTGCTCCGTAAACTCGGAATTGTCGTTGATCGTAAAGAGGGCGGCAAAATCTTTTACAAGACCACAGTCCACCAACTCGAGCATTTCTTTATGTGCGTTGATGGTGCGGTGCTCAAGAGATTGGGGGCGCAACAGGCAGCGGCGCGAGAATTAAGGGCAATACCATGACTAACCCGACAACGATCGGTTGGCCAGCAGGTATTCTTCAAAAATTTCAAAGGATTTTAGCAACTAAATTCAATCGTCAGATTAAGTCATGCTCTAGCGTGGACCAATTGTAGATTGAAAACGTATTAAGAGGACAAAATGGCTTCAGAAAAGAAACTTTGTGCAGTTGAAACTCTTGCCGGTAACGAGCCGCTCGCGATGAGTTCCCGGCCTTTATCGGAGATTTTGAAAGAAAGTCGGCTGATAACTTATTGGCAAGACCAATGGAAACCTCTGGCAATAATAATCGGGGTCTTCCTTGCATGTTATTACATACCGGTAGGAAATGCCCGCTTTGATAATGCCGTCATGGAGTCTTTTTACCTGGTGAAGTGGTACGCACAGGAGCACGTGCTTCTTTGTCTGGTGCCTGCCTTTTTCATAGCAGGAGCAATCGCTGTCTTTGTGAGCCAGGAAAGTGTTATGAAGTACCTGGGACCTACCGCTCCGAAGTACATCTGTTATCCGGTTGCCTCAGTGTCCGGCACGGTTCTCGCCGTCTGCTCATGCACGGTATTGCCCCTCTTTGCTGGCATCTGGACCCGTGGCGCAGGACTTGGGCCTGCCTCTGCCTTTCTCTACTCCGGCCCTGCCATCAATATCTTAGCG
>JAPLJK010000029.1:0-12343 GCA_026388625.1 Deltaproteobacteria bacterium | reverse complement strand
CCATGGGGCAGATATGCTCACAGCACAAAGGCCATGTCAAGGGAAAAGCGACAATATTAGTGGCTACACTATTGCCGAAAATAACACCCATGCCCCCACAATCATTCACTAAAACACGGAAAGACGCGGATAACTTCAGTCTAGACCGAGGGGGTGCGTTATGAGACTAAAAAATTGATCGTGAAGCCGATGCCCTGTACCTGACGCTCGAGCACGCACGGGGGTCAGGTCTTGAAATATTAGCTTCTCTCGCTCATTGCGTCGAGCCGTGACATGATTCACGGCTCCAGGCTATTCAAGTCTCAACGGTCTGGTCATAAACTCAAAATACCTGGGACTCGCCTATACAAGCCGCCGACCACAGCAAGTCCTAGAGGCTGCCTGGATTCTCCGCCTGAACCGAAACCGACGGCAATCGGGACCATGCCCGCTATGGCCGCTATGGTTGTCATCATGATCGGTCGAAAACGGACCACGGAACCCTCTATGGCCGCTTCCAGAGGCGATTTCCCTGCGATTTCCGCCTCCCGGGCGAAGTCCACCACCATAATGGCATTCTTTTTCACTATGCCGATCAACATGAACAAACCCACAAACCCATACAGATCCAACTCGAAGCCAAATATCCACAGAGTTACCAGTCCCCCGAAGGCGGCCGAAGGCAATCCCGCGATGATGGTCAGCGGGTGCAGGAAACTCTCATACAAACAGGCAAGAATCATGTAAATGATTGCTATAGCTACAATAAGAAGGATCGTGAGGCTTCGGACGGAACCCTCAAAAGCCTCGGCAGTACCTCCAAATTTGTACCGTATTGAATCGGGCAACATCTGCTTGGCCAAATCTCGCAGAGCGTCTGTGGCTTGTCCGAGAGAGTATCCCACAGCAGTGTTGAACGATATGGTCACAGATGGAAACTGCCCGTAATGGTTAACGGTCAGCGGACCTACACGGGGGACCACGTCCGCAACCGCATCCAGACGAACCATTTCACCATTCCTGTTTTTCAGATACAGCGATGAGAGTTGATCCGGATAACGCTGGAAATCCTTCTCAACCTGCAGAATCACCTTGTACGTGTCCGTGGTTCCATAGATGTTGGAGATTTCACGTGACCCGTACGAAGAGAACGACGCCTGCTCAACCTCTTCCGCGGTTATTCCGAGCGAACTGGCCTTGTCTCTATGGATATTGATAAAAGCTTCCGGGTTCTTGATGTAAAGATTAGAATTGACCGCCGCAACCTCCGGAACGCCGTACATGGCATACGTAAATTTCTCCGCATTCTTGAACAGGGTCCTCGTATCGGCAGATTGCAGAATAAAGAGATACGGGCTCGCCGAAACCTCGGTGCTGATCTCTATGAGGGGCGGGACCGAATAGAAGGTGAGGAGCCCAGGAACAGAGTTTACCACAGGAAGCAGTTCAGCCATCACCCGCTCCGCGGACACCTTGCGGGGTGGTCTCTCTTTGAGAAAGGCGATTGTGAATCCCTGATTTCGCTGGGGATGACCGGCAACATTCAGAACAGATTTCACGTTGGAATTGTCGCGAACCCGTGGACCGAGTTCGTTCAGTTTCCCTTCCATGGCATCGGGCGAAACTCCCTGCTCGCTTATACAGAAACCGATGAGGTAGTTCATGTCGACAGGCGGCACAAATCCTTTTGGCAGTCGGACGAACAGAAAGACACTGGCCGCTAGGACAGCGACAGAGATGAGAATGGTCACAATGCGGTGATGCACGGCAAGAGAGAGAGACCACCGATAGAATCTCAACATGGTCCCGAACACTGGATCCGACGCGGCCAACCTGCTTTGCGGACGCAACAGGCGACTGCTCAACATAGGGGTTACCATTAACGCTACAACGCCTGATACAATGATCGCGCAGGTTATGGTTACTGCAAACTCGTTCAGAACGCGGCCGTAGATTCCCGCCATGAACATGATGGGAACAAAGACTATGGCCAGACTGGATGTCATTGAGATGATCGTAAAAACGATTTGTCTTGTTCCGTCCACCGCAGCTTGGAACGGCTTCTTGCCCATCTCCAGATGCCTGACAACGTTCTCAAGCACGACGATCGCATCATCCACGACGAAACCGACGCATAATACCAGAGCCATAAGCGAAAGGTTGTCCAGTGAAAAACCGAAGACGTGCATCATGGCAAAGGTAAACACGATGGACAACGGAATGGCCATGCTTGCTATGAAGGTAGCCTGCACATTCCGTAGAAAGATAAAAATCACAATGATTACAAGGAGGATGGCCAGGACAAGAGTGAGCTTAACGTCGTCTACGGACGCGCGAATTGATTGCGACATGTCGTAGATCACTTCCAGTTCCACGGTGGGCGGTAAGGAGGCCCGAATCGTGGGCATCATCTTCTCGATCTCGTTCACGATACTGATCGTATTTGATCCGGGCTGCCGCTGAACAGCCAGACCCACGCATCTTTTCCCGTTGTAGTAACACGCAACTTTGTCGGCATAGACGCTGTTTTCTACCGTGGAAATCTCGTCCAATCTGACTGGCTGACCCTCAACATAAGATACAATAATCGGCTCGTATGCCCTTGCGTCCATGAGCTGTCCGGAAGCTTTGAGCGTTCTGGTTTCGTGTTTCCCGTCCAAAGTTCCAAGAGGCAGGTTCACATTCTGCGAGGTGATAGCGTTTTTTACCTCGTTAATGCCAATTTGCTTGGCTGCCAGGAGATCCGGGTTAATGTAAACCCGTACCGTGAACTTCTGCTGGCTGTAATTGATCACCTGAGCCACGCCCGGAATCATGGATAGGGCGTTGGAAACGAATGTCTCCGCGTAGTCGTTGACCTTGTGCATGGGCATCGCATCAGAGTACATGACCATGTAATAAATCGGCCTCTCCGCCGGGTTCGTCTTTGTAAAGGTGGGAGGGTTGGGCATATTGGGGGGAAGAACACCGCTTGCCTTGGTAATGGCAGCCTGCACGTCCATGGCTGCGGCATCTATCTTTCGGGAAAGGTCGAACTGAAGATTGACGGTAGTCTTGCCCTGGGAGCTGGTTGAGTTCATTGTTCTCAAGCCCTCGATGGACGAGAACTGCTTTTCCAGGGGTGTGGCCACGCTTGAGGCCACGGTTTCCGGGTCGGCTCCCGGTAACGAGGCGGAAACGGATATCGTAGGAAAATCCACCTGGGGCAACGCGGAAACCGGCAGGTTCATGTACCCGATGGCGCCAAAAAAAATCATGGCCGCCATGATCGTGGTTGTCATCACGGGACGTCGGATGAACAATTCCGTGAGATTCATGCTTATTAATCTCGGCTTTCGCCCTTTTTCGGGCTGCCGTTCCCGCCGGTTTTCTCAGGACGTGCCGCTTGTTTCATCTTTTGCAGTTGTTCCCGTGTCACAATCTGCGCCCCGGGATGCAGCATGAGCTGTCCATCGGTGACCACTCTTTCATTTGCTTTGAGACCTTCCGACACTACCTGCATGTTTCCGTCCCTGCGGTCGGCCTTGATCGGCCGCATGGCCACCGTCTGGTCCTCATTTACCGCCCATACGTACTGGCCTTGAGGTCCGTCATTGACGGCCATCTGTGGGACGAGTAACGCGTCACGAGTGACGGTAAGCTTCAAACGAACTTCCACGAACTGTCCAGGCCAGAGTCTGGATGCAGGGTTGGAGAAGGTTCCTTCCAGCATGATCATTCCGGTTTTGGGGTTGATGTAGTTGTCTATCAGCGTCAACGAGCCGGTCTCAGGCTTATCGCTTCCAAGAATGAATGTTTCCACGGCAAGTGGACCATTGGAGTTATATTTCATTATCTGATCCAGAAATTTTCCGGGAACAGAGAACCTTACTTTGATGGGTTGTATCTGTTTGATGGTGACCAGCTTGTCTTGGTTGGCTATCACGATGTTGAAATCGTCTATGTGTCTCTCGCCCGATTCACCGTCCAGCGGTGAATTGATGAAGCAATACCCCAGGTTGAGCCTGGCGTTCTCGAGTTCGGCCTGGTTCAGTTCTACCTGATGGAGCTTGGAGTTCATGTCCACTTCTTTTGTTTCAAGCTGCTCCTGGCTGACGGCTTTTTCAGCGTAGAGACCCAGGAACCGCTGGGACTCTCTCTTAGCCTGTTCGTACAACACTTGGGACTGTTTAAGTTTTGCTTCGATTTCTTTGACTTTTGCTTCGAATGGGGCTGGATCAATGGTGAAAAGTTTCTGCCCGGTAATCAACTGGTCCCCGGCCTTGAAGAATGTTTTGATGAGTTCTCCGGTGACGCGGGATTTCACGTCCACGGTGTTGTACGCCACGACGTTTCCGATCGCCTCAACGAATACAGGTGAGTCTTTTTGAACCACCAGCGCCGTCTCGACCGGTATGAGCGAATTCTGCTTCTTGATCTCTTTCTTTCGATCTCCACAACCGGCCGCTGCAAGACATAGGACACACAACGGCACGATCAATCTTTGCAGAAACGTCTTGAAGCTGTTCCAAGGTTTCGATTCGTTCTTCATGGACCTAAAAGGCATGGCCTGTAAAAAAACACGCAAGATCTACTTGCCTCGCAACAGGCCTTTATCATAAAAATATTGAAACACGACGAACTGATCTATCCCGGTTAACTCAACTACTTTGAAAATCGTCACAGATTGCCTGGCCATTCTTAATTCATTAATGACCCTGGTAATCCTTCCGTAAACTTCGTTGCTCTCGTTTATGTTCATCCGCCGGCCTCCTTTTCTTGCGAAACGATCCCTGACAGGGAAGCCCACAATCACGAAGCAAGTGAACATTGGGGCTTGCCCAATTTGGGACACTGCTCATCAATTGATAAGATCTTCCACGGATTTTAGGGCCAGATCCAGTCCAGCTAAGTCGGTCCCTCCTGCTTGGGCCATATCCGGCCTACCGCCTCCTGAACCTCCAATCATGGTTGCAGCCTTCTTCACTATGTTGCCGGCATGAAATCGCCCTGTAAGGTCTCGGGTGACCACCGCTATCATGAGAGCCTTTCCATCTGCATTTGCCGCCAAGAGAGCAATCCCTGATCCCAATCGGTCTCGCACCCTGTCCGCATATTCTCTAAGATCCTTCGGGGATGACACACCATCGATCAACCGGGCCAGTACGCGCACCCCGTTAATTTCTCTGACACCATCGAGAATGTCAGTTGTCGCTCCTGTAGCCAGTTTGAGCTTAAGCGACTCAAGGTCTCTTTCTTTCGCCTTCTTGTCTTCGAGTAACTTGTCCACCTTGCGAAGCAATTCTCCTCGGGAGCCGCGAAGCCTTTCGGAAAGTCCTCTCAACTCCTCTTCCATTGATCTGACGTATTCCAAGGCAGGTCTCCCCGTAACCGCCTCGATCCTCCGAATCCCCGCGGCGATCCCGCCCTCGGTCAATATCTTAAAGACTCCCAAATCTCCGGTTCGTTTGGCATGAGTCCCACCGCAAAGTTCCTTGCTGAAATCCCCTATTGATACCATCCGTACCGTGTCCCCGTATTTTTCCCCGAAAAGGGCCGTGGCCCCCTGCGACTTGGCTTCCTGCAGAGACATGATACGGCAAATCACCTCATAGTTCTCTCGGATTTTCTCGTTTACCAGGTCTTCAACGCCGGCCAATTCATCCTGAGAGATAGGCGAGAAATGAGTGAAATCGAAACGTAGCCGCTTTGGTTCTACGAGCGACCCGCTTTGATTGACATGATCTCCGAGCACTTGTCTCAGCGCCCATTGGAGGAGATGCGTGGCAGAATGGTTGGCCATGGTTGATAGACGCAGGTCTCTTTGCACCTTCAGATTAACCCGGTCTCCTACTTTGAACGAGCCTGCCTTAACGTGGCCACGGTGTAGAGTCAGATTCGGCATGGGCTTGACAGTTTCTTCAATTTCGATTTCATTTCCGTTGCTGCTCATGATACCGCGGTCGCCCACCTGTCCACCGGATTCACCATAGAAAGGGGATCTGTCTGTAATTAGATCTATCCTCTGCCCTGCTTGTGCCTCCAGAGTACGCACCCCGTCTCTCAGTATTACTCTCACCACGCCAAAGTCTTCAGTGGTTTCATAGCCTGTAAAATCGGTGCTCACATCCTCACCGATAATTCGTCTCAGGGCTTCCGCTTCCGATCCCTGCATGCCCTCCCATGATTCTCTGGCCATGAGTCTTTGGCGTGACATTTCTCGATCGAAACCTTCCTGATCTACCAGCAAATCCGATTCTTTAGCCAAATCGGCCGTAAGGTCGGGAGGAAAACCATAGGTGTCGTAAAGTCTGAAAACCACTTCGCCGGGAATGATCTTGTCGCCGCAACCCCGAAGCCGCTCCGCTTCCTCCTCGAAAAGAACCAAGCCCCGCGCGAGAGTGTCCAGAAAACGTTCCTCCTCGCTACGTACAACCTTCTCCACGAGGACCTTGTGCGTGGCCAATTCCGGGTACGAAGCCGCCATATACCGGACCACTACACCGGCAGAATCGAACAGGAACGGCTCATTGAGCCCGATGAACTTGCCGTAACGAATTGCCCTCCTCAGGATGCGTCGAAGAACATACCCCCTTCCCTCGTTGGAAGGTAGAATGCCGTCCGCAATCAAGAACGCCGCTGCTCGACTGTGGTCGGCTATCACCCTTATTGCGACTGAACTACGATCTTTTCCACGGCATTCCTTGCCTGACAGATGTTCCACCCGGCTAATGATGGGTCGAAAGAGATCAGAATCCCAATTGCTGTCTACCCCCTGAACCACTGCGGCCAGCCGTTCCAGCCCCAGCCCGGTATCAATGGACGGCCTTGGCAAAGGGGTTATCGTGCCGCCCGCGTCCCGGTTAAACTGCATGAAAACGAGATTCCAGAGTTCAAGAAATCTGTCGCAATCACACCCTGGACCACAATTGGAACCGCCACACCCGAATCGTTCGCCTTGATCGATATGAATCTCCGAACAGGGCCCGCAAGGCCCTGTGTCACCCATGCTCCAAAAATTGTCCTTCTCTCCCAGACGGATTATGGGATTTCCATTGGTGCCCAGGACTTTTCTCCATATCTCGAATGCCTCGTCATCGTCCCGGTAAATGGAAACATGGAGTCTCCCCCGCGGCAGACCCACAACTTCGGTAAGGAACTCCCAGCCGAAGGCAATTGCGTCTTCCTTGAAGTAATCACCGAACGAAAAGTTTCCCAGCATCTCAAAAAATGTGTGATGCCGTGCCGTATGCCCCACATTCTCAAGGTCATTGTGCTTGCCACTCACTCTCAGGCATTTCTGAGCGGTGGCTGCCCGCAAGTAGGGAAGCTTTTCCGATCCGGTAAACACGTTCTTGAATTGTACCATGCCGGCGTTCGTGAATAGAAGAGTGGCATCTCCAGTCGGGATTAACGACGAACTCGGCACCCTGGTGTGGGACATGTCTTCAAAATACTTGAGAAACTTCTCGCGCAAGTCGGCGCCGGTCATGTTTCCTCCCGGGCTGAACCATTCATCAAACGTTTTGGGTCTTGAGATTATCCCTGATCGGACAGGACACCGAAAGTCGTCTTCCGGTTTCTTCCGAAGGCTGTTACGTGCGCCCCCAGTGCTGAGCTAAAGAATATCACGTTAGCACATTACTGAAATGTTTTGCAAGAATCGCCGCCGCCCTTGACGGCCGCCAAAAGTATTGCCTGATCCGCTATACGGTCAATAGTCCGACTATTTCACCGTTGAGATTGCTTCGTCGCCTCCGGCTCCTCTCAATAACAAGGCATTTAAATCATGTAATTGGGACATGAGCGAAGCAATCTCGTCATAATTATCGGTAATTGTTATAACATCCTGATCAATGGTAAGTATCATTGCACTCGCTATAGCGCAAATATATGCCAAGTCATAATGCAATTGTCTTGAATTGCTGGTTCTATTATATCATGTTTTTAGTGACATAATGCTTGTTGTAGTGTTAAATAATTATTTTTTTATTGACCGCAGATTAGGGAAATGGTAATTCCTCCCCCCGTGAGTTCTCGGGACATCCTGAACCATTCCGGTGGATAAATGGAACGCCTTTGAAAGAGAGAACTGCTACAAAATCGTTTGGAACTGGACGACGCGAGGCTCACGACTCGTCGAATTTCTATTCCCGGAAACTGTTCTCAGTTGAGTTGGATAGGGCGGGCTCCGCAGTAACCAACCACGTACCGCCTCATGCGCTCGACAGAATATTCGAGCACTCTTCGGAGGATATGGGAGAACTTCCCGACAATTCCATAGCTCTGATGGTGACATCCCCCCCTTACAACGTGGGTAAAGATTATGATGAGGATCTTTCGCTGCCGGATTATCTGGCGTTTTTGAGAAAAATCCTGGCCGAAACGTATCGGGTCTTAGTTCCAGGAGGTAGGATAGCTTTTAATGTAGCTAACTTAGGTAGGAAACCTTATATCCCTCTTAATGCCCATGTTGCTTCTCTTGCATGTGATCTTGGCTTTCTCATGCGTGGAGAAATTATCTGGATCAAAGGCAAGGGAGCATCCGGATCTTGTGCCTGGGGTTCCTGGATGTCGGCCGGCAACCCTTCCTTGAGAGACCTGCACGAATACATCCTGATTTTCTCAAAGCAGCGGTACGATAGGCCCCACAAAGGCCAATCCACCATCAGCCGCGATGAATTCATGGCAGCAACCACGAGTGTGTGGAACATCCCCCCGGAATCGGCCCGTCGCGTGGGCCACCCTGCGCCTTTTCCTCCAGCGCTTGTGGAGCGTCTGATCAGGCTCTATACTTTTGAAGGTGATGCTGTGCTCGACCCCTTCATGGGCAGCGGTTCAACCGCGGTCGCCGCTATCAGATGCGGTCGAAGGTTTATCGGGTACGAAATCAACCCCGATTATGTAGCCGTGAGCTACCAGCGTATCTCACTCCTTGGACCACATAAGATTTCTGAATGATGTATGCTGAGAGTTTCGCCGTCGCCTCCGTTTCTAACCCATTACAGTCCTTGTAGCCTCATCAAGCACATCCCAGATCCGATCAATCCAGTCAAGATGTTCCGGCTTCATCACACTGCTCCTCAGACAGGTGACAAAATCCTGGTCCCAATCGAAGTCGATCCACTGGTCTGTAAACATGGATTTAGGGAAGTTCGCTATGGCCATGTGAAGATTGCGAGAAGCGGCTTCTTTGAACAAAGCCTGTGAGAGTCGGGACGCCTCGACTGCGCTGGTGGCTCTTGGAGCCCAAATAACGATGTCCAGTTCCGGAGCCAGTGCTGTCATGAAGCGGGCATCGGTTTCTAGTAGTGTGAAAAGCCGTAGCGCTGCGTCGCGGCATCTCCCAAGATCCTGTGCGAATTGGCCTCCCGGCACCAGGGGAAGCAACCGCTGAGTGGCCCAGAGGGCAACTGCCGACGACCCGGGTCGAGAACATTCGAGGCTTATTTCACCCAAGTGGAGTTCGGTGGATGTAAAATAGGTGTACGGCGAATCATGCTTGTAAAATCTTCCTACAGAGGGATCTCTAAAAAGAACACTTCCGCATCCGTACGGTTGAAGGCCGTGCTTGTGGGGATCCACAACGATGGAGTCAACTGACGTCAGGTTGTCAAATACCACCCTGGTGTCGGGTCTCAAATTGTCAGTCAGAACATAATAACCGCCGTAAGCAGCATCCGCATGAACTCTGAATCCATAGCGTTCCCTGAGCCTGAGCACCTCTCCTAATGGATCCACCGCACCGCAGCCGGTTGTGCCGATTGTAACAACTACCGTCCCTACCCTTCCCTGTTCGAGGATTTCCTGGAGCGCATTCACGTCCATCCTCGCATTTCTATCACTGGGAATTTTCTGAAAGGGTATGCCCAGGACCCCACAGATACGCTCATGGGTGTAATGTGCCTAGTCGGACGCAACGATCGCTTTGACCGGCGCAACACACCGAGACACCCAAAGGGCTTCCAGGTTGGCCATGGTTCCACCACCGCAGAGATGCCCCAGATGGTCTTCCCAGCCAAACATCCCTGCGATCTCAGCTATAGCTTCTTTTTCCATAGCCGAACTGCAACGTCCCCCGTCAAGGGCATGGTTATTCGGATTGATCCAGGTAATTATCTTGCATTTTCATTGCAGCTTCCAACAATACGGTTCTCAGGGATGCCGAATCGACTCCCGGGCTGAAATCAGGAAGATCTTTGAATCCCGCTTCCAGGATCTCCAGTGATTCCTTCAACAGCGATATGCTTTTTGTTTCTAGGGACATCTTGCGCTCCACTGCAAAGAAGTGATCGTGACATGATACACTATCTCTCTACGTTTGGGACGTGTGGAATTGCCTTGGTATGGCTATTAAACCTGATAGTTAAAACAAGGTCTTATCCGATTTTCCTCAGTCATTGTGGGTAACAATTAGATCCGTTCAGGTTAACTTAGTTGGTTAAGAGTACCCAAAGGGGTAACAAATAAGCAACAAGTTTTTCTCTTAGCAAGGAACTTGAGATTCTTGAGGCAACTGCATACACCAGGGCCGATAAGGGGGACGAACCTCTACTTTTTCAGGGAAAGTACGCGTACCATCCACGACCTTCTCGGTCTCTTTGACATCTGTGCTGCTCCCTTCCTCTTCCGTCAGTTTAGAGCAGCTCATCCACTTATGGCACTGTCCAGTTTTCCCAGAACAGCTCTCTCTATTGCCGCAATTTTGTGAACAACATGAAAAACAAGGTGATTGCCTTGCAGTTATTCCAGAACATCGTTGAGCGGTATGTGAATGCCCTTGACCGAGAAACCAAGATAAATAGAAACACCGCCGGCACTAACCAGACCCTCAATGCCTTGTCCGCCGAGAAGGATGATTCATTGCCGCTCGTAGGACCTGACCTACATCCATTTTCATCACGGAAGAGCCCAGGGGAAACTTGGGGCTTTTCTCTTTTTCAGGAAGAATGTTGCCGAGGCAAGGTGTGTTGACCAAGGCGTCGTTTGCGGATAATCTCAGCCGCCATGTATCAGTGCAAGACTTCAGAGATCAACGCCGGAAGCAACAATCGAGTCATTGAACAGGCCCGGAAATTCATCGAGGAGTGGCGATCCGAGTGTTCAGGTTCAAAGCCCTATGTTCGCGTGAAATTCCTCGGCAAAAAACAGAGAGTTTTTATAGACGATTTCCATTACCATATCGAGGACAAGAACCTGAAGGACAAGGCAGGTCGCTACCGATTGATCCCCTGCGTCAAGGAACTGCTCAAACATTCAAGCGATGAGCCTTCCATAACGAATGACGGGAACCTCATGCTTCAAGGGCAAACACCAACCGGCGACAAATTTAAGGTAATCATAAGGCCCGAGAAAAAGGGAGGCTGCTTGCAGAGTTTTTACAAGACCAGAACATGAAAAGCCCATGTGCCTCTATGCCGTGGTCTGAACCGTCGGGTTGGCCGCGCCTTGGGCGATCTTACGTTACCCCTATGACGGCAAGGTGTGGGGCTCTTAGGTCCTCTGCACACGGGTTTTCAGGTAGAAGGTTTCCTTCCACACCTACATTTTAATGAGACATCCTTTTTACGTCAAGGTTTCTTTGCAATCTTTTTTTGAAACGCCTATGCCTTTAGCTCCGAAAAGGTTATGGTAGGAGTGCTCAGACAGGAACAGAGAAGCCTGTCGAATAGCTGATCCTCCCAGAATCTCCTGTTAAATCTGTAGCAGAATTCATCGAGATACCGCTGCAGATGTTTATTGGCTACCCCTTTGTATACCCCTCTGATATTTCCTTTGATGTTGGCCAGCATAGTGTGAACCCAGGGGAGTAGCTTGGACGCCTCTTTGCCAGAACCGACGACGATGTATCCGTGCTCCACATTCTGGCGACGCAGGGCAGAGCGATACGCAAGCCATCCGTCTGTCTTGACCAAGGACGTTTCCCCCAAATGGCGCTCCGCCACACCCTGTATGTTGTCACTACTCATACTGTCCACTTTGCTCATCTTGGCAAACCCAGCCTTGCGGCCTCGATTCTCCACCGAAACAACGACCTTCGCCTTCCCCAAGGCTCCTCTTCCCTCTTTGCCAGGTTCGGCACATTTCAGAACTGGAAGATGAGGAAAGGACTCAAAAGATAAGTCGCGTGCCGGCGTGGACAAGTGGAGTTGCGAAAAGTAACCCGCTCTGAACGGCAACCACCGTCAATAGCAGGCAGCGACGTCTGCGCTGCTATCGGAGTGTCTTGCCTTCCATAATTGCTTGGGGACGTTGATTACTCAGAAGGTCCTCATCAGGTAATCCAGGTCGCTTTCCGGATTCAGAGGGCTTCTCAGAAAATTCTGATATTCGGAGAATCTGTTGTACTGGTTCCATTTCCAGTAGACGCCCGGTTTCGGGGTCA
>JAPLJK010000068.1:0-1136 GCA_026388625.1 Deltaproteobacteria bacterium | reverse complement strand
AAGGTTCCTTGTTCGATTCAATACTGTTATGCCCATCTACTGAGGGACGTGGAGGACCTGGAAAAGGAGTTCCCTGATAATGGAGAAGTTTCCACGTTTACGGCTGTAGTCATTCCTTTGCTAAGTTCAGCTATTAAGCTATAACATCAGATTACGAAACCTATATTCATGGCACCGGCATGAATTAGAGTACGCTGTTCTTAAAGATTATGTTGAGTGGGGGGGCATAATTAAATCAGCCGGTTCCTGTCCGACTGATCCTAAACCTTCTTTCCGCTGTATAGACTCCCTAAAATGCCTGAGAATATTAAACCAAATCAGGCTTTGGAATATCCTTGCAATGTAGCCAAAGAGAGGTGTAGGGTTCTTAAATCAGGGGACTATCTACAATAAAAAATTGTATGATTCATCTCATTCTGTGAGTTGAGCCGGTGTTTTTAGGACTGAATAGGATTTTTTTTGTAAATTATTTGCACCGACTCTCTCTTAGCGAGGAGGTTTCATGATGAACGATGAACAAAAGAAGGGTATCCAGGACTTGCCCATCACGGGGGAACTTGGGGAAGATGGTAAATTTGTGGGCGATGCATTGGGGATAGGGCAATATGCAGATGCCCTGTCAGTATTTATTAGTGAGTGCGACACGCCAATCACAATTGCCATATCTGGATCATGGGGCTCAGGAAAAACCAGCGTAATGAACATGGTGCGGCGAAAACTCGAAGGTAAAATCGTACCAATTTGGTTTAATTGCTGGCAGTTTTCGCAGTTCAATTTATCTGCAAACTTGTCAGGGGTGATGGTAAACTTTTTTGTAGACGAGATATCTAAGAGCAGGCAGGACAGGACTGACACGGAAAAGCTAGGTGACTCAGCCCGAGAAATTCTTACTAGCTGCAAATGGATGTTGGGAACAACTTTAAAGGCGGCAGCCTCGATAGGTGGAATAAAGGCTGATCAAGTTGTCGACGCTTTAATTAGCACTATTGATTCCGTCTATAGTTTCGCCCTTTTTGCGAATCGGGGTTCGCTTGTGGAGCGAGGCAGGGTGATTTTTGTTGTGTTCTCGCGTTTCCCGTGATCGCGCGAAATTCTTTGGTCAAAATGGCTGCGTCGTGCTGCAGCCAGCATGTCTG
>JAPLJK010000032.1:0-2637 GCA_026388625.1 Deltaproteobacteria bacterium | reverse complement strand
CCGAATTGCTGCCGGTTGCAGGGACTTTCCTGAAATCACTCGACCTTGCCAGGCTGAACGACTACCTGAAAAACGTCGTGAAGGATCCGGAGATACCGGACTCGGATGAGGCTTGGACGAAGCGTCTCATAGGTCTTGGCTTCATGGTGGAAATCCCTGAATCTATGGCGGTTTGCACCATAGCGGGTCTGGTCCTTTTCGGGATATCTCCGCGCAAATTTCTCCGCCAGGCAGGCATCAGAGTGATGGCCTTCGAGGGAACGGACAAGACTTACCGTGCAGAAATAGACGAAGTGCTCGATGGACCACTTGTCGGAAGATGGGTACTCAACGAGGCCCACCGGCGTTCACTGATAGATTTCGGGCTCATAGAACGGCTTGCCGACGTGATTCGACCTTTCGTCATGAGGGAACCAGATTTTGTTGATGGTCACATGCGTCGGTCTCGACAATGGCTGTACCCCTGGGATGCCGTTCGAGAAACATGTGTGAACGCTATGGCTCACCGCGACTGGACCAGATTCGTTGACGTGGAAATCTGCTCCTATTCGGATAGGCTGGAAATTATCAGTCCCGGCCCTCTACCAAACGAAATGACGGTAGAAAAAATGATTGCAGGTCAGCGTTCCCCGCGAAATCCTTTGATGGTCGAAGTGCTCCGAGACTATGGGTATGTGGACGCCAGAGGAATGGGTGTGAGGACCAAGATCATACCTCTGATGAGGCAGCAGAATCATGCCGACCCAGTCTTTGTAAGCACGGACGACTACCTGAAAACGGTCCTGCCCCGGAAGAAGAAATAAATCCTGAGCCGACTTTCATAGGAACAGATCGCGACTACGATGAGACGTAAACGGGGAGGGATGTTTTTATGTCACTGCCACACTGGGAGCTATTTTTTTGGGCATCAGGCGCCGCCTGGTTTGGGTTGAGCGTCTGCCACCAAATCAGGGGAGGGGCCATGGTCCTTCTGCATCGATGAAAATGCCCTTTTCATAAGATTGACGGGACCTTTTCTGACCAGCACTGTCATTATCAAGGCAGCGAGCACCAACGCTGATCCCAATTCGACCCACCGCGGCAATAACTCGGACGCCTCTAACATCTCGGAAGTATATGCGGACATACCCATGCCGCCGAATAGTGCATCTGTTCCGAAGGCGAATACCAGTGTGCACACCACTATCGAAGCGAGGTAAATGAAAAGCGAGCGCTTTCCCAGCATACCGGCAACGATCGTAATTGTGGCCATGTTGGTAGCTGGGCCGGCCAAGAGTAATACCAGAGCAGTGCCCGGACTCATACCCTTTGCGATAAGTGCTGCAGCGATGGGGGTAGACATGGTTGCGCACACGTACATAGGCAGACTTACCACAATCATTGCTAAATAAGACGGGAGGCCGGGCCGGAGTGTAGTGCTAAAGAAAGAGTCCGGGATAAGAGCCGTTATCGCTCCTGCCAGTAAAATCCCCAAAATGAACCAAACGGTAAGATCGGACATCAGGTCGTCGAAGGCAAAACGCATACCATCCAACAGCCTTGCTCGGAAGCCTGACTGCGATTCATTGTCTTCTACACCGCGGTCCGTGTTGCCACAGCATCGGTTATGAGAAACCGGCTGCTGCGTCTCCTTAGTGATCCCCTGTCCGGAGGACTCACCGAAGACATTTTCAACAATCCCAGCCGCCATGGCGGTAAAAAATGCCGCAATCGGCCTGATAAGAGCCATCAGAGGTCCGAGGAGCGAGTAAGTGAGAGCTATGGAGTCCACACCGGTCTCAGGGGTCGAGATTAGGAAAGACAAAGATGCACCGTTGTTTGCCCCTTGTTTTTTCAGGCCCGCAACTGCGGGCACAACGCCGCAGGATCAGAGCGGAATGGGAATCCCTAGAAGAGATGCGTAGAGTACCGACTTGAATCTGCCCCGAGAAAAATAGCGGACCACAGTCTCCGCACTGAAATAAGCACGGAGGATTGCTGCGACGACGAACCCGAGGAGGATATAGAACGCGGCTTCGAAAAATATTTTTGTCGACGCAGCAAGAATGACGAACAGGATGGACATTTCTGCAAGAAACCATGATTGGTTAAGTAAGTCAACTTACCTGGAACCGTCCGGACGGTCACTGATGTGTACCTCATTGTCCAGACCGAGGGGGGGTGCGTTATGAGACTGAAAAATTGATCGTGAAGCCGATGCCCTGTACCTGACGCTCGAGCACGCACGGGGGTCAGGTCTTGAAATATTAGTTTCTCTCGCTCATTGCCCCGGGCCGTGCCACGATTCACAACTCCAGGCTATTCAAGACTCAACGGTCTGGTCATAAACTCAAAATACCAGGGACTCGCTTATATTTCTGGACTTGACCACGGCTACTAAGGCAAGCCCCGGATTTCTCGTCCCTTGGCACCTCGATTGTTCAGTCGTTGCTGGATACCGCCCAGGTACGAGTAGACAACCGGCGTCAAATACAAGGTGACAACCTGTGACAGCATCAAGCCGCCGACCACAGCAAGTCCTAGAGGCTGCCTGGATTCTCCGCCTGAACCGAAACCGACGGCAATCGGGACCATGCCCGCTATGGCCGCTATGGTTGTCATCATGATCGGTCGAAAACGGACCACGGAACCCTCTAT
>JAPLJK010000110.1:0-1305 GCA_026388625.1 Deltaproteobacteria bacterium | reverse complement strand
CAAGCCATTTTCACTGGTAGAAAGGCTCTTTGCCCTCCTTTGGGCCTTCTTACCGTTGCCGCAATGTTACCCACTGATTGGGATTTGCGGTTGGTTGATTTGGATGCCCAAAATCTGACCGAAGCTGATTGGAACTGGACGGATTTGGTGATGCTGTCTGCGAATATAGTCCATATAGAGAGCTTCCTCGACCTTATAGCAGAATCGAAACGCAGGGGCAAAACAGTCGTGGTGGGAGGTCCGTTTCCTACGTCGGTCCCGGACGAAGCCATAAAGGCGGGGTGTGATTTCTTGGTACGCGGCGAGGGGGAGAACGCTATTGACCTTTTTCTTACGGCACTAAGACAAGGCCAAACCAACGGAGTATTCGAACGCGAGGACAAGGCAGATATTACACTATCCCCCATCCCGCGGTTTGATCTTGTCAATTGTGATGACTACCTGACTATTTCGGTGCAGACATCACGGGGCTGCCCCTTCGACTGCGAATTTTGTGACGTTGTGAACCTGTACGGGCGCATACCCAGATGCAAAACACCTGATCAAGTTCTTGCCGAATTGGAGGTCATTTACCGTTTGGGATGGAGAAGGGACATATTTATAAGTGACGATAATTTCATAGGAAATAAAGAATATGCAAGGACTCTGCTGTCAAAACTGATCCCGTGGATGAAGAGTCATGGAGAACCCTTCTATTTCACTGCCCAGGCATCCGTTAATTTAGGACAAGATATGGAGATGATCGACTTGATGACGGAAGCCAATTTCGGTAATGTGTTTGTAGGAATAGAGTCCGTAGACGAGGATGTTCTCTCGTTGGCGGGAAAGTTTCAGAACATTAGAAACCCTCTTGCCGAATCCCTCAATAACATTAACAGGAATGGTTTGTCAGTGTGGGCCAGCTTCATCATTGGCTTTGATGGAGAAAAAAAGGGGGCGGGTGAACGTATCTCATCATTTGTAGAACAGACCGGTGTGCCCATAGTAATGCTTAACACCTTAAAGGCCTTGCCCAATACCAGGCTTTGGGACCGTCTGAAAAAAGAGGGAAGGCTGTTCGAAAGCGCTCCTGGGAGGTCTTCCTTCAATAGATATTATTCATGGCCGGGGGTCCGTTTGAACTTTGTCCCTAGTCGACCTGAATCTGAGATTATCAATGAATGTGTTCAGGCCTGGGATTATCTTTATCAACCATCTCGGTTTCTGGCTCGAACCTACCGCTATTACCTCTCCATGCGACCTACTCGAGCGGCAATGGGTATTCAAAGCAACTATCCTGTCTCGGTCAACAACTCTACGAATAAT
>JAPLJK010000036.1:0-47175 GCA_026388625.1 Deltaproteobacteria bacterium | reverse complement strand
ACATTTGCCGAGGGCATTCCCACGAATTACAGCAGGCCAGGAAGGGCTCTTGCAGCATGGCTTTCCTGGATACGGAACGATTATCCCCAGTGGACACTCGTCAGGATGATTCAGGACGGGATCCTCAGAATGGACAAGGCAGAGGAGGACGGCTTCAGCTTTTCACTGTTTGCTGCGGCACTCAAAGGTGTGCCCATTGGATCTGGAGCCCAGAGGTACCTCCAGGCTATCGATGACCAGATACAGGCCCTTGATCAACCGCCCCCAGAAAACGAGTCGGATGAAGACGCTGCTCCTACAAGATCCAAGAGGCACATCAAGAGGATAGAAGGCCTCCGTGAGGTTCGAATCGTCGTGCAAAGGCTTTTGGAGAAGAACCTGACACTTGATTCGAGCCAGAAGACAGTCCTTGAGACTGCTGATTGGTTTCTTGAAAACTGTTGCAGGTGCGTCAATGAACTCGACGCATACAGCAAGGGACGTTTGCAGGCTGAAATCAGTGAACTGGCGTCCTGTATCGAACAGGGCGACAACTATCCTGGATTCGACGTACGGGAATGGCTTTCTGTGCTCCCAAGACTATTGAGCGTAGCAGGGAGCGGTCCGAGACCCGGCTGCATGTACGTTGCCCCGGTTCGTGGCGGCGGTCATTCGGGACGGAGGAACACCTTTATATTAGGCCTAGACGATACCAGGTTTCCAGGCACCGGACTGCAAGATCCTCTCCTCCTGGATGGAGAACGAGGGAAGATCTCCACCAACCTCCCTATCTCATCTGGCAGGGCGAAGAAGAAAATGGAAGATTTCACGAGGCTGCTTGCACGTCTTCGAGGCACCCTCACACTCAGTTACTGCTGCAAGAGTCTCGATGACGACCGGGAAATGTTTCCCGGCCCGGTATTGATGTCCGCCTTCAGGATCCTCTCCGGTAAGAGCTACGGCGACCAGGACGCTTTCCTGAAATGGCTTCCCCATCCGACGTCCTTTGCCGCTCAAAGGTCTGAACAATGCACGGATATGACCGAATGGTGGCTCTGGAGAACGTGCGGTGACAAAGCAATCATGGACCCGGACAATCTTGTTTCGGCGAGTTTCCCACACTTGGGCCAGGGAATGGTAGCATTCTCACAGAGGCAGAGTGACCTTTTCACGGAATACGATGGCTGGGTACCCCAGGCCGGAATCGATCTGGACCCAACCTCTCCTGAAGGGCCTATACTTTCAGCGAGTCGCTTGCAGAAACTCGGGTCGTGCCCCATGGAATATTTCTTCGGGTACGTGCTCGAAGTGGAACCACCCGAAGAATACAAAGTCGACCCCACAGTGTGGTTGGATCCTCTTCAGAAAGGGACTCTCCTCCACTCGGTATTTCGCGAATTCATGGCAACGATGAAAAAGGACAGCCTCCTTCCTGACCTGGATCGTGACGCCAGTCTCATGTCCGACATTCTGAACCGACAGATAGAAATTTATAGGAACGCAGTCCCTCCACCTAACGAAGAGATATTCAACGTGACAGTCCGGGAGTTTCGGATGGCCACACTGATCTTCCTTCAGGAAGAGGCAGTCTTCTGCAGGACAAGTGTCCCGCTCTACTTTGAAGCCTCCATTGGTTTGCGTCAGAATGGAGATCCAACACCTCTTGATACCCGATATCCTGTCTCGATCAGCCTACCCGACGGGAAATCGATCAGGACTCGAGGTCGGATAGATCGTATCGACCGGGTACCGAATGCGAAGGGCGATGTTTTCACCGTATGGGATTACAAGACCGGTTCAGCATGGGGATACGATCGAAACAACCCTTTTCGTCAAGGTCGGACGATTCAAAATATCCTTTACCGGGCTATGGCGGAAAAGCGTCTTCGAGAGGTCCACTCACCCAATTCATCTGTGGCAGCCTTCGGCTATTTTTTCCCAGGCTTACGCGAGCATGGCGAACGCATTTCCTGGAACTCCCACCAGTTGAATGCGGGGAAGGATGTCATTGCAGGGCTTGTGGAGATGCTTCGCTTTGGATGCTTTCCCTTCACAACCGATTCAAAAGACGTGACTTTCACCGATTACGGGATCGTCTTCGGTGACATTGAGGAGGCTGTACAAACTACCAGGCTCAAACTGGAAAACCCCGACAACGACAACCTGGAACCATTCAGACAACTGCGTTCATGATCGCTATCCTTTAGGGAAAGGATCACCATGACTCAACAAAAAACCACGAATGTGACTCTGCTGCCGGATCAGGCCGCACGTCAACAAATTATAGAGGCGTTGGACTGCAACATGCTCGTGGAGGCTGCAGCCGGGACCGGCAAGACCTCCAGCATGGTCCAGCGCATGGTGGAACTCCTACGAACAGGCACGTGCAAAAACATCCGAACCATGGCCGCTGTCACGTTCACTCGCAAGGCTGCAGCGGAGCTTCGATCACGGTTTCGGATAAAGCTGGAAGAATCTGTTCGTTCAGAGACCGGTCCTGCTCGAGACAATCTGGAGAGAACTCTACAAAGCGTTGAGCAGTGTTTCATTGGTACAATCCATTCGTTTTGTGGCCGCCTACTCCGGGAGCGGCCCGTCGAGGCGGGGATCGATCCTACCTTCGAAGAACTTGACGAAGATGCTGACATGATTCTCCGGAAGGAGGCATGGCTAGAATATTCCTCCCGAGTGCTTGTGGAGGACAGCGACGGAATCTTGGCTGAGTTGGAGGAACTGGCTCTGCGCCTCCCGGACCTGGAAGAAACCTTTCTTCGCTTCACCAACTACCCCGACGTGACCGCTTGGCCTGCACCGGAAACGAAACCAGACTTTGATGCATTTGAACCTGTGAGAAATGAGATCCTCAGTTATGTTTCACATATGAAATCCCTCGCACCGAGACTTCCGGACGAATGGGGCAGCGACCCACTCATTCCCAAATACCGGCGCTTGCCGAGAATCGTTGCCCATTACGGATTGCTGGAGTTGCCGTCAGATGTGATGGCGGTTATTAAAGATTTCGATCAAGACGTTAAAGTCACTCAGCGTGATTGGATCAATAGCGGGAATTTCACTAGAGAGGAAGCCAAGGCCGAAGGTACTCGGTGGAACCAGTTTCGTGCCAATGTGGTTCATCCAGTTCAGGTCAAGTGGTGGGAGTGGCGCTATGGGCCTATTCTCCGTGTGATGGCCCAGGCCCAAATGGTCTATGACGCTATGAGAATCCAGCGCAGGCAGTTGAGCTACGCGGACCTACTCATGAGGGCTGCTCGGCTTCTCCGGGACAAGCCGCATGTGCGTTCGTATTTCCAGGATCGGTTTACCCACCTGCTTGTGGATGAGTTTCAGGACACGGACCCCATCCAGGCTGAAGTCATGCTTTTGCTTGCAGCCTCAGACGTGCGAGAGACTGATTGGCGGAAGGCTGTTCCAAGACCAGGATCACTCTTTGTGGTCGGCGATCCGAAACAGTCCATCTACCGTTTTCGTCGTGCTGACATTGTGACATACAACGAGGTGAAGGACATCCTCCAGAGAGGAAACACTCAGCAAGGGCTCGCCATAGAGCTTTCATCGAACTTCCGGACGGTGGAAAGTATCATCTCATGGGTTAACCAGGTGTTTGAGCCGAACGCTGCAGCCTCATCTGACCCGTCAGGGGCAGTGGTCCGGTTCGACAAAACGGACTCGCCTGAGTCTCCTCGCTACGTTCGACTAGATCCGGCTCGAGGAGACGTGACCTCTGGAAAGCTCGTGGGGGTCTATTCCCTGACCATCCCACAGGAATGTGATAACAAAGAGAAAGTCTTGAAGTACGAGGCAGACCGGATAGCTCGTACGATCCGCCATGCCCTCGACGATCCCTCTATTACCATTCCACGGACCAGGCAGGAGATCGAGCAAGGCAAGACGGAACGGCCTGAACCTTCGGACTTCATCATCATAAATCGGAATAAGGACTGGCTGAGCCTCTATGCCAGCAAGCTGGAAGAATACGGCATTCCGACCCAAGTTACTGGTGGGAGCGCTCTCAATGAGGTCCGAGAATTGAAAATGCTCCATTCCTGCCTTAATTCCCTGACGCACCCGGATGATCCGGTGGCCCTGTTGGCTGTTCTTCGCGGGGAACTCTTTGGTATCAGCGACCCCGCATTGTACGAGTTCAAGAAAGCCGGTGGGCGTTTTTCATTTCATTCCGAAGTGCCCGACAAGCTCGACGTCCAGTATGCAGCCCTGTTCAAAGACGCTTTCTCCCGCTTGCGATCTTACAGTCTCTGGCTTTCTAAGCTGCCTCCGCTTGCGGCATTTGAAAGAATCGTAGCTGATCTCGGGTTGATGGCGCTCTCTGCCATAAGGCCCGGAGGCAACGTCCAGGCTGGAAGCCTCTCCAAAGCACTTGAGATACTCCGAGCGTTTCAGCATGACACCTGGACAACCGCACAGATAGTGGAACAACTGGGACAGCTTGCCCAAGAAACTACCTCCTATGATGGGATCTCGGCGAGTTCCGAGGACCGATCCACCGTACGAATTATGAATCTCCACAAAGTGAAGGGTCTGGAAGCTCCGGTAGTTTTTCTGGCATGTCCCTACGGTGATTCGGACCATGACGTGGAACTCCACATCGACCGATCAAGCAATGATGTGACGGGTTATATGGGAGTCTATGGGAAAAAAGGCAAATATACTCGACCGTTTTTCGCACACCCAACCAATTGGGACGAACTCACGGAAAGAGAGTCCAAATTCCTGAAGGCCGAGTCATTGAGACTGCGTTATGTTGCCGCCACCCGGGCGGGAGCCGCTCTCATCATTACGCGAAGAGGCTCTGGTAGAGGCAACAGCATGTGGAAGCACTTCCACCAACATCTTGCTTCCGAACGTGAAATCGGCGACTTTTATCAGGCTGCGATCCCGGCTAAAGACCAGATTTCACTGACCGTGGACGAAGTGAACCAGGCACAACAGGATATTGAGGCAAGAATCAGCATGGCATTGAGACCTACCTACGATGCCTGGCGAGCCAAGGAGTTTGCTCTCAGCCATGTGGCTGCCATGCCTACGACCGTGGAAACTTCAAAAGAGGACAAAGAATCAGAAGCTGAAGCAGATGGGCAGATCAAAGATGGTGAGCACGGAGTGGAATGGGGAACACTTATTCACACCTTGCTGCAACTTGCCATGGAGAATCCGGAGGCTGATCTCAAACGGGCACTTAAGACAGCGCTTGGTGACTACGATTTCCAAACGAAGTATGGGGAACTGGCAGAAACGACGGTCAGGATGGTTATGCAATCGGACCTTTGGCTCAGGGCTCAGCAGAGTGAACGCAGATTACTTGAGGTTCCATTTCAGGTGTTGCAAGAAAGAGCAACTGAGCCTGGCACCATATTGCCTACGATCCTCCGGGGAACTGTTGACCTCATATTCAAAGAAAATGACGGGTGGATTCTTGTCGATTACAAGACAGACATCGTGAGAGCAGGAACGTACCAGAGAGTTGTGGAGAAGTATGCCCCACAGATACGAATTTACTCTGAGGCATGGAAAGAGTGTACGGGCGAAGCAGTCGTTGAAGCAGGTCTCTACCTTGTCCGGCTTAATAAATATGTTGCAGTTGAGCTGTGAATACTCTCGGCGGTCTGACGTGGACCACAAAAGTGTTCCGGGCAGTAAGGACAAGTGGGCCGAGAAGGCTATTGAGTATGCCCCCCAGCTTGCTTTGTATCGTGAGGCCGTGGAGAAGGCCGCGCATCAGCAGGCTATTGCCACCATGATTCATGTGCCGGTTTTAGGAGTGTTGTTGAAGCTGAACATCGGTAAATGAGTTGAAGAGGGGTTCAACGGAACAGGGGGGAGGCTTGAAATGAGAACACCACAATGGATTAAGAAACTTGGGGGACACGCAGGTGACTACAAGGTCAAAGAGTTCACCTGCCTCGATCAATTCGTGGCCATCATGAAAAAGCTGCTAAATATTCGGGCCGGCCTCTACACAATTTTACAGGTCCTAAGCGTCTCCGCTTTCGAGAGAACGCTGCTCTTTCAGCTACTTACACAACCGGACTACAAAAGCGAGCCAGACGAAAACTATAACCAGTTGACTCTATTTAGTTAAACGTTGGGACACTACTGACGCCGAATAGGAGTTTTGGAGATGGGACTCTATTTCACTCATTTTCAGAAGTACATGGCAATTCGACAATGACCTGGGTCTCTCGGTTTTTACAAGCTGTAAGAAATACTGACATGGTACAGTACCCCTCCAATGCCTATCCCCGACGGTAATCCAAGAATCTTGTCTGTTTTGAAGTAATTATTCCATTTAGTCCCCGCGGTACCACTGGCACAGCGATTGCATTTTCTTTTGGTCGTTGTACCAGAGAATCCGTCTCATGAGATGGATGCGCTTTCAACCTGTCGACATTACAGATAGAAAACTTCCAGTGACGACGGGTATGTGTGCCCGTCATTCTCAATGTTACGAGTGCAAAACGGTATGAGCTACCCGTTCAGGATATTAATCGCAGATCGTAACCGTCATGTGCGTGAGTTCCTTCGTCGCGAGTTCAGAGAGGCTGGGTACAGCGTACAGGTCGCGAAAGATGGTCGGGAAGTTCTCATGATGCTTGATGTGAATGAGCCGCCGGAGGTTCTCATCCTCGACCTCGAAATCCCCCTCGTGGACGGATTAGAAATCGTGGAGAGGCTTTTCGAGAGGGTTCCACCGTTGCCGGTAGTGATCCATTCGTTCCTTGCTGAGCACACGAACCAACCTGCTCTTAAGAAAGCGGCGGCGTTAGTGGAGAAGAAAGGGGATACGAATCTCTTGAAGAGAACTGTAATCGAGGTGCTCGAAAACTACTACCCGGAGAGGTTCGTAGTAGCCACGGGACCGTAATACGATTTACAGCGTCTTGGCTCGTCCTGGAGAAAATGGTAATGCCCAAGGATGTCGGCCGAGCACAGTGTTGTCCTTGAGTATCTGCACAGCCGCACATACGCATCGTGACGGAAAGGGCTTGGCCGTCAACCCTCAACAGTGGGATGCGTGAGTGTATTCTCCGAAAACTTCCCTCAATACTCCGCAAATCTCACCGAGAGTCACCCTTTTCTTTACAGCGTCAAAGATGGGAGGCATCAGGTTTTCATTTCCTGCGGCACATTTTCTGAGCAGTGACAGGGCCGAATTCACGGAATATGAATCTCGTTCGGTCCGGATTTTTTTCAGTCGACCTATTTGGGACTCCCTCACTGCCGGATCGACTCTCAGTAGATTAGTAGGTGGGGCGCCTTCCGACTGAAAGCGGTTCACGCCGACAATTACGTGATCGTTTGATTCCACAGCCTTCTGAAAACGGTAGGCCGAGTCTTGGATCTCATCCTCGATAAAACCGCATTCCACGGCTTTCACCGCTCCACCCATTTCGTCAATTTTCCTAATATATTCCTGAGCCCTATTTTCGATTTCATTGGTGAGCGCCTCGATGTAGTAGGAACCGGCCAAAGGATCGACAGAGTCGGCGACACCTGTTTCATAGGCTATTATCTGCTGTGTCCGTAGTGCTATCTGGACCGATTCTTGGCTCGGCAATGCGAAAGCCTCATCTCTGGAATTTGTATGAAGAGACTGTGTGCCTCCCAGTACAGCCGAAAGAGCCTGAAAAGCTACTCGAACAACGTTGTTGTCCGGTTGCGGCGCAGTGAGCGTGCAGCCGGCAGTCTGTGTATGGAACCTCAGCATCATGGCTCTCGGATTTGTGCAGCCGAATCTGTCCTTCATTATACGCGCCCACATGCGCCTGGCAGCTCTAAACTTGGCGATTTCTTCCAGAAAGTCCTGATGGGCGTTAAAGAAAAAACTCAGCCTCTCCCCGAAATCGTCAACATCGAGGCCGGCATCGATTGCGGCCTGAACATAAGCTATTCCGTTGGCCAGCGTGAATGCTACTTCCTGCACGGCGGTGGAGCCGGCTTCACGAATGTGATACCCACTTATACTTATGGAGTTCCACAAGGGAACGTGCTGATTGCAAAACGCGAAAATATCGGTGATCACCCTCATGGAAGGCCCCGGAGGAAAGATGTAAGTTCCTCTCGCAGGGTATTCCTTCAGAATATCGTTTTGGATGGTGCCCCTAAGCTTGGAAATGTCCGCTCCCTGTTCTTCTGCAGCCCCGATATACATGGCCATCAGGATGGCTGCGGGTGAATTTATGGTCATGGAGGTGCTCACGGAAGACAAGTCAATTCCACTGAACAGTGACTTAATGTCCTCGATGCTATCTATTGCCACCCCAACTTTGCCTACCTCACCTGCGGCCAGTTCGTGGTCCGAGTCGTAACCTATCTGGGTAGGTAAGTCGAACGCAACTGACAGCCCGGTCTGCCCCTGTTCTATTAAATATTTGAATCGTGTGTTGGTCTCTTCCGCGCTCCCGAAGCCTGCGTATTGCCGCATCGTCCAGAAACGGCCACGATACAAAGTAGGCTGCACACCGCGGGTAAAGGGGTGCGAACCCGGCATGCCCAGATCCGTCTCCAAGTCAAACCTCTCAGTATCCCACGGCCAATAAACCCTCTTTATGGGTAACTCAGATACAGTGGTAAACTCCGCCTTGCGTTCAGGTTTCTTTAAGACCTGTTGCTGCAGGTTGTCCTCCCATTTGAGCACCTTGTCCTTGAATTCGTCCGACACGGCATACCTCCTGGAAATCTGGAGAAAAGAACAACGACACAGTGGCAGTAATCAACAGCCATGCTGGAAACATTGCACAAGAGCGGCCAATTCTCAGATACTGTTCAAAAGAGTTTCGGCGCGGGAACCTTGCCGAGGAATTTTGGCGGCTGTCAAATGAAATCATTCACCAACCGGGTTGTGAGCCACCCTTATAGAGGCACAGGCCGGTTGGTCTTGCAGCAGATAGTACGCGGTCCCGCTCATGCGAACACAACGGCTTAGGGTACTACGCGGCCACCTGTAGTGATACACCTTCTTGAAGGTATCCGAGCCGGACAAGCGACAACACCGTCTACGCATCCTCAGTCTTGCTTCCTGTGTGACGCGAAGTCTGTACCGAAGGAATCAACAGGCAGTCCTACCAACCAGGCACCTGAAAACGTGAACTTACTCGACCACCGTGCCTATTGGCCGTCCATCAATTTGCTCAAGTTGCAAAGGGTTGACGGTTAAACGGGTGTCAGATCCATGCCAAAGTAGACCCCAACCTATCCGATAACTACCAATACATCCCCAACTTGATAAGATTGCCCCACCACAACCTTAATCTCTTTGACCACTCCATCGGACGTGGCCACCACCGGTAACTCCATCTTCATCGCTTCGATGATCACTATTTCAGAATCTTCTTCCACGGCGTCGCCGATTTTTACCTTTACTTCTATTACCTTCCCGTTCATGGGCATGGTTACATCCGCCATCTCCTCTACCTCCTCACTATTGCTGTAACATCATCACAACGAAAAAATATATGTACTTATATACCATCACCCGGCCAGAAACCGGGGGACATAAAACTAGCTCAATGCGCATCAGGCGTCGGCTGGCACATCTCCATGAGAATCCCGTGGGTGGCTTTCGGATGCATAAACGCGATAGTCATACCATGAGCCCCCAGCCGAGGTGTCTCGTCAATGAGTTTGATTCCTTTTTGTTTGAGTTCGGCTACTGCCTGGTAGATGTCATCGACCTCAAAAGCTATATGGTGGATACCTTCTCCATTTTTATCAAGGTATTTCTTAATGTTAGATGATCCTGACACGTCTTCCAGCAGTTCAATCGAGCTTTCTCCCACTGGAATAAATCCGATCCTCATACCCTGGTAATCCTCAGTGTGGGTCAATTCGAGGGGAAGTCCCTCAGTAAAGAACCTCAACGCCACGTCCAGGTCGCTCACGGCAACTCCGAGGTGAGCAATTCTCTTTATCTTCATTGTGGCCTCACTTCAGGTCTACACTAGACGCTTCCGGAATCTTTTGACACAGTGGAGTCGGCTTTAGAAGCCTCTGATGTTGAAGTCGATTCACTTTTCTCTGAAGCCTTCTTGGCGTGTCCACTATCCTTGCGTCCATAATCGGTCACGTACCACCCAGTACCTTTGAGAACAAATGTGGACGCTGAAATGAGGCGAGAAGCCTGTCCGCCACACTCAGGACACGCGTCGACAGGCGGATCGGAAAATTTTTGCCATTCCTCGAATTCCTTGCCACACGTCTTACACCGATATTCGTAGATCGGCATCTTCATGCACCTCCGTAAGATCTCATACAAATTGATTTTTCTAGGACCAGGTTTGCCCGGGATTCATAAAGATCCAGGACATAATCAGTGTTGGTCACGCCCGAAAGAATTTCTCTCGTAATATGATGAACCCGTTTTTCTTCTTTGTCTCGTTCATGCACGCTGGTGAAAAAGTCCACTCCGAATTTACGGAAGCGGATAATATGTGTGAGTTCGTGGGTCAGAATAAAAAGCCCTAGTGTCCACAAATCATGGAAAGACGATCTCAAAAGGGCAAGCAAAATATTGGGGTCCTGTAATACAATCCCGAAATTCTCTCTTGGTTTTCCTTTTTTATCGGGAGCCGGTTTTCTCTCGTAAAGGATTACGTGCGCAAAAGCTTCAGCCTCGTGCAGCGAATCATGAATCTGTCTGCGTGTGAAAAAACCGTAGGGATTTACTTTCCACTCGTCTCCACTGAGCCCAAAATGACGCTGAGTGAGACCCTCAGCTAAAAGGGCCGCTTTCGTGATGGTCTTCAGATCTGATCCGGTGAAAAAACCCGCCTTCATCGTGGAAACTCGTTTACTTGTTCTTATGACGTTGCCTTGCTCGAAGCTTCTTGTGCTTGTGCTTGCGCATTTTTTTCCTTCTCTTCTTAATTATGCTCCCCATTCACACCTCTCATGCAGTTATGAAAGTATCATGACTATCATGTCCGAAAACTCATGTCAACTTTCTATGAGCATTTGCACACCAATTCCATATCCCCGTGGCCTCAATTTTCTTGACATGAGTAGTAAGGTTAAATATATCTTACAGGGAAAATTCTTCATGTCCGAATCGTTTTTCTTGAGGGACAGAAATGCGTATTACTACTACAAGCCGATACGGGGTTCGGGCTCTCTTTGACGTCGCGTACCACGGCGGCGGCCAGGCGACTCAGATCAAGGACATCTCCAGACGTCAAAAAATATCCCAGAGGTATCTTGAACAGATCTTTAACAAACTTCTAAAGGCAGGTCTTCTCACAAGCCGGCGAGGGCCTAGAGGAGGTTACATGCTCTCTCGGGATCCCTCGCAAATTTCTGTAGGGGACATCATTAATGCGGCCCAAGGTCCAATTGTTCCCGTCATGTGTCTGTCCAGCCAAAACCAGGGCAAGAAAGTATGCGATGTTCTGGACGAGTGCGTCACCCGTCACGTGTGGCGTGACACGCAAAGGTTGCTGGTGGACTACTACAACTCGGTATCTGTTGCGGATCTTTGCTCTCTTGCACGTAAACACGGTGTCTCGCGGGAATTGGACCACAAGTACATGTATTTCATTTAGCGTACGTTACACATCGGTAAGTGTTTGACCAAGTGCTCTGGAACACGGCCGTACAACAGTTCGAGAGATCCTCGGAGGTTTGGTAACGATTCCGGATGTGTTGGTCGCCGGAGCCGGGACGGAAGGTACTCTGGAGATAGGGGATCCGTGAGAAGAGGGTGATCCTTCGAACCGGGGAATCCTGTTGGATCTTTCGGACTTTTCCATCGTATTAGGGCGAAATCCCGGACCCAACAGCATGCACAAGGTGAGGTCGGAGGCCTCGTCGTACAAAGGTTTCCTTCCTCGACATAGTCCCTTTCTTTCTTGCCGTTTGGCGACCTGTTCTTTTTTTCATAAACCCGCGCCAATAGCCAGCCCGCACTGTTCGTTCACAGAGAATCTTAATCATATTTGATCTTGTCTCCCCAAGATGCTAAATACTCATAGATAGTTTCTTGGAAATATTGTCGGGAGCCGAATCGATGGGCGTTTTTCTTGGAATTTTAGGAATATTGGTGGTCGCCGTCATGTTTCCCGTGGCTTCTGCTAATCCGGGTGACTATCGTTTGGCCGACTCTGCTGCGAGCACGTTTCGGTTGGATGGAATTGGAGATGACGGCTTGAAGGGAACCCGAGCAGTAGTCACCGAAACGCAGCCCCAGAATAAGCTGTTGAGCGAGGTGGGAGGGAAAAATACGTCCACTGACAAAGTGTGGAAAAGTCAGGAATTGGACATGCTCGCCACAGGTCTGGGTATTGGCGATATGGATGGTGATGGACAAAATGAAGTAGCGGTCATTGATCCTCACGCTGTCTACGTCTATCGGGTCTCGACTGGAAAGATGAGTCTTATTGCAGAGTACTCAGCAGGCTCCCTCGAACTCAAAAGCATTGATGTAGCAAACTTGCGCAAGCAAGGTCCGGCGCGGCTCTACATCACTGCGCAGAACCGCGGCGCACTCGCCTCTTTTGTACTGGAATACAGGAACGGCACCCTGATACCCGTCGTCAAAAATTGTGATTATTTTCTCAGGGTGATCAATTATCCTACCCAAGGGCCCATTCTCCTCGGACAAAAAAAAGGCGTGAGAAAAATGTTTGACGGACCGGTTTACCGTCTCACGGATAAGGGCGACGAACTCGTCGTCGACGGCCGGTTTGGAATACCCCTGAAGATCCCCATTCTTGGTTTTGCCATAGGCGATTTCGAAGGAAAACGACTTCCTCTGATTGCAGTTTATGACAGGAACGATCATCTGCGAATTTATCGGCCTGACGGAACCAAGCTGTATGTTTCAAAGGGATTCTACGGCGGATCGGACATAATACTGAGATGGGCAGGGCCGGAACTCCAAGTCGGCGGCGATAAGCACCGAACAGATGACGAAAAAGAAGATGTCTATTTCCGTCCAAGGCTCATGGCTCTGAATCTGGAAGGACAAAGCATCCAGGAGATTATCGCGATCTCGCACAGTTCCAAGACCATGAGATTGCTGAGTCGGACCAAGATGCTGGAAGAGGGGCAAGTATTGGGCCTGATTTGGAATGGTGATACATTGGAAGAAAAATGGAGCACGCCGAAATTGGAAGGTACGATAACTGATTTTGCCGTGGACAAATTGCCTGGACTGTCCGGGACGAGACTCATTACACTGGAACGTAAAAAAACAGACTGGCTTGCTTTCCTGAGATCCAAGAGCCAGCTCAGGGCTTATGACTTGCCGTCATTAATGAAGGAAGGCATTGAAGGGGGACGTCGAAGTCCTATGGATTGAGGACCGAGGGAAATTATTCTTGACACAATTGCAGGGGCGGATGAATAATCACGTGGAAGCTCGTTGCAGGCTTTCAAATAGAATCGCTTCCTACAAAAAGATCGGTTGAGGCCATGCCATCCGTTTACGATATTTACGAGCGTAAGAACTACCGGAATAGAATTCCTCTGGCTCAGGCTGTGAGCTTCGAGGTGGAGGTCCGTGAAACCAACCTCCAAATCCAGGCGCGCACTGATTTAAGCCCAAAAGCTAAAGACTCTGTTTTCCGGTACAGATATCAGATCGAGGAATATCTTAGGCAACATCCCGCGTTTCGTGAAACAGCTTCTCCGATACAAATCTACGCCGGCGCCCCGGAAATTGTTCGATATTGCGATGCCTCCAGCCGATCTACCGGCGTAGCGCCCATGGCTTGCATGGGTGGGGCCATCGCCGACTTTGTAGGGCGTGACTTGGCCCCGGATTCTCCCAATTTGATAGTTTCCAGTGGAGGTGACTCATTTATCAAATGCGCCTTTCCTCTGGACGTCTATCTGTACGCCAAGGGTTCCCGTTTTCACGAACTACTGGTTCTTGCATTGCCGTCGTACCAGCGAAGTTTCGGTATATCCACTTTTGTCCCGGGAAAAGGAATTCATGCCGTAACTGTTTTATCCAGGTCAGCCTGCTGGGCTTCAGCTTTTTCAAAAGACCTCGGGGAACGTCTGACCGCCGGAGAAGCCCTTGCCTCGGTCCTGAAGAGAGCCGAAGCCTATACAGATGTAGGGAGCGTAATTCTCGTCGCCGGTGAAACCATAGTCTTGGGCGGAGACATGGTACTCAGGTCCGCAAACGGTGGCGCGGCACAATGACGTGGACACGATAAAAAAATGAGAATCGGAGTCCTTTCTGACACTCATCTCTCGAACCCCGATCCATTGCTCGATCATATCCTGGAAGATCTCTTGACAGAAACAGAAATGATTCTTCACGCAGGGGATATAGTTGGCCGCAGAGTCCTGGATCGCCTCGAGGAAGTGGGGGCAATCGCGGTCTGTGGAAACATGGATCACTACGATATTTTGGACAGAGTTCCGCAGATCCGCATCATCTCAGCGGGAGGAAAGCGTATTGGGCTCATCCACGGATGGGGCTCCAAGGATGGTCTTGCACAGAGAATTCTTAAGAAATTCGATCCGGATAGACCGGATTTGATAGTGTACGGGCATTCTCACGAGCCGTTTTGGGGAAAAGTGGATGGAACTCACATGTTTAATCCGGGATCGGCAGGCTACAACCATTCTGTGGGATTGAGAACTGTGGGCATCCTTGATGTCTCGGAGAATTCCATGGAAGGCCGGTTCCTGTCCATCGGCAGTTGATTTAGAAAATGCGGTCCCCCCTGAAATGGCTGCAAATCTAGGACGAGATCAGGACAAATGAAAAGAATCTGGGCCCCTTGGAGAATAGATTACATACTGGGTGAGGAAAAAGAATCTGGTTGTATTTTCTGTACCAAGCCCGCAGCCGATAGCGACGACGAGAATCTGATCATCCATCGGGCTGTCGGCGCTTTCACAATGATGAACAAGTACCCATATAATAACGGCCATCTTCTGGTCGTGCCCTACCGGCATGTTCCGGATATATGTGAGCTTGGACCTGAAGAAAATAGCCTCCTGGTCCAGGAGGTCTGTCGTTCGTTGAACGTTCTCAGGCTCGTGATGCGCCCCGATGGTTTTAACATTGGGATTAACCTGGGAAAAACTGCGGGAGCGGGTATTGAAGATCATGTCCACTACCACATTGTGCCCCGATGGGACGGAGACACTAACATCATGCCCGTGCTTGCGGACATAAAAGTTATTCCGGAACATTTGAGCATCACGAGCTTGAAGCTACGGGACGGCTTCCATAAACTTTACCCGCAATCTGTCCTGGAGGAGGAAAAATGAGGCTTATCAAGAGGCTGATCGAACTGGCATTTGTTATACTAATCATCTCTCTTTTTATGAAGAACAAGGACCTCGAGCTGCCGATCAATTATTTCGGTTTGGCTCAACCACTCACAGTAGGCTTCTGGGAGTTGGTCACATTTTGCGTTTCAATTGGAATTATTATTGCGTTGCTGGGAGATTTCATCACCCAACTCAAATGGATCGGAGAGAAGCGTCGGATGATCAAGACGGACAGGGAGCATCAGGGAGAAGTTGGCCGCCTCAACGGCAGGATCCAGACCCTTGAGTCTGAAAACAGGCTCCTGAAACAAAATCTTGACCAGAAGTCGAAAGAGGTTTCCGAGGTCCAAAAAAGGCTTGATACCTTATCCTATGAGAGACGGGAGGCTTCCCACCCGGATTCTGAACAGCCCGCGGGGGCTGCTGAAACGAAATGATGGTCTCAAAGGTCTCATCATAGCTTCATGGAATCGGTACACGGTGGAGCCACTAAATGCCGATTTGACTTGAGGGCGGAACTCGTTATAAATAAGATTTTGCTCGGATGAGTACGAGATTTGAGTATTTACCAGCCGAATTGTGAAGCTGGTCAATAAACTATTGAAATGTAGTCAGGTAGCCCCTGAAGCCACACATGGAAATCGTTCGCGTTCGCGAAAAGATTTATCAAAACTTTATCGCTCCTTCAGTAGCGCTGGGAAACTTCGACGGCGTTCACCTCGGACACCAAGAGATTCTCCGGCGCACAGTGGAGACGGCCCATCGCAAGGGTCGGGAAGCGGTCGTCTACACTTTTGATCCCCATCCACGCCTGGTTCTTAACAAAGCGCCTGAAATACCAAGGATAACGACTCCCAGCGAACGAGCCGGAATTCTTGAAAATTTGGGAATCGACGTCCTCGTACTCGCGGAGTTTACTCGAGAATTCGCGTCTCAGTCTCCGGAGGATTTCGTGGAGAACGTCCTCTCGGAAGAACTGGGAACAAGACACTTGTTCATCGGGGAAAACTATCGTTTTGGTAAGGGCCGATCCGGAACTCCCAACACACTGCGGAAAATGGCCTATGAGTTGGGATTTATCGTTCACGTGGTTCCTCCGGTCTATTGTGGAGACACCATAGTATCTTCGAGCCGCATACGCGAACATTTGACGCGAGGAGAAATAGCCGAGGCTAACCTGTTGCTCGGAAGAGAGTTTACCATAGAGGGAAGGGTCATTCATGGACACCACAGAGGCAAAGGATTGGGTTTCCCTACGGCAAACATCAAACCCGAGGTCAAGTTGCATCCTCCGGAGGGCGTTTATGCCATATATTGCCTGGCTGAGGACGTGATTCGCCCGGCAGTAATGAATATCGGCTACAATCCTACATTCAAAGACCGCCGGGTCTCATACGAGGTCCACATTCTTGATTACGGGGAGGATCTTTACGGAGAATTTATTGCGGCCTACATGGTAGAAAGGTTAAGACCTGAAATGACTTTCGTGTCCGGGGACGACCTCCGTGCCCAGATTGCCAAAGATGTCGCACAGGCTCGTGAAATCCTGGCCGGAAAACCCAAGATGCCCTGAAGCGTCGGACACGATGCGGAAACTACCCTCAAGGGAACTTCCGAGAAGTCTTTGGCTAATCTCTTTCTTCCAAGGATTGATTGGAAAACAATACGTAAATGAATGTCTCAGGCATATTGTTGAGAGCCATCTTGATAGCGATCGGAGCCTCCGCCGTCGGGCTGGGTGTGAATGCTGTCTCGGGTCGTATGTTGCCCTGGGTCTATGTACCTCCAAAGCATGTAGTGCTTTCAGGTGTAATGGTTCCACTCATTAACGAGAAGGAAGCCCGCAGGTTTCTGGTGGATACCGGCACAGTATTTGTGGACACTCGACTTGAGAAAGATTATGCCAAGTCTCACATCAGGGGAGCTGTCTTTTTCCAACCTGCAGACAAAGAAGAGCGTTTCCCCGCGGTTCAACCTTTTCTGCCGGAGTATGCCCGGCTTGTATTGTATTGCTACGGGCCGGAGTGCCCTATGGCCGAAGAGGTGGCACTGTTTCTTGCACAACTTGGTTACAAGGACATGATGATAATGACCGCGGGTTTCCGAAATTGGGACAAGGCTGGATATCCAATAGAAAATGGTTCACGATCCGGCCGCACTTCCGACGAGGAACCGAGTTCAAGAAGTTCCAAGGATTGATTGTTGAAATACGCTGTCTTAATCGCGCGATTGCTCATAGGCGGTCTGTTTGTCTACGCCAGTGTATACAAGATAACGGACCCGGCAGACTTTGCGGTATCTATCCGAAACTATATGATTATACCGGCGGAGTGGAGCAACGTCGTCGCAATGACTCTTCCTTGGATAGAGATCTCGGCCGGACTGTTTCTCGTGGTTGGAATTCTTACGAGACCCGCTGCTATGCTGACCACAGGGATGATGGGGCTATTCCTCGCGGCCATTTCGTATGCCTATTTTATCGGCCTCAATATTGATTGTGGCTGTTTCTCAGCCTCATCATCTTCCAGCGGCGCGGTCGGAGTCCATCACATAATCCGTGATGCTGCACTGTTCCTGGCTTCATGTCTTATTCTTGTCCGGGACGGCGGAGATTACAGCATGGCCACAAAATTGAAGCGCCTGATGTTATTTCCCAGGCAATTGTCCAGTTGTCCCAAATTGTGACGCCGGGCTGACAGCCCACTGATAGGTTCCGGGACCACCTATTCCCGTGTGTACGCCGTACTTGTCTCGATAATCCACAACATCCGCAGGATTACCCGGTATGCCTATGACCATGTAAGAGAAGTTCCTGTTGGCGTCATACGCGTAGGTCATGCCTCCAAACGGTTGTCTTATCTCTATGAGCACGCCGGACTCGTTTCTGATTTGGTCTTCAGCCCCAACGCCGTACGAAAGAACCATCACCAATGCCAGCGCGGCAGCCAATATTCCCATTTTCATAGACGTTGGCCTCCAATAGATAAGGCTGTTTGTATTTCTAAGATAACGTTCATTATTATAACATATTGAAGATTTTATGCTAGATTATATAACAACTTATCTTTGTAACTATCAATAACGGACGACATATTATCTTCAAGCCAGGCATCCGCTGAAACCTTGGGCACCACTGCGCTGCCGGAAATCCCGAACGCTGCCAGCTTTTTCCGTTCCGCATTCACAATGTTTTTCAAGTCCTTGGATCGATTCTTCGTGGCCGAATTAAGATTGGCCCGCAGTTCATCGAGCAATTGACTTTTCTCTTTGGCCATGGGTAGTTTTGCCAAGATATCCAAATGCTTGCGAAGCTCATGGCCATGCGGCATGTTGTTCACCATATCGTTCCAGATCAGGGATTTAATCGTATGTGCGTCATCCTCATTTTCCTTATCAATTGATGCTATCGTCTCGTCACCACTAGCCGGATGTTCAACGAGTCTGAGTTGAAATCCCTTGGCTTTTTTTCTTAGCTCCTCCAGGTGAAGGTCCTTCTTTTCCTCCGGCGACAGTGACATCCCCTTTGTACGTTGCATCATCAGGTCTATGGTGCTGAGTATTTCACCCAATGGTTGCTCCTCTCCTATTCACGGATCTGTCCGTCTCCCAACACAATAAATTTTGTAGTAGTGAGATCTTCCACTCCCATGGGGCCATAAGCGTGTATTTTTGTCGTGCTGATGCCAACTTCCGCCCCAAGCCCGTACACGTATCCGTCACTCATCCTGGTAGATGCATTGACGATCACTGAAGATGAATTGACCTCTTTGAGAAATCTCTGAGCCGCCGTATAACTCTTGGTGACGATCGACTCCGTATGAAGTGACCCGTATTGTGCTATGTGGTCTATGGCCATCTCTATGTCGTCCACTATTCTGACGGCCAGCACAAGGTCCAGATACTCCGCATACCAGTCCTCCTCGGTTGCAGCCTGCATCGTCTGAACAATATTTCGGGATCTCTCGCAGCCCCGTAGTTTGACACCGGCAGTCACCAGTTCTTCCGTTATTACGGGCAAAAATTTGTCGGCAACACTGCGATGCACCAGGAGTGTCTCCATAGCGTTACACACACCAGGCCGTTGAACTTTGGAATTAATAGCTAGTTTCACAGCCATTTCCAAGTCTGCATCAGCGTCAACATAGAGGTGACATACTCCCTTGTAATGCTTGATGACCGGTATCCTTGAATTTTGTGCGACAAAACGTATGAGTTCTTCTCCTCCACGAGGAATTATGAGGTCTATAAGTTCCTCAAGCTGGAGCATGTAGAGTATGGCTTCCCGGTCCGTTGTGGGAAGAAGGTTAACAATGTCCTGATCCACGCCGTTTTCAAACAGGACTTCCTTGAAAATGGCCACTATTGCCTCATTTGAATTAACCGCCTCTGAGCCTCCGCGCAGAATAACTGAGTTGCCCGCTTTTATGCACAGGGCTGCCGCATCAGCGGTGACGTTGGGCCGAGACTCGTAGATGATCCCTATGACGCCCAGGGGTATTCTCATTCGGCCCACCCGGATTCCATTCGGACGGGTCCACATGCGGACTATCTCACCCACAGGGTCGGGAAAAGCTGCGATTTCCTCCAACCCCGCCGCTGTCTGGTCGATCACCTTGTCTGAAAGTGTCAAACGGTCCATCATGGCCGCGGACAAACCCTTAGCAATACCTTCCTCAAGGTCCCTGCTGTTTGCCTCTTGCAGAACGGATCGGCGGTCACGGAGTTTTTTCGCTGTACGGAGTAGGATCTTCTCCTTTAAGGTCATGGGAAGGACAGCGGCTTTCCGGGCCGCAGAGTGAGCCAGTTGAGCTGTTTTGAGGACTTCTTCCTGTATTGACATGCGTTTCTCCAAGTGCTTATGACTTATTCGTGGTATCAGTTATGGAGGACGTGAATGCTGATAAACGCCCGCCGGTGCGGCATGTGAAACTCGGCCACACCGATTCATTCTAACTCTTTCTGAAGTTTTTCGGGAGGTTTTTTTGAATGATTCCCATTGTGTCTGTGGTAGGAAAATCGGATTCCGGTAAAACCACTTTGGTGGAAAAAATTGTTCGTGAACTGACAGCCAGGGGACATCTGGTTGCCACCGTAAAACACGACGCACACAGCTTTGAAATCGATCATCCGGGAAAAGATTCCTGGCGCCACAAGCAGTCAGGCGCCAGAATGACGGTGATTTCATCCCCAAGCAAACTGGCGCTGGTGGCTGATACTGAACATGACTACAGCCTGGCCGAAATCCGTGACGCATTCATTTCCGGCGTGGATATCATAATAAGTGAAGGATACAAACGGGAAAGTCATCCCAAGATCGAAGTTTTCCGGAGTGAGATCCACCGAGAGTTGCTCTGCAAGGACGACGAGAACCTCGTTGCTATTGCAGGGGATCCTCCAATCTCCCCTGAAGATATCCCGGTATTTGATTTGAATGATGCTGGGCCGCTGTGCGATTTCCTGGAAAAGCGGTTTCGCCTGGCATCCTCCAACACCACAGACACGGGATGAAGTTCACAATTCATCAAGGATGTCACGTAAAGATCGGCTTCATGTTGTGTGCCGATCTGTGACCGGTGGAGTTTCGCCCTAACCGGAAAAATGAATAATTACAAAACCGAATTTACGGATCAGGATCATGAGCCGCAGAGTGGCTCCGATTGTAGGACCCGCATTGACGAGCCTTACGCCGACCCGGTCCGCAAACACATCGAACTGAGGGGCATATTGCAAGGGATAGGGTGCCGTCCGACGGTATATCGTCTTGCGCTCAGGTCGGGTCTCGCCGGATGGGTGATGAATACCACAGGAGGCCTCATCATCGAGGTCGAAGGCCGTCCGGAACAATGTGCTGGGTTTTCGGAAGAACTTGTTCGCTCCATTCCTTTCCCAGGCAGTATCGACAGCATTGACGAGCGGATCTTATCCCCGGTGGGCGAGTCAGATTTCCGTATCTGTGAAAGCGTAGGGGGGGAACGGTCGATCACGCCTATTCCTCCGGACACAGCCGTCTGCCCAGAATGCGTAGAAGAGTTGTTCACGCCGGAGAATCCTCGTTACCTCTTCCCATTTATTACCTGCACACTCTGCGGTCCCAGGTTTACAGTGGTCAGGTCTTTTCCATACGATCGTGAACGTACGAGCATGGCGGATTTCACTATGTGCCCCAGGTGTCTGGCCGAATACTCATCTGCGCCTGACCGGCGATTCCATTCCCAGACCAATTCGTGTCCCGCGTGTGGTCCAAGGCTGAGCCTCACGGATATGGACGGCAATGTCTTGGACGGAGATCCCATGGTGGAGGCCATTCGTTTTCTTTCACAAGGGAAAATCCTGGCAATAAAAGGAATCGGTGGATTCCACATAGCCTGTGACGCTCTGAACGATGACGCGGTAGGGCTTCTCAGGGAGCGCAAGGGTAGGGCGGAAAAACCTTTCGCAATAATGATGCCGGATCCGGGAACGGTCGGGCGATACTGTAGAGTGTGTGAGCAGGAGAAACAACTTCTCCTGTCTCCGGTGGCCCCCATAGTACTCCTGGAGGCGGCCGGTGAGCGGCTTGCAGCCAATGTGGCTCCATTCATGGGAACATTGGGCGTGATGCTTCCCTACTCGCCTGTTCACCATCTATTGTTCAAGCATCCCGACGTGGAACCGTCGGGCAGGCCGAAGGCGCTGGTCATGACTTCCGGCAACCGCTCCGAGGAACCGATAGCCGCAGGAAACCGGGAAGCGCTCCAGCGGCTCCCCGACCTGGTGGATGCGTTTCTGGTCCATAACAGAGACATCGTGCTGAGGGCTGATGATTCCATCGTCAGGGTCATTGCAGGTCGGGCAACTGTTTTTCGGAGATCCAGAGGATTCGTGCCCGGAGAGTTCAAAATCCCCGCTTCCTTTTTTTCCACCGGCATTGGAAGCATGGGCTCCAACAGATCAACACAAACCTTTGAGAAGCTTGGATCAGATTTGTCGCCGGTAGTATTGGGCGCAGGAGGCGACCTGAAAAATTGCCTTGCCGTCATAAAGGAAGATCGTTTAGTTCCGGGGCCGCATGTGGGCGATCTGGCTTCTCCCGTGGGGCAGGAATACTTCAAACAGTCCCTGAATGTGCTCACAGGTTACCTGGACGTCGCTCCATCGTTGATCGCTGTTGACCCGCACCCCGAATACTTCAGCAACAGCCTGGCCCGAAAAATTGCCGGCACGGTAAACGAGGTGTTTCACCATCATGCCCATGCCGTCAGCCTCCTGTTCGAACACGGACTTCCGGGCCCTGCCATATTCGCAGTCTTTGACGGAACGGGATATGGGAGCGACGGGACCATCTGGGGAGGCGAATTCATCGTTTCGGACGTGGATTCATTTACACGGGTCGCGGCCATAGGCCGGTATTACCTGCCAGGCGGAGAGGCAGCCATCCGGGAACCCATCAGAATTCTCGCCGCGCTACTGGCCGAAGATTGGGAATTGCCGGATAGATTCATACCGCTCATGGGAGATCAGATGGGCCGTGTCCGTCTGTGGCTCGAGGCTGCAAGAAAAGGGATCAACTCGCCTTGGACCTCCTCAGCAGGCCGGCTTTTTGATGCTGTTGCAGTTGCAGCGGGTTTCCGTGGACCCGTGACGTTTGAAGGTGAAGCTGCCATGTGGCTGGAAGGAATCGCCGACAAGACTGAACAGGGAACTTATAAGGTCAACTTTGTCCAGCAAGAGCCACTGTATGTGGATGCAAGCGGCCTGATTGCGGAGGTCGCAGAACACATCCTGGACGGCGCACGCCCCGAACAGGTTTCAGCACGATTCCATAACACGTTGGCAGACGTCATCGCGTGGATTGTGAACAGAGTCTCAGGGGAAACAGGTATCACTACGGTGGGTCTCACGGGAGGGTGTTTTCAGAACAAGCTTCTGACAGAACGAACAGTGGCTTTGCTTGAGTCCCGGAACTTCAAGGTTCTCCTTCACGAGACAATTCCGCCCAATGACGGAGGAATAGCCGTTGGCCAGGCAATAGCAGCCCTGTCACGTTTCAGGCGAATTGCCGACCGGACATCGTGACCTGAATTAGTCATAGAACCTGAATAAGGACAGGTCCGTACCGTAATTGCGAGCGCAGTGTAGCAATCTCGTCAAAACTCTCGAGAAACGGTATATAGTAAATTTGAACTTTTCTTGAATAGAATGGGAAATATTTAAGGAAGCGGAATATGTGTCTTGCCATACCAATGAGGCTTATTGAAATTACAGGCGAATGCACCGGTAAGGTGGACTCGGGAGGCGTGAAAGCCGACGTTGTCTTAACCATGGTACCTCACGCCTCTCTCGGAGACTACCTGATAGTACATGCCGGCTTCGGGATAGAGGTTCTGGATGAAGAAGAAGCTCACATCAGGCTTGAACTGTTCAGGGAACTGGCCGAGGCATATCAGCCTCAGGAGGAGCAGTGATTTCCGGGGATGAAAGCCGCGTAGCAGGGGCTCTGGTCAGGTACATACGTGAGTCGTGCGAAAAAGTGTCGGGCACGTTGAAGTTTATGGAAGTGTGCGGCACGCACACTATGGCCATACATTCCGCAGGACTGAAAAGCCTTTTCCCCAGGAATCTCCATCTTGTTTCCGGCCCTGGTTGTCCGGTTTGCGTGACTGAAAAAAAATTCATTGATCAGGCCGTTCTGACTGGGAAAAAGTACGATGCGTGCCTCATCACCTTCGGCGACCTCATAAGGGTTCCCGGATCCTTGGGATCTCTTGCTCGGTTCAGGTCCGAAGGAGGCCGGGTGCGGATTGTCTATTCCCCTATTGACGCCGTAGGGATCGCCGCTGAGCAGTCGCCGCGTCCGGCGGTTTTCCTTGGTGTTGGGTTCGAGACCACGGTTCCGACCGTGGCTGCAACCCTCAAGGTGGCCATGTCCAGTGGAGTTGAGAATCTCTTTGTCCTCTCAGCGTTCAAGACGATTCATCAACCGCTCAGAATCCTGGCCGCCAAGACCGATCTCGACGGTTTTTTGTTGCCTGGACATGTAAGTGCAATAATAGGTTCCGACTGTTATCAGTACCTGGTGGACGATTTCGGGAAGCCCGGTGTAGTGGGGGGCTTTGAACCGCTTGACATCTTGTTGGCCATCAAAGATCTTGTCAAAATGGCTGTGATCCCCTTTCCGCAAATAGTGAACGATTACAAAAGGGTAGTACGACCACACGGCAATCCTTCGGCCCTGGCAATCACTGACGAGGTCTTTGAACCCTGCGAGGCCTCATGGCGGGGGCTAGGGCTCATTCCAGGAAGCGGTTTGGCCCTGAGAGATCCCTACTCAAAATTTGACGCAAATCTGCACCTCCCTGTAGATGTCCCGCCCGCACAGGATGATCCTCGTTGCAGATGCGCCGTCATCTTGACAGGCAGTCTCACACCGGACGAGTGCGGACTTTTTGGCCGGGAATGCACTCCGGAAGAGCCGGTTGGGCCGTGTATGGTCTCGTCGGAGGGGACATGTGCCGCATACTACAAGTACGGAGCCCAGTGACAAATGTCCCATGAGCCGCATAGGACAATTCAACTCGGGCATGGAGGCGGAGGCCGAATGACGGGCCGACTAATCCGCGACGTCCTGCTGCCCAAACTGGATCGGGGACGTTTGAGGCCGCTTCCTGACTCAGTTGTCCTTTCCGGTCTTGGAGACTCAGTCGCATACACAACTGACTCTTTTGTAGTTTCTCCAATATTTTTTCCAGGCGGAAATATAGGATCGCTGGCAATTCATGGAACGTGTAACGACCTCGCCTGCTCGGCTGCACGGCCCATGTTTTTCTCTCTGAGTTTGATACTTGAGGAAGGCTTTCCCATGGATCAACTGGAGACAATCGTGCAGAGCATTGCACAGGCGGCTGACGCGGCCGGGGTCGAAATCGTTACCGGCGACACAAAGGTAGTGCCCAAAGGAAGTGCTGATAGGATTTTTATTAACACCTCGGGAATCGGGACGGTTCAAGCCTCAGCTATACCATCTCCGGGCAGAATAAGTGTGGGAGATCAAATTCTTGTAACCGGTCCCGTGGGTAACCACGGCATGGCAGTAATGCTCAGCAGGGCTGAATTCTCCTTCGATTTTGATTTGGTATCGGATTCCACGTCCGTTTGGCCCGTAGTAGAAAAACTCATCGAACTTGGGCCGGCCCTAAAGTTCTTGAGGGACCCCACGAGGGGAGGTATTGCTGCGACGCTCAACGAAATTTCCTTCAGCACCGGTCATGGAATAGAAATAGAAGAACGGACTATTCCATTGGACAAATCCGTTGTTGCTGCCTCTGAGATTCTCGGCATAGATCCTCTTCAGGCGGCCAACGAAGGGAAAATAGTGGCAGTCGTGGAAAAGGGAATGGGGAATAAAGCCTTGGAGCTTATCAGGGGATGTCCGATTGCAAAAGGCGCGGCTATCATTGGGGAGGTGACTCAGGAACATCCGGCGGTTGTGGTAATGAAAACCAGGATCGGCGGATCCAGGGTGGTGGCTGAACCATCCGGTGAACTGCTTCCCAGGATATGCTGAAAACTCTACAGAGAAAATAGATGAAACCGTTCCAATAATATACTCCAATCAAAGGAAATCACATGGCCGACCAAGACAAAATACCGGCGAGTACGACCCCTGACAGCCTCTGTTCGGTTCACCGCTTTCCTCTGCCGGAACGCAAGCAGGGTGAAGATAATGCCTATGTAAACGCTCTGACGCGACGATCGTACCCTTGAAAACCCAAAAAAGACACTTCAACCTCGTCAGCCTGGGATGCCCAAAGAACAGGGTGGACTCGGAGAGAATTCTCTTCGTCATGGACAACGCCGGGTTCATTTTTACTCACGACCCTGCGGTGTCGGACGTAATCATTATCAACACGTGTGCTTTTATAGAAGACGCGGTGGAAGAATCCATCCAGGCCATACTGAATTACAGGGCCGAACATCGAGAGTCTTTTCTGGTAGTTGCAGGTTGCATGCCCCTGCGCTACCGTGACGAACTGAGAAAATCCCTGCCGGAAGTGGACCTTTTCATCACCCCTGATCAGATCCCGGATCTGCCCACTATTTTACAGGGCTCTACCATGTCACGGGTCCAACACCATCAAGTCTTAAGCCAGGGTGAACATACCCCATTATCGCACATCGCGTCTTTCAATGATCAAGTGGAGGACCGGTCGATTAGCCGCGAGGATGGCCGGACAATAACTGGAGCAGAAAGGATTCTCTCTACTCCGGGATACGCTTATTTGAAAATAGCGGAGGGATGCAACCGTTCCTGCCGGTATTGCACCATCCCGGCAATACGGGGCCCGTTGAGAAGCGTAAGTACTGATGCCCTGGTCGAGGAGGTACGATTTCTGGCTCGCTCGGGCGCTCGAGAAGTTGTCCTGACCGCACAGGACCTGACGAGTTACGGTGTGGATCGAAATGAAAAGCGCGGTCTGCTCAGACTGCTCGAAAGGATCAGCGCAATCAACGGGATACAGTGGATACGGCTGATGTACCTCCACCCAAACGGCATCCCTCGAGGCCTGGCCAGGCTCATCGGAGAATCCGAAAACATCCTGCCCTACCTGGATATACCCTTCCAACATATCTCCGATAAGGTCCTGCGGAGCATGGGTAGACCCTGGAAAGGAGACCGCCTAAGAAAACTCGTGGACAGTTTGAGAGAAGAAATCAACGGCCTGGTCTTGCGGACGACCCTGATGGTGGGCTTTCCCACGGAAGGTGACAATGAGTTCAAGGAACTCCAGGAGTTCGTTGAGTCCTACCGCATCGAACACGTTGGTGTTTTCGAATATTCACCCGAAGAGGGGACGCCTGCGTTTGATCTGGGGGATCCTGTGCCGAGAAAGGTCAAACGTTCCAGGGCTGCCGCAATACGCCGGATAAATTCGCGATACGTGACTCGGCGCAACCAGCGCAGAATCGGCAGTGTCGAACGCGGTATGGTAGAAAGCGTATCCCAGGAATCAGAATTCCTGCTCCAAGGCCGTGCCTGGGACCAGGCCCCGGAGGTCGACGGCATACTGTACATTGTGGAAGGTGAGGCTCAAGCAGGTGAAATCCATCGCGTCACAATAACCGGGGCACATGGCCCAGACCTTTTCGGGGCCATTGAGAACGAGCAGTGTCAGGCATGATGCAATGTGTGTCACAAACTGAATCAGGATGAAAAAATGGGCCTGTTGGACTTCATAACAGCGGTGGTTTTGGCAGAAAAGAAATCAATGAATTACATAGACTCGTGGAACAAAACCGAGAGCACTTGTTGAGGGCTTGGAATGACTACTTTAGCGGTTGAGATACGGCCGGTGAATGCGGTTAACGTGGAGGTAACAGAGGAAAGCCTGAGCGTTGATCTCAACGATGGCGGAACGATATTGGCCCCACTGGCCTGGTTCCCACGGCTCCTGCATGGAACACAAGCCGAGCGCAACAACTGGCGATTCATTGCGGGGGGAGAGGGTATTCACTGGCCGGATCTGGACGAAGACATCCGCATTGAGAACATCTTGTCCGGCAAGCCTTCAAGAGAAGGTCAACGGTCGTTTCAGCAATGGCTTGACAAACGCCGGAGCAATAACCAATGAATTTGTAAGCGCTGATCGGTGAAAAAAATGAACTGCTACTCTAGTTTTGAAAAAAGTCTTGAAAGGAGCGGGACAGCCATGACGGCTCAGGCATATTTCAACGGCTTTCCGAAAGAATGCGTCACCTTCTACACCGAATTGCAGAAGAACAACACCAAGACGTGGTTCAACGAACACAAACGCGAATACGAACAATTTGTCATGGCCCCAGCATGTGACTTCGTAGGGGAGATGGGCAAAGCGCTCAAAACCCTAGCTCCAAGCATCGTGGCGGATCCCCGCGTGAACAAGTCCATTTTCCGTCCGTACCGAGACATTCGTTTCAGCAAGGACAAGACACCATACAAGACCCATTTGGGAATTTTTTTCTGGGAGGGTCATCTCGCTAAAATGGATTGCCCCGGCTTCTATTTTCATCTGGAACCGCCCATGGTAATGCTGGGAGTGGGTAATCATTGTTTCTCCAAGCACATATTGGAACTCTATCGTGATTCGGTAGTGGACCCAAAGTTTGGGAAAGCCCTGGCAAAGGCAGTGCAAAAAGTTCAATCCAAAGGCGATTACGAGATCGGAGAGAAGCAATACAAAAAAGTCCCGCGCGGATACGATAAAAACCACGAGAATGCTGATCTGCTTCTCATGGGCGGATTGACAGCAGCCTTTTCAACGCAAATACCGGAAGCGCTGCACTCCAAAGATTTCATCCACTACGCCTTGGAGAAATTCAAAGATATGTCTCCAATTCACACATGGCTCCTGGAAATGATCGGCAGGCTCAAAAAGTAGCCCGATAGGCTTGTTCCAGCCGTGTGTGCGCGGCCTCCCCATCACCGGTAAAGGTAGGAGTACAGTACTACCGCCAAGCAGGCAGTTGCCAAAACGACTATTTTCATGAGTAGATACGTTTCCATGCAGCCATAATATCCAAGGAAACGCATCAAACCAAGAAAAAAACCGGCGGACACGCTTGAAGCTGGACCACACCTGGATGCCTGTCACCATTTGAACCGCCATAAAACACAAATAACTTTAACAAAATAATCTATCATACTAATTTTAGTATTTTTAATTGACTATCATCCCTCCAGTCTGATATGTTCCCGCCATATTTTGCGCTGGGTGAAACATTTCGGCCCGCACGAAAGCAGGTCGAAAGCAGTGCAAATACTGCATTCGGGAAGAAACCGCCTTGCTCCACAAGAGGAGCTGATGCCGGTTTTTTAAGTGCCACCGAAAGCGATTCATAGTCTGCCCTGGAAACAAATAGGAATGCGGTCTCCCCCCACGATAGACAAGTCCGTCCTCCTCGCAGGGTTCATTCTTGCCATATTCTGCAGCATCGTTTGGGCTGAGGTTCCAGGGGAAATTACAGCGGTCACCCTGGCCCCAGGCAGCAATACTCTTGTTATTTCGACCAAGGGCGATCCCGGGAAGGTCCTGTCGTCTGTAATCGCGCGTCCGAACCGGCTGGTAATGGATTTTACCAGCGCAGTGGTGGGGAAAATTTCCCTTAAGGTTGCCGGCGCAGACGCGGGCATTCACGCGGTGCGTGCGGCAAATTACAAGGCCAAAGCCAGGGTGGTAGCAGATTTTCAGGATCTGCCCGTCCCTGAATTTATTGTGAAGCGCGAGAAAGATCGCGTGCTCGTGGTTCTTGGCGAGGTTGATCCGGGAAAAAAATCTCGTAAGCGCGCGCAAGGATCTGAGACAAAATCAGACAGCAACTCTCCGGATAGCGGTAACGTGCGGCCCGCCGCGGCTCAGCATACGGCCCCCCAGAACACCTCTCTCCGAGATTGGCTTGGCGAAGGGTTGGAGCCTGTCTCACCCCTGAGTTCTTCGAGTCAGGGCGTCTCTGGTCACGGCCGGGCGCTGACCCCCACGGAAGCAGGCAGAGCGGTCCGTTCAACGAGCGACGTTTCATGGGCCGAACCGGCTGAAGCAAACTCGAGAAAGCCTCAGGACCCTTTGGACAAGGGTGAGCAAACCCCCCAAGTTGAGCAGACATTGGCCCAGGTGGCGGAGTCTTCCCAGGGCATTGGCAAACCGCCGGTTTCCATTCCCATGAGGCAAGTTCAACCTGCGGACAGGCCCGAGACAGTGCGCAGTCGGCCGCTTGGCCCGGGCGCTTCTTCCGGGCAAACACCAGGAAGCGGCCGCGAGACTGTGAGGGAAAATCGGCCTCCAATAACTCCTCCTGAGCCCGATCCAAGGCTCCTGGTCCAGGAGTTGACCGAAATGAAATTCATCCAGGTCGGCCACAATTCGAGGCTTATGATACGAGGGGGCGACCACCTGGACTACCGCATCGACAGGATTTCCCAGACCAAGTTGAAGCTCGATCTGATCAATGCCGAGATCCCAAAATCCTACCAGAAACCTCTGCGCACAGATTTGTTTTCCACCTCGGTTGAAATGATTATCCCAGGCTCACAGACTATCTTTATTCAACTGAAGGAACCTGCTCCCTACAAGGTTGAGAAGAAAAAGGGCGTGCTCATGGTGGACTTTTCTCCGCCGAGGTTCGAGTTGACCGCGGAGATGAAGGCCGCAGGGAAGCCCACTGCCGCGGGCCCAGGAACTTCCCGCCCGGGACCGGCGACCGGGGGGGGGAACATCGGACCTTCTGCAGATGTTCAAGGCCAGGAAGGGTCTGTAGACTGCGAGTCCTCTGTGGACTGTCTCAAAAAGCGCGTTGAGGAGTGGGCCGCGGAGCGTGACAAGAGGAAAAAGTACGGAGAGTCTCCAAGCTCTGACATTCTGGAAAAAACCGTGACCATGGATTTTCAAGATATCAAGCTGAAAAACGCTTTCAGGCTGCTGTCGGAACAGGCTGCTGTGAATATCACCCTCGATCCCGATGTGGACGGCAAAACCACGCTTAGCCTGCGGAACGTCCCGCTCAAGGATGTCATCAATACCATGTTGCTCACCAATGATCTGGCCAGTGTCATGGTGGGCGACGTGATGAGAATCGGCAAGACAAAGAAAATAAACGAATTCCTGGATGAAAACAGGTCTAAAATCCAGACATTGGACCAACGGATTGCCGCGGACAGGAACAAGATCAAGGCGCTGGAGGATCGCAAGAGAAAGGCAGAAAACCCAACGCCCATCGAGGGGAGCATCCGCTCCGACGAGATTGGTGAAGCCGGCTGTATCAAAGTCGGAGAAGAGGAAATCTGCTTCTATTATGCGACAGTGAGACTCACGTACGCTAAACCGAAAGAAATCGTTAAAACCCTTGACTGTATGTTCAATTTGAATTGTCCAGGTACGGGTCAGGCCGGGGCCGGGGCTAATGAACTCGCGGGTTCCGTAGCTGCCCAGACCGCCAAGAGAGACTCCACGCTCGATAAGGAGAAGACCAGGCTGCAAGATCAAGGGTTCTCACCCGACAGTCCGGGTGGCATTAGCCGAATGATGGGTTTTGAAGCGTTGGACTTGGACAGGCAACGAACAGACGCTGCAACCGCAAGGACCGAGGCGTACCGCGGTCGAACCGGGCTTCCGCATGACTCAACTTCAGGCCAGGACCGCAGACTCAAGCAAATCATAGCAAACAGTATGCTCTGGCCGGACGATTTGAATCGCATGATTTTCGTAAAAGACACCTCGGAAAGAATTTCCCAGATGAAAAAAGTTCTTCGAAGTCTTGATGTGCCCACCCCCCAGGTGATGATAGAAAGCAGGCTGGTTCGTGCCTCACGAGAGTGGGCAAGAGAGCTGGGAATAAGATGGGGAGGCAGGAACAATCAGAACGGCCAGATAGACAACAGCAAAAAAGCATTCTGGGGGATCACGGGACATCAGGGAACCCCGTCAGCACTATACGCCGCCAATACGGCCACTGGTCAGTTGACCACGGGCAACGACATACCTTCACGGTTTGCAGTGAACTTGCCCACGCCGATACTGAGTTCGACTATCGGCTTAGTACAGGGTCTGGGCATGCAGTTCGGCCTTCTCGGAACCCAATACATCACTGAGCTTGATGTCAGGCTCGAGATTGGTGAAGGAACCAATCAGTTGAAGATCATAGCTCGCCCCAAAGTCCAAGTACTGGACGGACAGAAGGCGAAAATACTGGATGGACGCGATGTTCCCTTCGTCACCTCATCTCCGCTTCAGGGGACCCAGACTCAACTCGTCCCCGCGTATCTGGAATTGGAAGTCAAACCGACAATTTACTCGGACGGCCGAATAAGTATGGAAGTCAAGGTTAAAGATGACGACCTAGGAATCATTCCTCTTGGGGCCACCCTACCGGAGATAATAAGGAGACAAGCCACCACCAATATGATCGTTAGGGACGGCGAGACCGCCGTAATCGGCGGAATAGTCAAAGAACGAAACCATACGAGACGGGAAGGTTGGCCGGGTCTGATGAACGTGCCATTAATTGGAGTTTTCTTTAGCAACAAGGGCCAGGAAAAGGTGATGGATGAACTCTTGGTCTTCATCACCCCCACCATTGTGAAACGCCCGCCGGGTGCGTCTTAATTAACCGTTTTTATGGCTATCTGATCAAGGAGCACACCATGTCCGAAGAAAAATGGACCATAGACAGGGTGCGCAAGGAAATCTACGAAGCACGCACTCGAATGTTCGTGGTCGCCAAGGTTCTGGAAACAGGCAGCGTCAAACCCAACGAACACCCGGAATGGCTGGTGGTCATAAGACCATTGCTTAAGGATCTCACTGAAAATGTTGAGAAAATAAAAGCTTTCTTAGACGAAGAGACCACTCCCGCAAACGCGTAGAATGTAGTTTACTCATTGGCCATGTCGAATCGAGCATAGTAAAAAAAGGTCTTACACTGGGGCGGGCGTCCTTGCCCGCCACTGGCAGCCTTTGAAGAAGCAGCCAAAGCCAATCGCAGGCAGGGACGCCTGCGCCACTATCAGAGCCACTTGCCTGTCATTCCGAGCCATGCCTGCGCCACTATCAGAGCCACTTGCCTGTCATTCCGAGCCGTACCTGCGCCACTATCAGGGCCCCCTGCCTGTCATTCCGAGCCATGCCTGCGCCACCAAAGCTTTTCTTATCGATGCTAACCTTACAGATCGAATTCGCATAAGATCCTGTCGTGTTTTCGCTTCCCACGCGGGAGCCTCCGCGTATCAGTACAGTCTGCTCTCACGATCGAACAAAAGAAAAGGGCAACCCTTCTAAGGTTGCCCACGTGCTAAATTTCCATAGACAGGATTCAGGAAACGATCCTGCTATTCGGATCTGCCCCACTGCAATTTTCTGTCGGCCGACTGCGACGGGGTCTGCGGCTGGGACGCGGTGGGCGGGGAAGGTGCAGCGGACTGCACTCCAGTCCTTACTTGTGAAGAGCCAGGTTCAGATCCTACAATTGCCGGCTTGTCCTGCTGTCCCCACGTCAGAGGTCGCTTGGCTTCCGTCTTGGTCTCTTCCTGGCCCCATTTTATACCCTGTCTCGAGGGTGGAGGCGGCGCGGTGTCCGCCTGCCGAGCCACGTTGGGTTTGGGCACAGTGGCTGTCCTACGGGGAGTTTCCACGACCTGTGGCGCGGGCGTTGCGGTTCTTCTTTGCTGCGCGGGGGGGGTGCCTACGACGGGTCGTGGCTGTTGAGGTGCGGGGGCTTGCACGTCGTCCGCAGGGGCTTCATCCTCCATCCCTGACCCGTCCCAGTAAATCGAGTCTCTCTGCGAAGTCGTCGAATCACTGGATTCTGAGGACCGGTTAGAGGCTGCCCGAGCTGTATTCGTTGAAGTAGTCACCTGAGGAGTCTCGATGGTCTGGCGAGGTGTCGGCTGAGACCTGGGCTGAGACGCTGTGGGCTGTCGACCTCGACCGGTGGAACTGGATGCCGGTGGCTGCGCGTACCCGGGGTAACCGGATTGTCCATAACCGTAACTGTCATATCCCTGGGATCCGCCGTAACCAGGGTAACCTTCGGCTCCAGAGCCCTGTTGTTGCTGACCGTATTGTTGGCCGTAGCCCTGCTGTTGCTGACCATATTGTTGACCGTATCCCTGCTGTTGCTGAGGATAGCCCTGTCCGTATTGTTGGCCGTATCCCTGCTGTTGCTGACCGTATTGTTGACCGTAGCCCTGCTGTTGCTGGGGATAGCCCTGTCCGTATTGTTGACCATAGCCATAACCAGGTTGACCCTGGCCGTAGGCCCCGTAATCCTGTGTCATGCCGGGGTACCCTCCCGAATAATCCTGGCCAAAAGCAGCTCCCGCAGCGGCCAAGGCCACTACCATGATCGAACACGCTGCAACACACCGTTTCATTACTCTTCTCCTCCGTTCCCTGCTCGCCGGCGACTTGTCCAGGCATGGGGAAACATGGATAATAAATGCTTCTAAAAAAAGCACAAAAATTTTACTTGAAATTTTAAAGAATTCAGTCAAAAAAATCAAGCTACTTTTTGAAAGTACTTGCATCGCAAGTTGAACCGTTGGAGCAGAACGTATACCAGTGACTTGACATGAGACTAGCCCATCTTTCGGACTTGCATTTCGGCCGACGCGTCGCCAGGGATAAACTCCTGTCCCTGGAACGCGACATCCTGTCGGAGTCTCCAGATCTGATCGCAGTAACAGGTGATATCACGGACCGGGGACGCATGTCTCAGTTTCGCTGGGCCAGAGATTTCCTGCTATCGCTCGGCATCCCGTTCGTGGCCGTCCCAGGCAACAGAGAGGTATGCTTGTCCGCATTTTGGGAATGGATGTTCCCGGGCCTCGCCATGATGCGCTACAGCCACTTCTTCGGAGAGCGCGACAGGATACTCTACAAGTGCGGGCAGTCAAATGTTATTCTCTTCGGCCTGAATTCCGTCCACTCCTTTCCGTCATGGCCCGGCGCAATCTCACGTGAAAGCCGTTACTGGCTACGCGAGAAGGCCGCAAGCTTTAAGGACTGTATCAAGGTTCTGTTCCTTCACCACCCTGTCCTCCCGGTTGCGCGCAGCTCATCTTTCTGGGCTCACTCGCTCTCAGATGCCGGAGAACTGCTCAACATCTGTACGCAGACCGGCATATCGTTAATCCTTCAGGGGCATAAGCATCGATCGGCGGTCATGGAAATAACGTTTCCCGAAAGGGACGCGAAAGTAATAGTTTCCGCGTGTGGAGCCCCGCTGCTGTCACTCTGGGATCCGGTCTACCACATCATTGATATCAGCAATGCATCAATAACCGTACGTCCCAAAGAATTCCGGGAAGGCAGCTTTCAGTCAAAAGGCGTCTATCCATGTTCGCCTTTGAACGCCTCCCTTTTCTCTTCCGCATCGGAGCGCCTGACGTAAAGGGGGGCTATCCGGTGGAGGTCGCCCCGGTCTCCCAGTCTGAACCGTTCTTCCGCAAGCTGAGCGCATGCAAAGGCTGTCGAAAATTTGAGACGACGATTGACCACATTAGCCAGTTCTGCCGGCAGAGACGAGCCGCTGTCTCCGCAGACCAATATGCTGCGGTAACTTAGTTGCGGGCGCTCAAGAAAATCTTCGGCAGAGAGAAGCAAGGGGCCTTCTTCCAGGACCAGGTCAAGAGCCCCTTTCTTTGTGTAAAGCGCTGTGTAGATTTGTCCCCGGCGGGCATCGATCACCGGCGCTCCTGATTCTCCCGGTTCCAACGCGGCGCAAGCCAGAATCTCAAGGGTGGATACGCCCATGGCCGGCTTTGAAAGCGCAAGAGCCATCCCTTTGATAGTTGCCAGGCCGACCCTGATTCCTGAAAAAGAGCCGGGCCCGGTGGCCACTCCGAACCCGTCTATTTGTTCAATATCCAATCCAACGTCGGCGGTAAGTTTTTTGATGAGGGTAGCGAGATTCTCGACGTGTTCGTGGTGAGCAATCAGAACACTTTCGCCAAGCACTTCACCATCACGGGTGACGGCCACACTGAGTGAGGACGATGACGAATTAACGGCTAGGACGATCACGGTTGCAGCGACCACCCCTTGGTCACGATCCTCATGATATCATTATAGAACACAAGCGCCATCAAAAGAACTATGAACAAGAGTCCTGCATGCACTGCCACCTCTCGAAGTTTCCCGGTTACCGGGCGTCTAATGATAGCCTCAATGATAAAGAACAGGAGATGTCCTCCATCCAGAATAGGTATCGGGAGCAAGTTGATTATGGCAAGGTTTATACTTATGTAGCTCATGAGAAAGATGAAACTGAAGAACCCCGCCTTGAGACTTTCCCCTGACACTTGAGCAATCGTTATTGGACCACTGAGAGCTTTTGCGCTTATTTCTCCTTTAACCAGCTTGACCAGGGTCACGGCCACCAGTCGCGTAAGGTAACCTGTAAAACGGATGCCCTCATACATGGAGCCAAGGACACCGAGCTTGACGGTTTTCCCCGACGGAGAAACACCAATCCTCCCGAGCGGTTCACCGAACATGTCTTTTTGGTCACTGAGGCTGGGGGTGACAGGGAGGTCCATCCTGTTGTCGTCTCTTTCGATAGTTACATTGAGCCTCTTTTCCGGGCTCTTTTCTATGACGGCTCGCATATCGTCCCATCGCCACACGGGTTCACCGTCGATTGCAACAATCCGATCACCGGTTTGAAAGCCGGCTGCTGCTGCCGGTGTTCCGTCCAGGACCTTGCCTACCTCACTGGTCAGGACGGGCCATCCCGCGAGATAGCCCGCACAAAGGAGAAGTGTCGCGAGAACGTAGTTTGACAGAGGTCCAGCAACGATTATGGCTACCCTGGATAGGAGGGACTTGCTGGTAAAGGCCCTGGCCAATTCCTCAGGAGGAATCTCCTCGTCGGATTCAGGGTCTTCTCCAAGCAGCTTCACGTAACCACCCAGCGGAATCCAACTCAAAATATATTCCGTTTCACCCCATTTGCGCTTAATCATGGCAGGAGGAAATCCCAGAGAGAATTTCAGCACTTTGACGCCTACCAGTTTTGCAACGAAGAAGTGGCCACACTCGTGAACAAAGATCAAAACACCGAGCAGAATCAAAAAACCGATAAAATATTCCAATACAAATTCCTCCAACCCGCTGATCGGCAACGTCCGACACCCGGCCGTCCGATTACTCTTTGAAATGCACCAAATTAAGTATATAATCTTTCATGGTGAAAACAAGCCCTTTCTTGGTGAATAGCAGTTCCATGAGAATCGGCATCCTCGGGGGAACATTCAATCCGCCCCATGTGGGACATCTCCGCCTGGCCGAAGAAGTTGCTTGCTTTCAAGGGCTTGACCGAATAGTATTTGTTCCGAGTTCCATTTCTCCCCACAAAGGCATGACCGGCATAGCTCGTGCTGAAGACCGGCTCGAGATGACCCGCAGAGCCTGTCAAGACAACCCCGTGTTTCAAGTTTCCGACATAGAACTCACCTTTCGAAGCCCGTCCTATACAGTGAACACGCTCGAGTTTTTTATCAAGACGGAAAATTGCGGGATTTTTTTTATTCTCGGCACAGATTCACTGAGGGATATAAGTGCATGGAAGGATTACGAGCGACTGTTTTGCCTGGCGAACTTCATAGTTGTAAATCGTCCCGGCATAAGTTTTCGGGAAGCTTGGGAAGAAGCGCCCGTAGCTCTTCGCCATAAGTTCCAGGTCAAAGACAAGGAGTTGCTTCATACAAGCGCGACCCGGCTGATTCCTGCGGATATCACAGGATTGGATATCTCGGCCACAAAAATAAGGAACCTGGTGAAGTCAGGCCGTAGTATCCGTTACTTAGTCCCGGAACCCGTCAGGTCATATATTCTTGAGAAAGAATTGTATTCTCGATGAACCGCAAAAAGACAAGTATCGAACCTGGCGGTGCCATTCAGATGACCTCGAAAGAAAAGGCTGAAACCCTTCTGCTGGCCGCTCTCTCCAAGAAGGCATTTGATCCCGTGCTCTTGAGGCTTGATGAGCTGACGGCTCTCACAGACTACTTCCTGATTTTTTCCGGAGGTTCCGGCAAACATGTAAAGTCTGTGGCAGAGGCCGTGATCGAAGACGCATCAAAAAACAAATTCCAGCGCTTTTCTGCTGAAGGGGTCAAACTGGGCAACTGGGCCCTTCTGGACTATGGAGATGTCATTGTCCACGTATTTCAGAAACCCGTGAGAGAATTCTATGACCTGGAAGGACTATGGGCTGAGGCCCCCAGGGAGGTATTCTCAGAAGACATTTCGAGACAGATTGAAGCAGGTGGGAAAAAAGATGACGAGGACGAGGAACAAGATTCCTCATGGTACTAGCCCCTGATGAAAATTGTCGCTCACGAAGCGTACCAGGCTCGGAAGGAACTGTGCCCGGCTATTGGAAGGGCGGCCTAGAGCAGCGAAAACCCCATCCCTTGCCGTTGCTGGGGATAGCCTCGTCCGTCAACATTTCTCCTGACGAAGCCACCAGGATATTGATGGAGGGCAACGCTCGCTTTGTGTCCAACGCGTCACGACATCCTAATATGAGCCGTGAGAGGAGATCCGTCACATCCCCTGAGGGCCGGCACCCTATATCGCATGCGTGCTGTAGTGTTCCGATTCCAGGGTGCCGGTGGAATTGATCGTAGACTGCGGTACAGGAGATGTCTTTGTCGTCAGAGTCGCGGGAAACGTCTTGGGTCTGCGCGAAAGAGGCTCCATTGAGTACGCGGTCGATCATCTCGGCGCCTGTCTCTTCGTGGTCCTGGGTCACTCGAAGTGCGGGGCTGTAAGGGCCGTGTTACAGAAAAATAAATCATGTCAAGCCCACCAGACACTCACACGGTCCCCGATGGTGATTCCGAGAACGCGGGACGCGTCACCGCAATTCACGGCAATTTCCATAAGCCCGAAACTGTTGATGAGAGCGAGTGGCTCCCCTTTGGGAACTTGACCGAAAAAGCTGCTGATACCCTTGATTGCGCTGTTTCCAGCTTTTACCGTGTGAACCGGCGTCGTCAGCATCCTTGCTTCGATATTGCAACACAGGTTACCAAACCGGTCAATGTGTATTACCTGACCCTCTATGCCCGCGGCAGTCTTCCGGGCTTCAGGTATGGAGAGGGTCACGGGATCGTTCACTACAGAGCCGACCTCGGAAAAACACCGGCTGGTAGAGAGATGGGCGGCGACCGGGGCAAACACGTCTCTGCCGTGAAAGGTGGGGTGAGGGTTTGGGCTGACGAATTCCAGGTTTTGTATTTCCCGTATTTCCCAAGAGTTTTTTTGACCCGGGAGCCAAGAAAAAAGGCCATTGTCCGGTCCCACGTAAAACTGTTTGCCCGCGCAAAGAACGATGCCCCGCCTATGACTTCCCACGCCGGGGTCCACCACCCCAATATGGATGGTTCCAGGCGAAAAATAGCGGGACAATCCTCTAATCACAAGAGCCCCTTCCATGACCGAAAAGGGTGGAATATCATGGGTCACGTCCACCAATAGAACACTTTGATTGATTTGCAGGATCACGCCCTTCATCTGGGCAACAAAACCGTCCTGTGTGCCGAAGTCGGTTGTCAGAGTTATGATCGGTGCCATTGAGGTAACCCTTCGAATTAGTTGATCAGCATCCCTGCCACACTATCGAAAGTCGGCTCGAATTGCAAAATCCTCTCATCCCGATCTCTCTTTAGACACGTAATTTTTGCTGTAGGGGAGACTCGGCAAGTCGCCCTGTGATGAGTCATGCGGTCACCGGTATCAATCTCAAGGCCGGCGGCAGGATTCGGGTTGACACCTCTTTTGTTTGCTGATTAACTCAAACTGGAATTACCCTTCCAGTCACGTGCCCAGGAAAATGCGGGGAACCGTAATAAAGTCTGAGTAAAGCGCATAGTTGAATCCACGTGCCCAGGAAAATGCGGGGAACCGACGTGGCCTTGTCCTCTGTCACGAGTGGCTTGTCTTTCTTGGCTGGAGCCGTATCCAAGGTCCTGTTTCCTCCGGTGTGCAGCCTGTGCGAGACTGCGTTCACAGGGCACTTCAGTACGGTTTGCCACACATGCCTGAAGTCTATCAAACCGGTGCCTGAGCCCGTCTGCCCTCAATGTGGTCTGCCCACAGCAGGATGTGACCCGGTAATGCCGCGCCCTTGTATCAAGTGTCTTGTTGATCCGCCCGCCTATTACAAGTCCCGTTTCGGGCTGATATATGACGGAGAACTCCGGAAGGCCCTGGTCAGGTTTAAGTACCACGAAGCGACACACTTGGGACGCATACTGTCGGAATTTCTTGTCCAGGTTTTCCGCGATCACTTTAAACCGAGCGAATTCGACGTCATCGTCCCCATGCCCATGCACCCTGGGCGATTGTTCCACCGGGGCTTCAACCAGGTGGTTGTACTGGGCGAGAGACTTTCCGACCAAACTGGTATCCCACTGGACAGAAGTTCATTCCGGAAAATCAGGGACACCGTCCCTCAAGTAGGTCTCTCCAGGCCACATCGTGTCAGAAATATCCGTGGTTCGTTCGCAGTGGCTCGTCCAAAGAGAATTCGCGGCTGTTCAGTGTTGCTGCTCGATGATGTTTCAACTACAGGATCTACAATTGCTGAAGCCTCCCGCGCGATCGTGAAGGGAGGCGCCGGCAGGGTAGGAGTGCTGGTTCTGGCGTTGAGAGTACCACTGACAAACTCAACATCCCAGAAGTCTCTTGAACAGGCCCAGGCTCAATGACTAATATCGATTTATCAGGCAAACAAATGTGATCAAAGAAATAATCTCATGGACACGATCATATTGAAATTAATGCAAATGGCTCCGTGAGCACGAATCCCACCTGACCCCGAGATCAGTTCAGAATGATACAAGTTGCAACAATGACGCGGGACTTGCTATTATGCGATCAGCTTTGCACGACCTGGAGGTAATTGGCCATGAGAGACCAGCGCTATATCTGGAATCCTTTCCGAATGATCAGTCCTAAGTTGAATGCGGAAGTAGGTCGAATCGACGAGTTGCACACGGCTACGGTGTCTGAGACCCGATCCCCCGAGGAGAGTCTCCTGGTCATGGTCGGCAAGCTCATTGAGGTGACCAGGATACTGTCTGTGTGCTTTGTAGGCGAAGATCCGGCGAAGCTCAAAGAATGCGAGAGGCTGGCTCAAGAAGTACACGCTGAGGAACGCACTGCAACTTCCGGCTTGGTCGGTTCCTCATCGGCAATAGGTCAAAACGCCTTCAAAATAATAGTCCGTTTTCCAAGCCGCATTGAACGCATTGGGATGATGTTTGAGAACATCCTGAATTGTTGCCGGATAAAGATTTCTGAGGGAGTGCCTTTTAGCGATAAGGCGCTGGTAGAACTTTCTGCAATCTTTTCAGTCATCACGGACTTACTTGTCAACTTGCGCGACAGCCTGGTAATACCTAACAGGGTAATACTGAAGCACATTCAGTCCCAGGGCAGAAAGTTGAGTCAACTGGTGGAGGATGCTCAGTTCAGCCACTGGGAGCGCTTGGAGGCTGAATACTGTTCGCCGGCGGCCTCCTCAATCTATCTTGGAATACTGGATTCTTTCAAGACCATTAATCAATATGTGGCGAATATGACTGAGAGCCTCATGTCCCTTGTCGAGCCGACGGAAAAAGCTTAAAGCTCGGCACGGCGGTGAGGCATTTACACGCAACATGCAAATGAATAAGTTTTTTGAGCAGTTGTACGTCATGCAACGACATGATCGCGAGAGATCTCTTCATACGAACTCGCCCTTGTGCCGGTAACATTGACAGGCAGGGACGCCTGACGCCACCAATACTTTGTGGCGAATGGTTGCTCGTCTTACAGTGAAATGTTATCAATCTTTCAGTGGGCGATTGCCTATTCCGTGGACCCTTTGGAAGGTCTATATATAAATGATGATTATCGAGCTTCAAAGGGAGAATGACTGAATGGAAGTACTGGGTCTATGTCTGGGAGCCTCTACTCTCAGTATGGTGCGATTGCGCAGGGTCGATGAAGCGATCGAGGTCATGGGCGCTTCGACGATAACGCATGAGGGTAATCCTCGCAAAACCTTGCTCGAAGCTCTCGAACAGGTCCAGCAGGTACGAGAAATCCCTATCGCCGTAACCGGAAGAAAATTCATAAATTTCATAAGATTAAGCACCATACCGGAGCCTGAGGCGGTGGAGCGGGCTGCAGCTCACATACTCGGTAAACAGAGTAATTATCGGGTAGTTGTCAGTGCAGGCGGAGAGACCTTTCTTGTTTATCACCTGGATGAAGACTGCAAGATCCAGGGGATTCAAACCGGTAATAAATGCGCGTCCGGGACCGGAGAATTTTTTCTACAGCAGATTGGCCGAATGAATATGACGCTGGATGATGTGGCCGACCTGGGAATCTCTGCTCAAGTGCATAAGGTTTCGGGCCGATGTTCGGTTTTCTGCAAGAGCGACTGCACTCACGCCCTGAACAAGGGAGTGCCCAAAGCCCAAGTAGTTTCCGGCCTGGCAATGATGATGGGGAACAAGGTGGTGGAGCTTTTGAAGAAGCTCCCCAAGAAATCGGTGATGCTTGTCGGCGGTTCCTCCCGTAACAGAAGCATGATTCATTACCTGTCCCAACAGGTTGAGGACCTGTACATTCCGGAGGAGGCGCCTTACTTCGAAGCACTGGGAGCTGCACTCTGGGCCCTGGATAACCCCACTGTCCCATACACTGGACGCGATGCGGTCTTCCAGGAGAAATCCTCGGCATTCGGTTATCTCAAGCCATTGGCCGAATTCCGCGACATGGCCCATTTCAAAGATTGCCCCAGAGGCAAGGTCGAGGCGGGTGACCGCACCATTTTGGGTCTGGACGTGGGCTCCACAACAACTAAAGGCGTGATCATGAGGTGTCGCGACAAGGCGATACTGGTTGCCGATTATCTGCGCACAGACGGAGACCCGGTGGGGGCGGCCAGAAAGGTGTACCGAAGCCTGGCCGATCAAATCGATGTTCCTATTAAAATCAAAGGGTTGGGTGTAACCGGATCAGGCCGTCAGATCGCCGGACTTCACGCCATGGCCGCCGGCGTTATCAATGAGATCATAGCACATGCTGCCGCAGCGGTTCACTTTGACCGCGAGGTGGACACCATCTTTGAGATAGGCGGCCAGGACGCCAAGTACACGTATATCACCAACAGTGTGCCAAGCGATTACGCCATGAACGAAGCCTGCAGTGCGGGCACAGGGTCCTTCCTCGAGGAGTCTGCAAAAGAAAGCCTGGGAGTCAAGGTCACCGATATTGGAAGGGTCGCTTACACAGCGACCAAGCCTCCCAACTTCAATGATCAGTGCGCTGCCTTCATAGGGTCCGACATCAAGAACGCCGCCCAGGAGGGCATACCCTTAAATGATATCGTTGCCGGACTCGTTTACTCAATTTGCATGAACTACTCCAACCGTGTCAAGGGCAACCGACCTGTAGGCAGAAAAGTGTTCATGCAGGGTGGTGTTTGTTACAACGAGGCAATTCCGGCGGCCATGGCGGCTCTCACGGGTAAAGAAATAATAGTACCGCCGGAGCCGGGGTTAATGGGGGCTTTTGGAGTCGCTCTCGAAGTCGAACGACGCATTGATGTAGGCCTGATGAAGGAGCAGGACTTCGACCTCAACCAGCTTGCAGCCAGGGAGGTGATTTACAAGAAGTCGTTTATCTGCGGTGGCGGCAAAGAAAAATGCGACCGTCGATGCGAAATAGCCCGGATAGATTTGGAAGGGAAGATTTATCCGTTTGGTGGTGCGTGCAACCGGTACGTGAACCTCGTGCGGAATGTCCAATTCGACAAGGGCAAGCTGGATATGGTGGACTATAGGCAGAAGCTGGTGTTCACTGACCTTGCGCCGGAGGATCCTGCAGACGGGCGACCCACTATCGGCATGAACCGTTCGTTTCTGGTAAACACCTATTTTCCTTTCTTTAACGCTTTCTTCAAGGAACTTGGTTATCGGGTCGTGCTTCCGAACACAGTTGATCCCCAGGGAGTTGATCAGCAGGGTGCAGCATTCTGTTTCCCCGTAGAAATAGCTCACGGTTTTATATCGGACCTTCTGAGGAAAGATCCGGATTTGCTTTTCCTTCCGCACATAAAGGGGGTGCCCACAGACAATGAAAACCCAAACACGTGTACGTGCGTATTCGTTCAGGGTGAGGTTTTCTACCTTTCCGGCACTTTTGAAGGTATCAGATCCAAAAAAGTTCTCACCCCGTACCTTGATCTGAGTCGTGGTTTCGAACTTGGAATCCATGAATTCGCTCAGATTGCAGTCAGCCTTGGTTGTTCCGGGGCCGAGGGCGAGAGAGCTTTCAAATCAGGAATGGCGGCTCAGGACGCTTTTAGAAATGAATTGCGTTCCAAGGGCGCTCAGTTGCTCGACGAACTCGATCGAGACCCGGACGCCGTGGCTATTGTCCTGTTCGGCCGGCCGTACAACGCTTTCGTGTCCGAAGCAAACAAGGGTATCCCGGGAAAGTTCGCATCCCGTGGCTATCTGATCCTACCTTATGACATGCTGCCATACGAAGATCAGTCCTTGGACGATGCTCAGACCATGTACTGGTCCATGGGAAGAATGATATTAAAAGCGGCCCGGTTGGTAAAAAACCATCCAAAGCTGTTCGCCACATACATCAGCAATTTCTCCTGCGGCCCGGATTCCTTTGTGGTGGGATATTTCAGGGATGAGATGGGGAAAAAGCCGTCGTTGACCCTGGAACTTGACAGCCACACGGCTGACGCGGGATTGGAAACGCGAATAGAAGCCTTTCTTGACATTGTTCGTTACTACAGGGAACTCGAGAGTAAAAAACAGATCCAGGCTGTGAAGAAAGATTTCCGGGTCGCAGTGGCCACGCTAAGCGACGGCAAACCGGTCATTGTGACTGCGGACGGCCGAAAGCTTCCACTCACCCATCCCAGTGTTCGGGTTGTTCTTCCCGCAATGGGACGATTTTCTCACCAGGCCCTGGTAAGCACGTTCAAAAAAATCGGAATCAATGCGCATGGTCTTCCGCCCGCCGACGAAGATGTGCTCAAGATTGGCCGGGGTAATTCCACCTGTAAGGAGTGTCTGCCGCTTCAGACCACCGTCGGGTCAATGCTCAAGTACCTCGAAAATGATCGACCGGCGGGTGAAGTTACCGCCTATTTTATGCCGGGAGCCGGCGGACCTTGTCGATTCGGCCAATACAACGTTTTCTCACGGCGGCTCATAGAGAGTAGAAGGATTCCCGATGCGGCAGTGTTGACGCTCAATGCTTCCAATAGCTACATGGGCCTGGGAGATCGGTTCACCCTGCCGGCTTGGCGCGCCATTCTCATAGGCGACGTCATGTACGAAATCTGGTCGACCCTGTTGACGGCGGCGCAAGACAAAGAATCTGCCATGAATGTTTTCTACAAGGAATGGGATGCGCTCGTCGGGGTCGTACACAAACCGTGGCGAATCATCAGGGCACGGATTCAGGCAGCGGCACAAACCTTGGCCGTGATCCCTCTGAAAATGCCTTATGATCAAATTCCGAAAATATCCCTCATCGGTGAAATCTACGTGCGCAACGATCCTATTTCGCTTCAAAACCTCGTAGAGAAGATGTCCGATAGGGGATTCATCGTCAGGACTTCCCAGACCAGCGAATGGATAAAATACGTAGACTGGCTTATCAAGAACCGCATCGAGGGAGAGAAACCGAATATCCCCTTCTGGATTCGCTATTATGTGAAGCGTTACTTTGATCACAAGATCCGAGATTTGTTTGCCCCGTCAGGCCTCTTTTTTCATGAGACTCTAAAGGTTGAGGACCTCATTGAAGCAGGTGAAAAATACGTTTCCCCGCGGCTCACCGGCGAGGCCATTCTGACTATTGGAGCAGCCCTTCATGAAATTCTGCACCCTGCCTGCGGTATTATATCCATAGGGCCGTTCGGATGTATGCCGAGCAGGGTAGCTGAATCAATCCTGTCTGAAAAATTCACTACCGGTGAAAAAATGAAGTTGCTCCTTGAACGTAACGGTGACTCTACCTCAGCTTTTGAGTCGGTTTTGAAAGGCAAGGATCGAAAACTTCCCTTCCTGGCGATCGAGACGGACGGCAATGCTTTTCCACAGATTATAGAGGCCCGGCTTGAGGCTTTTGCACTGCAGGCCAGGCGGCTTCATGAGAAAATGCTGGATGCCGGGCATTGAGACTGACAGCGCCTGTGCAAGGAACATGAAAGCAGTAATTTTTTTTGGGTATACTTGGGTGCAAAAAATCCTTCGAGGCGATGGGTGAAAACGAGCAGTGCCGACAGTACGCGAACGAAAGGAATCCGGGCAGAGAGCGTTGCGGCCCAGTGGCTGGAAGCCCAAGGCTACTGCATAGTAGAGAAAAATTTTACCTGCAAGCTGGGCGAGATAGACCTGATAGCTCGTCATGGCGGAGAGCTTGTTTTCGTGGAAGTGAGGTCCAGGCATGGGGCTGAAGCGCTGGATCCAGTCTATTCCGTTGATTTTCGTAAAAGAAAAAAGATTATTCGGACAGCCCAGGTGTACTTGAGCGGGCGTTTCGTCGTGCCGCCTGCCTGTAGATTTGACGTGGTAATTGTAACTCTGGGCCCGCCTTTGCTTGTACAGGTAATAGCCGACGCGTTTTGTCTTGAATAGGCAATTTCCAGAAACGTGCCGGCAGTTACGCAAGGGTTTTTTCTTTGACAAAAGTGACCAACAAGTCTAGATTAAAAAGGTTGCGACACCTGTCTCGCAAGGACTGTTTTGACATGCCATTCCGACTCAAGGTGCCGCGGGCTTGTCGAGATCTCACACATCTTAAAGAGCGCCCTTAGCTCAGATGGATAGAGCGTCTGACTACGGATCAGAAGGTCGGCAGTTCGAATCTGTCAGGGCGTACCAAAATATCAATAGGTTAGCGACAGCATATTGAAGAATTTTTTCTAAATTTCCGTGATCTGGCTTATAACCACGAAGAAGAGCCAGGCAAAACGGTATGGGGAATTGAGCAGATACAGCCTGATCCGCCGCGATGACAGCCTAAATAAGAAAAGGGCTGATACGCGGGGCCCCTTATCCAGAGACCCATCAGTCCTTCAAAGACAGAATAATGCTTTCACTTAATTTAGTCAATAATATTCTAAAAGCTCCTCAAAAAAATATTATTTCTCGTGTTTTCTGATAGGAACATCCGCGGATATCGACGCCTTAAACTAGGACATGCCGTTTTCTTTTAGGCCTGGAGAGGCTCCGTGAACTGGTTATTTGCCGGCTCCACGTCTTGGCGTCGTCTGCTTCGGTTTATCAATCTTGAAGGTTGGAACTTCCAAAAGAGGGAGTAATAGGGGTTTGAATCCGCACCTAGAGGAAAGACCAAACGCGTGTTCTCTGAGATATGGGAA
>JAPLJK010000117.1:0-9109 GCA_026388625.1 Deltaproteobacteria bacterium | reverse complement strand
CATGAATATCGAAAAAACCGGGTTGAAAGCGATTTGGCATTTTGATCTTTCTCCGTGTGTGAGATAGTTTTGATCTATCACATGAGCACCCAAACCGCTTACAAAATTCGCTGAAAATTAATCAATTTTTAGAGGTGCCCTTAAGAGCAATAACGCGAGACCCACAAAGGCCGTATCCAGATCGACCCTGAAGTTCGTAAGCGGCACAAGAAACTTTACCGTGAAGGCAGTTCTGGTCAAAAATAATGCATATTTATGAATAACTTTAAGGTATTATAATAATATCAAAAACCATAACTTGACTATATCGATTCAACGTGTTAGCGCATCTCCCCGATGCCTGTATCGTCCAGGCGTTTGTCGGTGGCCCGAACAGGTCCTTGTATCCATGAATTCACAGGAATCAGTCGTGAAAGTGGACAAATCCACCTTTAAGGGAATTAAAAAAGAAAAAGGTAAGCGTCTCTGGTTCCGGATTGTGCTTCGACTGTTGCCATGGGCGACCAGAATCTACTTCAAGCTCGTGTCTTTGACGACCAGAAAGATATTTCTCAACCGGGAATACGAAGAACAGGTTACAGAACATGGGGCTTTCGTGGTTGCCGGCTTTCACGGTACCGCGCTTTACCCGGCTTATTATTTCCGACGCTATGGCGGAGTGGCTATGGTCAGCCGCTCATGGGACGGCGACCTGGTGAACGGATGCGTCCGAGGCTGGGGATATGAAACCGCCAGGGGCTCCTCATCACTCAATGGCAAGGAAGCTCTTTTGGAAATGATCGAAACCGTTAAGCTCAAGAACTGTTGTTCTGGTTTGGCGGTTGATGCGCCCCGAGGACCGGCTTACAAAGTCAAGATGGGCATAGTATCGTTGGCAAGGGAGACCGGCAACCCCGTACTTCCCGTAGTTAGTTGGACGACCAGGCACATCCAATTCCGCTCCTGGGACCGCATGATTTTGCCGCTTCCTTTCAGCACAATAGTGATTGGGTTCGGAAAGCCAACTATAGTCCCCAAAGGACTCGAGCGTGATTCTTATGAGGGATTCAGAGTAGAAATTGAGAATAATTTGATTGTAGCCTTGGCTCAGGCTGAAAGTAAGGTCCGTGAGTTGAAACGGACTCCGCACGAAATTGCTGTGAAACCAATACCGACTCAAACATCATCTTCCTAAGACGAAATAGACTTAAAATCGTGGATTGACGTTAAGATGTGGTAGGTTATTACGTTGCCGACTTTCCTGTCCACGGTATCCGCAGGTCGATAGAGCGGCTTTGACTCGGCTTATACAGATGGTATATTATTCGTAGGCGACGCTTTTTTGTTAACAAAACGCCCTTGACTACATGACAAATTGTAGAATTTTCAAGCACAAGCTGCGGTCCTTCAGGTAACGTGCATGTCATCACAAGATTCAGTTCATGAAGAGTTGGAAATGAAGTGACCCATAGTACCTCCCTTTCGAAGAGGAATTCCAAATGAACGTTCGGACAATCGTCCTCATATTAGCGATATTCGCCCTGCTCTCCACAGCAACGGGGGGATATCTCCAATATCACTCCGCAAGGGAATCCGCCGCAAGAGAGATCAAAAGAGAGCTGACTAATACAAGTGAAGCGCTCAAGGACAATGTTCTCGACCTCATCTTGCTAAATCAGAGCCAGGCCCGGATTTTAGCTGGGTTTGAACAGATTCGAGACGTGCTGCTAAACCAAAATCCGGAAGCCCTTTTGCAGGCTAACCTGATCCTCGACCATTTTGCGGAAAACCTTGCCTACGATATCGGTTATCTTATGGATAGCTCAGGGAAGACAATAGCATCCAGTAACCGTAATCAGACGGACAGCTTTGTTGGGCACAACTATTCCTTTCGTCCGTACTTCATTGAAGCCATTCAAGGCAGACCGAGCACTTACCTGGCCGTGGGTGTGACCTCAGGGATAAGAGGGATTTATTTCAGCCAACCGGTGTACGGGGCTGACGGCAGCAGACCCATAGGAGTAGCAGTCATAAAAGTCTCAACCCAGGGTCTTGACTCAGAGTTCTCACGCGTCAGAACCGGAACTGAACTTTTGGTAGACAAGAGTGGAATGATATTTGTTTCCAACAGAGAAGACTGGACTTTGAGACTCTTGTGGAGAGTATCACCCGAAGAATTGTCCCAAATCTTGCAAACACAGCAATTCGGCGAAGGACCATGGGATTGGACCGGATTGGAGACAAGAGGTGACAATCATGCAGTGGACAACTCCGGGGAAGGTTACCTAATCCATGAAATGAGCCTTGAAAACTGCCCGGGATGGAGGCTTGTTTCCTTATATAGCGTTAAAGAGATCTCTGGGAAGTTTGTCAATCCTTTGGTGGGCCAGACGGGGTACCTCGCTCTCATCCTCTGTTTTCTTGTTGGGGGTGCAGTAATCGTCCTCTATGTGGTGGCTCAGCGCGATATCCGTAGCCGCAAGAGGGGCGAGGAGGAACTCAAGAAGTCTCTTTCTCTTCTTCATTCAACCATTGAGTCTACAGCCGACGGACTTCTCGTGGTCGACGGCGAAGGGAAAATAGTCGTTTTTAATGAGCGATTCGTTGAAATGTGGCAAATCCCACAGAATGTCTTGGAGTCCCGGGATGATGACAAGGCCCTGGCGTTCGTACTGTCCCAGTTGACGAATCCTGAAGCTTTTCTTGAGAAGGTGAAGGAATTGTATAACCGGCCGGAGCTAGACAGCTCCGACGTGCTCCAATTCAAGGACGGCAGAGTTTTCGAGCGTCATTCTCAGCCGCAAAGGATAGGAGATAAAGTAGTCGGAAGAGTGTGGAGCTTTCGCGACGTTACCGAGCAGAACAGAGCAGATGAAACCCTGACCCTTGAGAAACAGAGGTTTCAGAGACTGGCAGAGAATTCACCCTTCGGCATGGTAATGATCCAGCCTGACGGCTCATTTTCTTATGCAAATCCCAAGTTCAGGGAGTTGTTCGGTTATGACCTGGGTGATGTACGCAATGGTAGAGAGTGGTTCAGAAAAGCTTATCCAGACGCCGGCTACAGACATACGGTTATTTCGGGCTGGATGGAGGATGTCAACAACCTTGCCCGGGGGGAAACGAGACCAAGAGTATTTACGGTGACCTGCAAGGACGGTACTGAAAAGACAATCCATTTTCGCCCCGTAAAGTTGGATTCGGGCGAAGATCTGATGACCTGTGAAGACATCACCACCCGCACTAGGGCGGAACAGGCTGTAAGGGAGAGTGAAGAGAAGTACCGCAGTTTGTTCGATGATTCAATGGACGGAATTTTTATCAACGAAGCGGACGGTATGCTCATTGACGCCAATCAATCTTTCTTGGATTTATTTGGTTACGCCAAAGAGGAGATGTTTGGGACCAACGTCATCAAGTTGTATGCGACTCCTGAGGACCGGAACCGTTTCCGGCGGGAAATAGAAAACAGAGGCTCCGTCAAGGACTATCCACTCAGATTTGTGAAGAAGGATGGAACCAAGATTGACTGCCAGCTAACTGGAACCGTCAGAAAGGCCATTGATGGAAGGATTCTCGGATACCGGGGAATAATTAAGGACATCACTGAGCGCAAGCGGATGGAAGAGGAACTTCGACAGAGCGAAGAATGGTACCGTTCCCTTGTTGAAGATAGTTTTGATGGGATATTTGTCCAAAAGGGTCAGAAGATCATTTTTGCGAATTCACGCCTTTACGAGATGCTCGGCTATTCTGAAGGAGAGTTGGAAGGTATGGACCACTGGCAGGTCTATCATCCGGATTACCATGGGATCACCCGCTATAGGGCCTTGGCTAGAATGAGAGGTGAACAAGTCACTTCCCACTACGAGGTCATGCTACAAAAAAAAGACGGGTCATCTTTTTTCGGAGAAATCAGCGCCCGACTGGTGAAAATGGGGGGAGAAGATGGGATTCAGGTGTGGGTGAGGGATATCTCAGGAAGAAGAAGATCCGAGGAGGCACAGAGGCGTTTGGCAATTGCTGTTGAACAGGCCGCCGAGGCCATCGTTATTACGGATACCAGGGGAACTATCCAGTATGTAAACCCGGCCTTTGAAGAGATTGCCGGATACTCACCTGACGAGGTGATTGGAGAAAATCCCCGGATATTGCAGAGCGGAGAACACGATCAGGCATTTTACGGGAAGCTCTGGCAGACCATAACCAATGGAAAGGCTTGGACAGGCCAATTCGTAAACAAGAAAAAGGACGGCACGCTTTATCGAGAGGATGCTACCATATCCCCTGTGCGAGATTCCTCGGGCAAGATTGTAAATTATGTGGCGGTAAAGAGAGACATAACCCATGAAACCCAACTCCAACAGCAGCTTCTCCAAGCTCAAAAGATGGAGGCTATAGGCACTCTGGCAGGCGGTGTTGCTCATGACTTCAACAATCTGCTCCAGATAGTGTTGGGTTACTCTGAGATCCTTCTCAAGGGTAAACAGGAAGGAGACCGGGATTATGCCGGTATCAAAAAAATATCTCAGGCTGGTAAGCGCGGGGCCGATCTCGTCCAGAGCTTACTCACCCTTAGCAGAAAGGTCGAACCACAGCTTCGTCCTTCAAACTTAAACCATGAGATACTTCAGGTCCAAAAACTCCTATCTCGAACCATTCCCAAGACAATAAAAATAGATCTCCATCTCAGCGGCGACCTGGAATTAATCCAGGCAGATCCGTCTCAGGTAGGGCAAATTCTCATGAACCTTGGGGTGAACGCAAGGGATGCCATGCCGGATGGGGGAACATTGACCGTTGAAACAGCGAATGTTGAATTGGACGAGGACTATTGTGCAACCCATTTAGAAGTAAAGCCCGGTCGTTATGTAGCGCTTTCAGTCTCAGACTCCGGCCATGGAATGGACAAAGAAACACTATCCCATATCTTTGAGCCGTTCTTCACAACGAAGGAAGCAGGAAAAGGCACCGGTCTGGGACTTGCTACGGTGTATGGTATCGTCAAGCAGCACGACGGTCACATACTATGTTACAGCGAACCGGGACACGGGACCACATTCAAGATTTACCTCCCTTCAATTCAGACAGAGGAGGAATCAGAAACCCAAACAGAGGAGATGCCCATTCCAGGCGGGACGGAGACTATTCTTCTGGTGGAAGATGAGGAGGTCCTTAGGGAATTAGGCACGGAACTTCTTAACGACTTCGGGTACGAAGTCATCACAGCCGGTAATGGGAGAGAGGCCCTTGAGATATACCAGAGGGAGCGCGAAAGGATCGCGCTGGTGATTCTGGACCTTATTATGCCCGAGATGGATGGCAAGCAATGTCTGGTCGAGATTCTCGGGGTTGATCCTAAAGCCAGGATTCTTATAGCCAGCGGTTATTCTCAAAACGGGCCTATAAAGCGAACGTCGTTAACAGGAGCCAGAGGCTTTGTCGAGAAACCGTACAACATGCGAGAACTGCTTGAAACGATTCGTGAGGTCCTCGATGCGGATTAAGCGGCCCACTGGGTCATGACAGAAAAAGCGGTTCAAGTGACACTTCAACCCATGAACAGTATTGTAGACAAAATCACCAGCTTGATGACGCTGCGCTTCGAGGATAGGGAACTCGAGAAGGGTTTTCGCTCCGATCATTTTGAGAAATCCCTTGTTCGCATTCGTTTTACCATATTGCTGGCAGCCTTTCTCTACGCGCTTTTTGGCGTCCTCGATGAGGCGATTATCCCCGAAGTTAGGCATGAAGCGTGGATCATTCGGTATCTCGTTTTTTGTCCTCTGGCACTTCTTGTCTATGCACTGTCTCACTTGAGGTCTTTCCACAAGTTGCTGGAGTTTTCTCTCCTCACGCTTGGGTTTATCGCTGGTGCAGGGATCGTTGCCATGATTGCACTGGCATCTCCTCCAGGGAGCGATCTGTACTACGCGGGATTACTTCTCACCTGTTGGTTCTATTACACCTTTATAAGACTGCGGTTTCTCCCCGCCACCGTTCTCTCATGGACTATTTTTCTTCTGTATGAGGTTACGGCTATCTGGATAAAGGGTACCTCCAGTCCAATCCTCATTAACAACTCTTTTTTCTTTATTGCGTTTAATATCACAGGGATGTGGGCATGTTACTCGATGGAGCGTTATGCGCGACAGGATTTCCTGCAGCGGAAGACGATTCTCGAACAGGCAGAAAAATTGAGGATGATTTTTGACAAGTCTCCTGTAGGGATTCTGCATTTCGACAATCAGGGAGTGATAACCGAATGCAACACGAGTTTTGTACGGCTTATAGGGTCTTCGCGAGAAAGCCTGATCGGTTTGAATATGATCACTGATCTGCAGGATGATCGCGTGATATCAGCGGTGAAACAAGCCCTGGATGGACACATGGGACATTGTGAGGGCGACTATGTGTCGGTGAGTGCGAAGAAAAGCGTAACGGCAACCGGTAATTTTGCCCCCATTCTCAACAGTGAGGGGATGGTTGTCGGGGGCATTGGTATTGTCGAAGATGTTTCGGACCGACAGAGGGCACTAGCGGCGCTTCACGAGAGTGAGAGCAGGTACAAGGATCTCTTTGAAAACGCGAATGATATGATTTACACCCAGGATCTTCAGGGAAATTACACGTCAGCCAACCAGAGTGTGACAAGGATTCTAGGATATACTGAAGAGGAGTTCCTGCAGCGCAATTTCAGAGACATCGTTGATCCCAATTACTTACCTGTAACGGAAGAAAACTTTCAAAAGAAAGTCCGTGATGGAATTGAAAGAACAGGTCCTTACGAAGTAGTTGTGCGGTCCAAAGACGGCGTTGCTGTCTGGCTTGAGATCCTCGCACGTCTCATGAAGAAGAACGGAAAGCCGGTCGGTATCCATGGCATCGCCAGAGACATCTCCGATCGTAAGCAGGTTGAACAGGCCCTCAAAGAGAGCGAGGAAAAGTATCGAACGGTGCTGGAATCCTCACCGGATCCGATCGTTGTATATGACCGAGCCGGACTTGTTACGTACATCAATCCGGCCTTTGTAAAAACCTTCGGATGGTCCCAACAGGAATTGCTCGGTAAACGGATTGATTATGTGCCGGAAGCAGAACTGCCCGAAGCAATGCGAACTATGACGCTTCTGTTTGAAGGTGAGAAGTTACCATCGTTTGAGACGAGACGTTTAACCAAGGACGGCAAGGTCCTTGATGTACAAATCAGTGCGGCACTCATGAGAAACGCCACCGGTAAACCCATCGGAAACGTGGTCACTCTTCTCGATGTCACGCAGCGAAAGGTTGTGGAGAAGGCTTTGATGGCTTCAGAAAAAGGAAATAGACTCCTGATCGAGGGATCGCCTGTCGGCATTGGGATTGTACAGGATGGCAAGTATGCTTACGTCAACCCTGCACTTGTCATGATAATGGGATGCAAGTCCCCGGAAGAAATAGTCGGCCTGTCTCCCCTTGAGTTCATCGTCTATAAAGACAGAGATTCGGTTATGGAAAAGGTTGGGAAAATACTGGTAGGCGTGGATAACACCGCAAACTATAAGGTCAGAGGGATAAAGAAAAGTGGTGAGAGTTTTGAAGTGAGTGTATGGCCTAGGCGTACTGATTATTTGGGCAAGCCCGCATTGCTCGCTTTCGTTTTAGACATCACCGAAGAGAACAGACTAAAAGCTCAGCTTGTCCACGCTCAAAAGATGGAGGCCATCGGAACTCTTGCGGGAGGAGTCGCCCATGATTTCAACAACTTGCTCCAGGTTGTTCTTGGCTATTCGGGATTGCTTCTCGCCAAGACCCCACCAAATTCCCGTGAACACGATAATCTACAGAAGATCAATTCAGTGGCCCGTCGTGGGGCAGGCCTGGTGAAAGAGTTGCTCACCTTTAGCAGAAAGACCGCAACCAGCCCCTGTCCATTGGATCTTAACCATCAGGTCACTATGGTGGGAAGCCTGCTCGATCGAACTATTCCCAAAATGATCAAGATTGAGCTTCGGTTGGGAGAAGACTTGTCCATCATTCAAGCTGACCCTAACCAGTTGGAACAGATCATCCTGAACCTGGCGGTCAATGCCAGAGATGCCATGCCCGACGGAGGTATGGTGACTATAGAAACCCAAAATGTTGTCCTGGACCACGAATACTGCAAGGCGCATCTTGGGGCAAAGCCCGGCACTTACGTAATGCTTTCCGTGTCAGATACCGGCCACGGTATGAACAAAGAGGTTCTGGAGCATATCTTTGAGCCTTTCTATACCACCAAAGAAATTGGTAAGGGTACGGGTCTCGGGCTGTCCATGGTCTATGGTATAGTCAAACAGCATGACGGTTACATCAGTTGCGAGAGCCGGCCCGGTCACGGAACAACGTTACGGATTTATTTCCCGGCAGTGGAAAAGGAAGAGGAAGAGGAAGAGGAAGAGCATGAGCAGGTGGATGTCTCCAGCCCTCCGGGTGGCTCCGAAACCCTTCTTATGGTAGAGGATGAAGAGTTGGTACGAGATCTGGGATCACATTATCTGCGCCAAGCCGGGTACACAGTGTTAACCGCATCTAATGGAAGAGAGGCACTGGAGGTCTATCAAGAAAAGCAGGCCGACGTTTGTCTGGTGCTTCTGGACCTCATCATGCCGGAGATGGGCGGCCGGAAGTGTTTCAAGGAGCTTCTCAAAATCAATCCTAATGTGAAAGTCCTCATAGTCAGCGGCTACACCTCCGGCGGAACTGGAAAAGGTGCCTATTTGTCAGGAGCCAGAGGTTTCGTTGAGAAGCCGTATGACCAGATCAAACTGCTCCAAACAATTCGTGAGGTCCTCGATGCGGATTGAGCCACCCACTGGATCATGACAGAAAAAGCATATTCATTATGCAAAAGTATTCTCCCTGGTACTCGGTTAAGATGTCTCAGTTTCTGGAATTTGGGAACGACTCCCTCAATAGAAAATTACTGACATCGCCCGTTGTCGAGTTTAGAAATGAAACATCGCTCCTAGCAATTCTCCTTCTTTTGTTTGCAATTCAGGAGGACGTGAGGTATCCATTACGGAATATGGGGAGGTCAATCGTGGCACAAGCATCTGAAACGGCAATGACCGCTTGACGTTGCAAAATGGTTAAACCCTCGATAGAGTGG
>JAPLJK010000085.1:0-2118 GCA_026388625.1 Deltaproteobacteria bacterium | reverse complement strand
ACCGGGAGATGCTACAGTTTCAGCCTCGGGTACTATTGTCTTTCCGGATGGAACTTACCGAAATCTCAAGCAGGCAGATTTCCAGGTCAGCCCTGTTGACTTCTGGACGAGTCCGCAGACCAAGGCATGTTATCCCATGGGTTGGGAGATGACCATCCCCTCCCTGGGTTTGAAACTGGCTGTCACACCTGCCATGAGAGACCACGAAATACTGGCTTCAGCATCCACCGGTGTGGACTACTGGGAGGGCCCGGTGCGCGTCTCGGGAAGCATGAACGACCAGGCTGTTTCCGGTAAAGGCTACGTGGAGCTGGTGGGGTATGTTCAATCCGTCGGGGGTATGTTTTAGGTTTTAGATTGGGCTTTTTGACAGTTCCAGCGAGTGCAGACAAAGTTGGATGGTACATGGTCGGAATAAAGGACGCGGATCGTGCGGCAGAAATCTCTCAAGAGATAGATGCCCTCTTTCAAAGTTCTTTAGCCGAGACTCTCTCAACGAGACCGAGAAAGCTTTTCAGATGGGCTTTGTTGCTATGACTGAAGCGATCGTGGCGTCTATTAAGATAATTGCCATAGTGGTTATCGTGATCATACTTTTGGCTGTGGCCAACACAATGGCAATGACTTCGAGGGAACGTACCTCTGAGTATGCTGTTTTGAAAACTCTGGGTTTTGATAAGTGGTACCTCTTTGTGCTCATTTCCGGTGAATCCACAGCCATTTCGTTGATAGGCGGCATGGTCGAGTCATTCTGAGCTTTCCCGGATCCGCTTTTTTTCAAAAACAATTCCAGGGACTATTTCCCCCAGCGGAAACAGATCCTGCAACGGTCGTCATGGCCATCGGTGCGTCATTCATGATAGGACTTGCAGCAGCCTTCATGCCGACTATAAGAATAACCCGGATGTCAATAGCCCAGGGTTTACGGCACATGGGATGAAAAAATCAGCAATCTTATCTCAAGTGCGTCAAAACCAGTACCCGCTTAACGAATCGGACAATAATTGAAGCACTGCCTGAAATCAGCGTAAGTTACTGAAACTAATGGCTTCAGTCGGTATAATGAAAAATACTCAAAAACAAAAAAGTGTCGTGCTCGTGAGAGGGGAACGGGGTTTTGGCCAACCAATTTGGGTCATTGTTATGGACAAATTGTTGCTGTTTAGTTACCAAAATGGTAACTTACATTTAAGGGTATCGATGGCGGGTTGGGAAAAGTTGGCAAAGTCTCAGGGTGCATCAGGTCGGAGAAGGTTGGTAGAAATCGAATAGATGGACATCACTTTCAAGGCCAAGAAGCTGATTGCGATCTTCAATTCGTACAAGGCGCTTGTTAAAAAATACGGCCAAGACAGAGCTGAGAAGATCAAGATGCGATTTCCTGGGAGTTGCTGAAAACCTTGGGAAAGTTCCAGTTTTGCCGCCTCATCGTAGACACGAACTGAAGGGAAGTCGAAAAGGTCTGTTCGCCGTGGACTTGACTGGTAACTACCGATTGGTTTTTGTGCCAGACCACAATCCTGTGCCAATTCGGAAAGACGGGGACTAGACCTGGAACACATCGCTGCCATAAGGATCTTAGATGTGGAGGATTACCACAATGCTTAACCGTGTCAAAAATGAATACAGGCCGGATTACGCTTCATCACCTGGGGAGATTCTCGAAGAGACGTTAGATGCTCGCGGAATTCGGAAGAAGGACTTTGCTGAGCGCTGCGGGCTTTCGGCAAAGCATATTCATCAGATAATTGGTGGGGAAGCTTCTGTAACGCCGTACACCGCAATATTGTTTGAGCGGGTCCTGGGGATTGATAGTCAGATCTGGAACAATCTGGAAGCCAATTACAGGTTTTTCAAGGCCCGTCAAATGGCAAACGAGAAGGCCGAGGGTCTTTTTGAATGGTCCCGGAGGTTCCCTGTTAGGGAATTGGTTGACCGGGGCTTCATCGAGCAGCCAAGAAATGAGGGTCATGCTGTTGAACATCCATGCCTTGTGCGGGCGCAACCAACAATGAGAATACGGTTTAGAAGCGAGTCATGGCATACTACCTGAAGAATTACAATTTCAAAAAGTCAGGAGGATGCCATGACCCAGCAGCAAAATACATCAATATTGAG
>JAPLJK010000048.1:0-3490 GCA_026388625.1 Deltaproteobacteria bacterium | reverse complement strand
AGTTGCAATTCATGGGGGTCGAACGTACTTGGTAGATCTCATTCCTATCAAAATCGATAACAAGCCCTATGGACGTTTATGGTACCACATTGACATTTCTGAGAGAAAACGAGCCGAGCAGGAAAGGGAAAATCTCAGAGCCCAGCTTCTTCAGTCACAAAAGATGGAAACAATGGGGACATTAGCCGCAGGTATTGCCCACGATTTCAACAACATGCTCACAGTGATACTTGGTTATTCGTCTATGCTCCTTGCAGATAAGAATGAAAAAGACCCTGGGTACGAAGGACTCCAGAAAATACTAAAAACTTCTCAAGATGCCGCAGACCTTGTCCAGAGGATTCGCATATTCGGTAGAAAGGCGGAAATGAATCTTATTCCCCTGGACCTGAACCATCAAATTAACCAGGCGACGAAGCTTCTCTCACGTACCTTGCCCAAGATGATTGAGATGGACATTCATCTGGCGAAAGACCCGGTAATTATCCGTGCTGACCCCTCTCAAATTACTCAGATGGTCATGAACCTTGCCGTCAATGCCAATGAAGCAATGCCTCAGGGAGGCAGATTATCTATTCTGACCGAGAACATCGTACTGGACGATGATTATTGCCGGTTACTTATGGGAGTAAAACCCGGTCCACACGTCATGCTCACGGTATCGGATACAGGTCGAGGAATAGACAAAAGCTTGATGGAGCGGATATTCGACCCCTTCTACTCTACAAAAGCCAGAGACTACCGGAAGGGAACAGGCCTTGGGCTGTCGGTCGTACAAGGAATCGTGCAACAGCATGGTGGTCACATAACTGTTGAGAGTGAAGTCGGCCAAGGCACCACCTTCAGGATGTACTTTCCAGCACTGGAAGTTGAAAAAGTACCTGAATATGTGGAGTGGAAAATTCCTTATCCTGCCGGTGGTACGGAAACCATTCTCCTTGTTACAGTCCTCAGTGCGTGTGATGGACAAGAGGCCCTAGAAGTGTATGAGAAGGAGCAAGGGAATATTGCTCTCGTGATACTGGATATCATTATGCCTCGGATGGATGGTAAACAGTGCCTTGAGCAACTCCTGCGGATCAATCCAACTGTGAAAGTTATTATTTCGAGTGGTGTAGGTTACTATGACTTGATTAATGAAGTGGTCGAGATTGGTGCAAAGGGTGCCGTGAATAAGCCATACAGCATGAGGCAAATTCTAGGGATGGTTCGACAGGTTCTCGATGGGGATTGAGCGTCACCTTGGTTCTGTCCATTGAATTTGAAATCCTACAGACTGAGGCCAAATTGAAATACGGAACGGACTAACCGCAATCCCAGAGGCAGACGAAATGAACGAGAAGACCCGAATACTGGTAGTAGACGACGACCCACACTAGCTGCAGGGTATGTCCAGAAGTTTAAAATCTGCGGGTTACGAGACTATTGAGGCAGCAACCGGAACAGACTGTTTACGTTTCACGATAGAACAAAGACCGGATTTGGTTTTACTGGATGTCATGCTACCTGACATAAACGGCATAGAGGTTTGCAAGCGCATCAAGTTGGATAAGACCTTGGCGGACAGCTACGTCGTATTGCTCTCCAGCCTTCGAACAAGTTCGGACGATCAAGCTGTGGGTTTGGAGACCGGCGCAGATGGATATATTGCTCGACCGGTATCGAACCGTGCGTTGCTGGCTCGCGTTGAGTCATTGTTACGGTTGAAGCGAGCAGAACAGACGCTTAAGCAGAGCGAAGAGAAGTACCGCCTGCTGGCCGACAATATGGAGGATGTTATCTGGCAGACGACACCGGATTTGATGTTCACCTAGCCCCAAACGAGATTGAACCAATTAAGGCGAAGGTGGCCGGACGCCTTGAGTTACTGCGGTCCAATAGGGTGGGTTTTGTCCCCGAACCGTATGAAACCGAGCAGGTCCGGAAGGACGGAACCACCCTGTGGACTGAAACAGTGGCGACCCCGGTTTTCAACGATGAGGGACAACTCATTGCACTCCAAGGCGTCACACGTGACATCACCGAAAGAAAGCGGGCTGAGGAGGAGTTGCGGAACCAGAAGCAAGTGATGGAAGTGATCCTCGATAATGTCCCTGCAATGATGGTATTTTATGACGCCCAAGGTCATTGCCGGTATGTCAACCGATGCTTGCAAGAGACACTCGGATGGTCACAGGAAGAACTGGGGAGCCACAATTTACTTGAGGAATGTTATCCCGACCCGAATTACAGGGATTACGTCGTAAACTACATTGATTCAGCTAAAGGCACGTGGGGTGACTTCTCAACTCTGACACGCTACGGCCACCAGCTTGATACATCCTGGGCAAACCTGGCCCTGCCGGACGGTTCCGGCATTGGTATAGGAATCGACATCACCGAGCGCAGGCGAGCAGAGGAGGCCCTGCGACTAAGTGAAGAGAAATTTAGCAAAGCCTTTTTCTTAAGCCCCGATGCTATTTCAGTTTCCCGGCTTGTTGACGGAATGCTTGTGTCGGTCAATGAAGGATTCAAGCAGATCTTTGGTTATGCGGAAGAGGAAGTTATCGGGAAAACTTCGCTGGAGTTAGGTATATGGGATAAGCCTGAACACAGGAATAGATGGACTGAGAAGCTGAAAGCTGAAGGTATGGTTGACAATTTCGAGACTTGTTTTCACACTAAGGACGGGGATATTCGATATGGGCTTATGTCAGCCTCTATTATCGTGCTGAACGGAGTAGAGCATATTCTTAATGTTACAAGAGACATTACTGAGCGCAAGAGGGGAGAGGAGGCTTTGAGGGAGAGCGAAGAACGCTGGCAATTTGCCTTGGAAGGAGCACGTGACGGGGTTTGGGATTGGAACGCTCAGACGAATGAGGTGTTTTTTTCTAGGCAGTGGAAAGCAATGCTTGGCTATGAGGAGCATGAAATCGGGAACACCCTCGATGAATGGGACAAGAGAGTACATACTGATGACAAAGAGAGCTGCTATGGAGACCTTGAGAGGCATTTCAGTGGCGAGACGCCATTCTATGAAAATGAACATCGTGTGCTATGTAAGGATGGTAATTACAAATGGATCCTTGATCGGGGAAAGGTCATGGAGTGGATGGATGATGGCAAACCCTTGCGTGTCATCGGCACTCATATGGACATGACGGACCGCAAGCGGGCGGAGCAAGAGAAGGAAAACCTCAGAGCCCAGCTCCTTCAGTCACAAAAGATGGAAACAATGGGGACATTAGCCGCAGGCATTGCTCACGATTTCAACAACATGCTCGCTATAATACTTGGTTATTCAGATATGCTTCTTGCGGATAAGAATGAAAGAGACCCAGGGTACGAAGAACTCCGGAAAATACTAAAGGGAACCTCTATTAATTACTCCGGCAACCCGGGATTTTCCAAAATTCTTTGTTTCGGTATGATTTGAGCCGGATGTTGAGCAAAATACAGTTATAAACCCTGCTTTTTTAGGGCATTCCCCGCTTTTTACGCTACTGCA
>JAPLJK010000054.1:0-2257 GCA_026388625.1 Deltaproteobacteria bacterium | reverse complement strand
CAGCGTGCTTACGGCTTCGGATATCGCGCTGGGCCATCCCGTACAGGACAATGACTGCCCCTCCAACAAGCAAGCATAAAGTAATGGCAACGTAACCAGTCTTCCCTAACAAAGGATCCACAATCTTGTCAGAGACCGATTGGGGGCTGTATAATGAAACGATCCTCCAGCCGGGGCAGTTTTCGAGAACGGTCTCCTTGAAGAGATAATCTTCTCCTGAGCTATCCACAGCTTGGCTGTCCGCGCTTTTCTCCAAACCAGTCCAATCCCACGGTCCTTTGCCAAATTGCTGAGTCTTTGCAATTTCGGACTGCTCTTCAGGCGAAGCTCGCCATAAGAGCTTCAAGATCCAATTCGCTCTGCTGGAAACAAATATGATCCCACTTTTATGCACTAACAAGCCGATCATGTTTCTTGTGCGTACAAAAACCCTGTCAAGATCCCGTGTTGAAACCTTGATGACTACCACTCCTATGGGGCCCCCACCATCTACAGCATATATGGGATGGCTAAAAAAGATGCCCCTTACTCCTGTTACCGTACCGAGGGCCCATTCAATGGCTGGCATTCCTTGCATGGCATCCCGGAAATAGGAGCGGAAAGAATAGTTGTGCCCAACAAAGCTGTCCGGCTGATTGCGATTGCTCGAAGCTATGGCGTTGCCGGTGCTGTCAATCAGAAAGCAGACATCGTAAGCAAGACCCAGCGCAAAATGGTCCAGTACACGGTTGGACTGCAACAGGGTCTCTTCATTTCTTTTTTGGAGCGCTTCCGGGAGCTGCTCAAACTGAGCTAAAGCCCGCACCTCGTTCCGATTTACAAAAATGAGCCGAAGAACATCGTCCCTGAGCGCTTCGTTGGTGACGACAAACTGGTTTTCAGCCTCTTTGAGAGCAGATTCTTGAGCGAAGTCATAGTAGAGGTATCCCCCTACTACGGTAGACACCACTGACAACAGTCCCAACATGAGTACAACCGCACGTACGTTCATATAAAACTCCTCTTCGAAAGGGAGGTAATATGGGTCACTTCATTTCCAACTCCTCATGAACTGAATCTAGTGGTGACTGGCAGGTTACCTGAAGGACCGCAGCCTTGCCTAAAAAATTCTACAACTTGTCATGTCATGGGCATACGTACTTTCTTTCTGATACCTTGAGTGTGCAATCCTCAAATGCAGGTCTCGTCAATCCCCATCCAGGACATCACGAACCATCCCCAGAAGTTGTCTCATGCCATAAGGCTTATGGACGGCACCCTTTGCACCAATCTTGACTATATCATTAATCAAGTCATAGTGACCTACACCACTCGAAATAATAACTTTGACGGCTGGATTGATCCGCAGGAGTTCCACAAGGCACTCCTTGCCGTCCATCCGAGGCATAAGGATATCCAGTATGACGAGAGAAATGTTCCCTTGCTCCTTCTCATACACCTCTAGGGCCTCTTGTCCATCACCCGCACTGAGGACTGTGTAGCCGAATTTTTCGAGAATGGTTACGCCAAGTTTTCTCACCATTTCCCAATCCTCAACCAGGAGAATGGTTTCGTTACCACCGGCAGGATAAGGAATTTCCTTCTCCACATATTCAGGTACTTTTTCAACTTCCAGTGCAGGAAAGTACATCCTGAAGGTGGTACCTTGACCGACTTCACTCTCAACGGTTATGTGACCACCATGCTGCTGCACGATTCCTTGTACGACCGACAGCCCTAGACCTGTACCCTTGTGGTAGTCTCTCATTTTTGTAGAGTAGAAGGGGTCGAATATCCTTTCCATCAAGCCTTTATCGATTCCTCGACCCGTATCCGATACCGTGAGCATGACGTGTGGACCGGGCTTTACTCCTACATGCGGTCGGCAATAATCATCGTCCAATACGATGTTCTCGGTCAGAATAGATAATCTGCCTCCCTGTGGCATTGCTTCATTGGCATTGACGGCAAGGTTCATTACCATCTGGGCAATTTGAGAGGAGTCAGCTTTAATAATTACCGGGTCTTTTGTAAGATGAATGTCCATCTCAATCATCTTGGGTATGGTATGCGACAGGAGCTTCGTCACCTCATCAACTTGATGGTTCAGGTCCAGGGGAACAAGATTCATTTCAGCCTTTCTGCCGAATATGCGAATCCTCTGGACAAGGTCTGCGGCATCTTGAGAAGTTTTTAGTATTTTCTGGAGTCCTTCGTACCCCGGGTCTCCTTCGTTCTTATCTGCAAGAAGCATGTCTGAATAACTAAATATTACCTG